>JASFKY010000031.1:0-20614 GCA_050118395.1 Myxococcales bacterium | reverse complement strand
CGCCCCAAATGCCGATGATCAAATACATCGGCACCAGCATCAGCTCCCAAAACACGTAAAAGAGGAACAGATCGAGGGCCACGAATGCACCGAGCATGCCGAGCTCGAGAAGCAAAAACGAAGCGGCGTACTCTTTGATGCGGGTCGTGATGCTGCCCCACGACCCATAAAGCGCGATGGGCGACAAAGCCGTGGTGAGAATCACCAGCCAAAGCGAGAAACCATCGATGCCGACCTTGTAGGAGATCCCGAGTGACTGCACCCAATTGATCTTCTCGACGAAGTGGTATCCGGGTGTGGAGTAATCCGCCAGGACGAAGCGCAGGCTGATGACGAGCTCCACCAACATCGCGCCGATCGAGAAGCGCCGCACGGCTCGCTCCCAGGACCGCGGGATGAGGAGGACGATCAAGGCGCTGAGCGCCGGAATCGCGAGCAGCCAAGACACGATGTTCGAGGTCATCGGAACACCTCATCGGTCGACGGCACCAGAGATGCGTGCGCAGGCTCTTCAAGCTCGAAGGGCAATGCGATTTCCCTCGAGGCGCGGCCGATGTTACCGAAGGCATTGCGCACCTCGACGGTCGCCTCGACCAGCGGACGGGCAAAGACACGCGCTGGGCCCAACCTCCCGGTTCGCCCCATCGGCAGGCGCATTTCCTGGCTTCCGGTGCCCCGGGTGAGTGCGAAGGGCTTTCGGAAGAGCAGATCCTGCCCATCGACCCGAACCTCGAAGTCGCGGTCGCTCGGGGACAAATGCTCGAGCGGAATGACCGCTTCCACGGGAAGGCGTGTCCAGCTCTCGGTGACCTGCACCCGCTTTTCGACGCCCGTGTCGACGTTGGCCACGAACACCGCCACGCCCCGCACGTCGTCGTGAGAATACTGGAACGAAGTTGCGGCAGCGTCAGTCCAAGGGGTCTCGAATCGTCCGTCCGAGTTGGCGTCCCAGCGATACTCGTAGCCGAGACCCTGCGATGCGGTCAGCTCGACGTCGATGCCTTCGAAATCCGCTTGGATACGTGGATGCGGGGCCCAGAACCAGGCCATCACGCCCACGAAGCCCACCACCATGACGGCGCCATACATTTGGACGACACCGTTTTGCAAACGGGCAAAGGCCCAGCCGGCTTCTCTCAGATTGAAGGTCGGCAATCGCGTCATGAGCGCATCGACGAAGGTCATGTCGGCGTGGCCGACAGTCGTGGCGATCTTCTTGATGGGGTTGACGATGAGCACACCGTAGAGCTCGTCCACCCGCCACTTGTCGAAGACGAGTTGATACAGCTTCGCCGGGATTGCCTTGGCCAGCGCGTCCTCGCTCTTGTTGCGGTAGAGCACCCATGCAGCTCCGATGCCCACGGCCATCGCAGAAAAGGCGAGCCCTGAAGCCAGATTCACCACGCTGAGCTCCTCGGGCGCGGGGCGAGCAGCGACCGAGGACTCCATCCAATGGTTCCACCAGTTCGGCAGGTGTGCGCCGGTGATCGGCACGATGTGAGGAAGTCCCACGAAGCCTGCCACCAGCGCACCAATGCCGAGCACGATCAGAGGAATGGCCATGCTGGGCGGCGATTCGTGTGGATGGGCCGCGTATGGATGATCGCCGGATTGATCAGCGCTTCGATAGCTGCCGGTGAAGGTCAGGAAGTAGAGCCGAAACATGTAAAAGGCGGTCAAGACGGCAGCGATCGTCAAGCCGATCAGGGTGAACCACCCCACCCCTCGCAAGAGCGCGTCGTCCGCGCTGTAGCTCTGTGCGGCTGCACCCAGCAGGATCTCGTCTTTGGAAAAGAAGCCACTGGTCAGCGGAAAGCCCGCGATCGCCAAACAGCTGGCCAGGAAAGTCCAGCGCGTGACCGGAAGCTCTTTTTTGAGGCCACCGAGCTTGAAGATGTCGGCATCCCCGTGCGCGTGCACGGCGTGCATGACGGAGCCCGCGCCCAGGAAGAGACAGGCTTTGAAGAAAGCATGAGTGAATACGTGGAAGAAGCCCGCCGCAAAAAACCCGACGCCGACGGCGGCAAACATGAAACCGAGCTGACTCACCGTAGAATAGGCGAGGATCTTCTTCATCTCGCGTTGAGCGACTGCGATGGACGCGGCAAGCAACGCGGTCAGGGTACCGATCACCGCGATGATCGACATCGCGACGTCGGAAGTGATGAATAGAGGAGAAAGCCGGCAGCACAGATAGACGCCCGCGGTGACCATGGTGGCGGCGTGAATGAGGGCCGAGACGGGCGTGGGGCCTGCCATGGCATCCGGAAGCCAGATGTATAGAGGTATTTGGGCGCTCTTGCCGGTACACCCCAAAAAGAGAAATACACAGGCGACGGTGGCAAGGCTCGGAGCGACGCCGAAGATCCAGATGGGGAAGTCGGCCTGAAACTGGCCGTCCACCGCCGCCGCGTTGATGTCGGCAAACTCGAACGACCCTGCGACGCCCACCAGGATGAACATGCCCACCAGAACGCCGAAATCGCCGATCCGGTTGACGACGAACGCCTTGCGCCCAGCCGCGGCGTAGTCGCGATTCTCGTACCAGAATCCAATGAGCAGATAGGAGCAGAGACCGACCCCCTCCCAACCCACGAACATGAGGGGGATGCTGCTGCCCAAAACCAGAATCAACATCGAGGCCATGAACAGGTTCAAAAAGCTCATGAACCTCGGGTAGCCCTCGTCCTCCCCCATGTAGCCCACGCTGTAGAGATGGATGAGCCCGCCCACACCGGTGACCACCAGTGTCATGACTCCGCTGAGCGAATCCATGGCGAAGCCAATGTTGACGGGCGCCACGCGGCCTTCGGGAAGCGAGAGCGAAAACCATTCGTAGAACTGATAGACGAGCGAAGCATGCTCCGCATCGTGCGCTAGCCCGAAGAGCTCCACGAACGACGCCACGGCCAAGCCGAACGAAACCGCGACCGAGCCGATGCCGACCAGGGTGACCAGCCCCTTGGTCATGTAACGCCCTGCCAGACCATTGATGATGGCCCCGCCCAGAGGAAACAGGACGATCAAGAGGAGCATGATCTGCTGACTGGCTTCTATCTGCATGGTTTCAGTACTTCAGCAGAGTTGCATCGTCGGTATCGATGGTTCTCTTGATGCGGTAATAAGCAATGAGAATCGCAAGTCCCACCGCTGCCTCGGCGGCCGCGACTGCAATGACGAAAAACGCAAAAACCTGTCCGTCGTGATTTTGAGGATGGGCGCGGTTGAACGCCAGCAGCAGGACGTTGACGGAGTTGAGCATGAGCTCAATCGACATCAGCTGTACCAGCATGTTTCGGCGGCTCAGGAAACCCGAAGCCCCGATGCCGAACAAAACCGCGGCCAATGCCAAGTACGTGCCGATGCCCATCATCCGGTCTCACTCCATGCGACTTCGAGCTACCGCGATCGCACCGACGATCGCGACGAGCAGCGTGACAGACACGATTTCGAAAGGAACCAAGGCGCCCTTGTACACGGCCATACCGAGCCCCTCCACAGTCCCGAATTCCGCGGGCACGTCACCCCACGGTGCAGCGAAGTAAGCGAGCGAGGTCGACACCGCGAGGGCGATGACGATCGTCAGGGCGATGCTCAACGTGCGCGAGGCCACGCGCCCCTGCACCGGGCCCACCTCGGAAGCAGGGCCGATGAGCATGATCACGAACACGAAGAGAACCACGACTGCGCCTGCGTAGACCAAGAGCTGCAGAGCAGCCAAGAGCTGGGCGTTCAGGGTGAGAAACATCCCCGCCAGCGAGACGATGTGCGCGAGCAGGCCGATGGCCGCGCGAAGCGGCCGGCGCGCGGAGATGGTCACGAGACCGCCCGCCATCGCGAAAATGGCCGTCACTACGAACAGGGCTGCGCCGGGTATGCTCACGCCCGTACCTCGATCATGCTGCGAACGCTCTCATCGTGCCGCACGCTGTCCGCGACTCCATGGACCGCTGCGTCCATGAACTCTTCGCGAAACTTCTGGACCATGCCCAGCATGGGCATCGCGGTACCATCGGCAAAGGCACAAATGGTGTTGCCCATCATGTTGTTCGAGATGTCCACCAGCAAATCCACGTCCTCGGGCTTACCGCGACCGGAGCATATGTTGTCGAGCACGTCGACGAGCCATCCGCACCCTTCGCGACAAGGTGTGCATTGGCCGCATGATTCGTGCTTGTAGAAGCGCATGAGGTTTCGGCAAGCATCGACCATGTTCACTGTGTCATCCATGACGATGGCGCAGCACGTACCCAACATGGTCCCGAGGGCGCGATACGTATCGACGCCCATCGGCACGTCGATTTCGCTCATCCCGTCCCACTGATGAAGCGGATGATCAGAGTTGGGCGCATGCACCTTTCGCCGTGGATCCAGAACCGGGGTGGAAGAGCCGCCCGGGATGACGGCCTTGAGAGGTCGATCGCCGAGCATCCCGCCAGCGTACTCGATCAGCTCTCGCATGGTGATGCCCACGGGAGCCTCGTACAGGCCCGGCTTCTTCACGTGGCCGCTCACTCCATAGATGCGCGCGCCTCCGTCCCCAGGAAGCCGACTCAACGAAGCCCAGGCGTCACCGCCCAGCTCGATGATGTCGGGAACGGAAGCGATGCTCTCGACGTTGTTGACGATGGTGGGCATCCCGAAGACGCCTTTGACCGCGGGAAACGGGGGCTTGAGCCTCGGCTCGCCTCGCCGCCCCTCCAAAGAGTTCAACAGCGCCGTCTCTTCGCCGCAAATGTAAGCGCCCGCGCCGAGGTGAACGTGAATGTCGATGGGGTGATCGACACCGAACGGCCGCGCACCGAGATAGCCCGCCGCTTTGGCGTCGGCGATGGCGGCCTCGATCCGACCGGCGGAAAAGGCCAGCTCGCCGCGCACGTAGATGTACGCAACGTGAGCCTCGATCGCGAAACACGCCAGGATCGCTCCTTCGACCAGCCGGTGTGGATCGAGGTCCATGATGCTGCGGTCTTTGAAGGTGCCAGGCTCGCTTTCGTCGGCATTGACGACGAGATAGATTTGTTCGCCTGGTTGCGGATTGAGAAAGCCCCACTTGACGCCCATGGGAAAGCCTGCTCCGCCGCGGCCGCGTAGATTGGCCTTTTTGACTTCTTCCTTGATTTCGGCGGGCTTGCGAGTCGTCAGCGCCTCCTTGGCAACACGGTACGCACCGGCCTTTTCGGCGTTGGCGAGCTTCCAACTCTCGTGGATCCCGTATCGAGAAGTCAGCAGCGGCTGAAAATTCCCACTCATGATTCGTCCCCTTCGGACGGCGGAGCGCCTGGAGGCTTCGATGCGACCCTCACGGCTTCTTCGCTGGGCGGCGGGGGCGCTGAAGTCATGCTCCGTCGTTCGCGGCCGCTTTGGAAAGTCGCATACGTGGCAAACTCCTCGGCTGCGGCATCGGCGCCTTTGGTGAGGTGGGCATCGATGATGCGGTCCAGGACTTCCACGTCGAGGTTCTCGTAGTAGCGATCGTTGATCTGCACCATCGGGGCCTGACCGCAGGCGGCAAGGCACTCTGCCTTGAGAAGGGTAAACTTCCCGTCCGGGCTCGTTTGGCCCGCAGAGCAGCCGAGCTTCTTCTCGAGGTGCTCCTGGATGATCTTGCCACCCCGGAGATCACACGAAAGGGTGCGACACACCCAAATGATGTTCTCGCCGACAGGCTCGTCGAAAAACATGGTGTAGAACGTGATGACGCCTTTGACCACGGCTGTGGATAGCTCGAGACGCTTTGCGACGTATTCGACGACATCAGGCCCAATCCAGCCGTTTTGGCGCTGACAAAGCCACAACACCGGCAACAGCGCCGCGCGGCGCTCCGGATATCGGGTCAAAATCTCGTCGACCTGTTTTTCACGGTCCGGCGTAAGCGCAAATGCCATGGCGGGGCGCGGGGACGCTAGGCCCGAGGGAGCCACCTGTCAAGCTCGCCAGAACGATGGTAATCCAGGCCCCGATGATCGAAGAAGCACCCTCGTCTCCTTCTCGAAACGTCGGGCTGTGGGTCGGCCTCGGATGCCTGGGCGTCCTGGTCCTATCTTGCTGCCTGTTCAGCTACTGGGCTCAGGTCTACGGATGGCGCTTCATTCTCAGCCAAGGGGACGAGACGAAAATGTGGGCATCGCGGACGATCCTAGTGGGCGCGCTCGCCAGCTCCGCCAAGAGCTGCGAGGACCACGCGGTCGGCAAGGATGCTCTGCCCTGGTTCGACCCGGACATGCCAGCGGAAGCGCGCAATCTTGCCTGCTCCCTCGACGAGGCAACCCTACAGGACCTGGCGGCGCCTGAGCGCTCCTCGACCGAAGTGCTCGGCGACACCGATCACGCGGCGCTCGCGACGAAGTACGACATGGACCCGGATTTGTGCTTCGAGCATTCCACGAAGCACGTCACGGCGATCGGTTGCTTCGATCCAAACGCCGAAGGCGGAACTATTCCGTATCGAATCATCGATTTGGCGCTTCATCAGCCCTGACGGGCGTTCGACGAAAGGCCACCGTGAGGCCGGCGCTTCCGGGATAATCCCTGGGACGCAACTGCAAGAGCACGCACGGCTCGGAGCCGCTGTCGGTCAAACACCTCGCGAGCCCGGTGAAAGTTCGATGCTGACGCAAACCGTACCACCGAACGCCAGCGGGGACCTCGCGATCGCGAGGGTGACGGAAGGTGGAAATCGAGCCGTCCTTTTCAACGAAGACGATTTCGCCCTGCAGGATGTTCGGATCGTCGGAAAAGGAGAAATCGAGCAGTCGCCAAAAGAGCTCCTCGCCCTGCTGGAGCTGCTCCTCCGTGATCTGGGCGCCCTCGGCACGCATCCGCTCGAAAACGGGACGCAGGTTGTCGGGAAGTGATTCTTCGTCGCCATGGACGGCCTGGGCCAGAACGCGCTTGCGCTGAATGTCGGCGCGCAGCTCGAGCAGGCTCAGAGCCCGGGTGCGGAGCTCGTCGAAGCGCTCGATGTAGGGTTGCGCCGCGCGGACCGCTTCGGCCTTACCCGTACAGCTCGCGAGGCAGGCGCTCAAAAGAAGCCATCCAAGGCATCCGCGCATGGTTTCTACAGTAGTCGACGAGACCATCGAGCCCAACTAAAGTGGCGTCGATGGCGCTCATCGAGTTTCACGGGGTCAAGAAGGCCTTCGGACCGAAGGTCGTCTATCGAGAGCTCAACTTGGAGATCTACGAAGGCGAGGTGATCACGATCATCGGTGGGTCGGGCCAAGGCAAGAGCGTCATGCTCAAGATGCTCATCGGGCTGCTCGAAGTGGACGGAGGAACGATTTATTTCGACGGTCAATGCATCTCGGGAATGAGCGAACGCGAGTATGCGCCGATACGACGCCGTATGGCCATGCTGTTTCAAGCCGGAGCGCTGTTCGATTCCCTCAATACCAAAGAGAACGTCGCTTATGGTTTGCGTGAACAAACCGACATGACCGAGCGCGAGATCTCCGAACGGGTTCGCGAATCGCTCGAATACGTCGGCCTGCCCGGCACCGAGGACACCTGGCCCACCGATCTGTCGGGCGGCATGAAGAAGCGGGTGTCGCTCGCCCGCGCCCTGGCGATGCGCCCCGAGGTTTTGCTCTACGACGAGCCGACCACCGGGCTCGACCCTGTGAACGTGACGCGCATTGCAGATCTGATCCGGCATCTGGCCGATCAGCTCGATGTCACCTCGGTCGTGGTCACGCACGACATGGACACCGCGTTGGCCATCAGCGACAGGATCGCCATGATCCACGGGGGATACGTGATTTTTACGGGCACCCCCGAGGAGCTGCAGGCCTCCGAAGATCAACGAGTCCGGGACTTCATCGAAGGCAACGCTCCGGTCGACGAGGACACCAAAACTCTGCTAAGGAGTGCGGGGTAAGGGGCTCGGGTTGGGCAGCAAATGAGGACCACCGCCGGTACTCGCCTTCGCGTTGGCATTTTCGTCTTGGTCGCCCTGGTCATCGGGGCGAGCATCGCTTTTGCGATCGGAGCGCAAGAGAACGTCTTCGCTCCGAAAACCACGTATCACGCGATCTTCCGGAACGTCGGAGGCTTGCAGAAGGGCAATACGGTCCGGGTGGCCGGCGTCAACGTGGGGTCGGTCACGGACGTGATCATCGGAGAATCGGGCCAAATCGAAGTCTATCTCCGCATCATCGACGACGCGACGCACCTGATTCGCGGTGAGCCTGGCTTGGAGGTCGACAAAGACGAGCCGCAGCCGAGCTATGCCTCGATCGGCAGCAAGGGACTATTGGGTGACCGGCTGGTGGAGATCTCCGTAGGCGCAGACCAATACCCAGAATGGGATCCCGACGAACCGATTCCAGTCGAAGTGGGCGGCGGCATCATGGACTTGGCCGAGCGGACCCTGGAGGAGGTCGAAGGAACGGCAAACAACCTCCGCCTCGCGACCGATCCATTTTCCGATCAGGAATTTTCCAACGACCTGAAAGAAACGGCCCGGAACTTAGCCAAGGCAAGCGGCCTCATCGCGAGCGGCGACGGAACCATCGGCCGTTTGGTGCACGACGAAGAGTTGGGCCGTGACGTCAAAGGCGCCGTCAGGGAGCTACGGGCAGCCGGCAAGCAGGTCGCTGCATTGGGGGAGAAGCTCAACGAGATCACCGAGGACATCCAGACCAACGAAGGCACCGCGCATGCCTTGGTGTATGGAACCGAGGGAACGGAAGCCATTCGCAACATCCGGGATACGTTCAGCCAACTCAACAGCATCTTGACCGAGGTCAGAGAAGGCAACGGCGCGGCCAACGAGCTCATTTATGGCGATTTGAGCGACTCGTTCATGACGAACCTGCAAAATGCCAGCGAGGACATCGCATATCTCACCAAGGAAACCCGCGAAGGCAAGGGCACCATCGGGGCACTGCTGATCGACCCTTCGGTTTACGAGGACATCAAGCGACTGATCGGCGATCTGCAACGAAACGACATCTTGCGGGCGCTGGTGCGCTACTCGATTCGCCGGGATGAGCCCCGCGAGCCAGTAGAAGTCCAAGAGAAGTGAGCCAATGCGGGCGTATCTGGATCTATTGCGGAAGGTCTTGAACGAAGGCGTCGAGCGCGAAGATCGCACCGGCACCGGTACCCGCAGCCTGTTTGGCTATCAGATGCGCATGGATCTGAGGGAAGGCTTCCCGCTCCTGACGACCAAGAAGCTTCATCTGAAGTCCATCATTCACGAGCTCTTGTGGTTCATCCGCGGCCAGACGCACGTCAGCCATCTTCAAGAGGTCGGGGTGACGATTTGGGACGAATGGGCGACTGCCGAGCAAACCGCACGGTTCGGACGGAAGGAAGGCGACCTAGGCCCGATTTATGGGCACCAATGGCGCAACTTCGGTGCGACCCGCCGGCAGGACGGTACCTACCGAAGCGATGGCTACGATCAGCTCTCTCACGTGCTGGAGCAGATACGCGCCAATCCCGACAGCCGCCGATTGATCGTGTCGGGCTGGAACCCCTCGGAAGCAGAGCAAGTCGCCCTACCGCCTTGCCACACGCTCTTTCAGTTCTACGTGAGCCAGGGCCGATTGAGCTGTCAGCTCTATCAGCGCAGCGCGGATGTTTTTCTGGGAGTCCCCTTCAACATCGCCAGCTACGCATTGCTGACCATGATGGTCGCATCGGTGACCGGCCTGCAGCCCGGAGAGTTCATTCACACCTTCGGCGACGTCCATCTTTACCGCAATCACCTAGAGCAAGCGCGGCTTCAGCTCTCACGGCAGCCACGACCGCTACCGACGATGCTGATCGACCCGACGGTCGAGGACCTCTTCGACTTTCGTTTCGAGCACTTTCAGCTCAAGGACTATCTCCCGTTTCCCGCGATCAAAGCGCCGGTGGCGGTGTGAGCAGCGAGATCACGAGACGCCCTCCCCTCGCATTGATCGTAGCCGTGGCGCGCAACGGCGTGATCGGCAAGAACGGCGCCTTGCCCTGGCACGTCTCCGAAGACCTCAAGCACTTCAAGGAGACCACCCGCGGTCATGCCGTCATCATGGGGCGCAAAACCCATGATTCCATCGGCCGCCCCCTCCCCAGCCGCCGCAACATCGTGGTTTCGACCCAACCCGGCGCCGCTTTCTCGGGTTGCGAAACCGCCCACACGCTCGAAGATGCCATTGCGCTTGCCAGAACGACCGACCCTTGCCCGTTCGTGATTGGCGGAGAGAGCCTCTATGAAGAGGCCCTGCCCTGGGCAACGGAGATTCACTTGACGACGATCGACCAGGACGTGGACGGAGACGCCCATTTCCGCGCAGACCTGAGCGAGTTCGAAGAAGTGGAGACGAAACCCGGCCAGACGCCGGGTGTCATCTTCCGTCTCCTCAGGCGCAAGCGCTGAGCTCTGGGGCGGCTCGGCTCTCCGACTCAATGCACGATTACCTCGTCGCTTGCACGAGGCAGGTCGAACGTCATTCCATCCTCCGTGAGCAGCGTGTCAGCCGGAAGATCACGTAGAAAGACTTTGCGCATGAGCGCATTTCGGGGCGCGGGGACGAGATGATAGAGGGCAAGCTGACGTACGCCGGCGCGCTTCGCAGCCTCGACCACGGAGGTGGTGCTGGCATGATAGCTTTGGATGTCGTGCAAGATCTTGGCCTGCCGCTGACGACCAGCGGCGAGCGCTCCTCGCTCGAGTGCCTGCACGATCGGCAATGAGATGGCATCGGCTAGCAGGAGGTCGGCCCCCTTCGCCGCGTCGATCAGACCCTCGGTCACGATCGTGTCCCCGGTGACCACCACGGAACGACCTCCATAGTCGAAGCGGTATCCGACTGCTGGCTTCGCCGGATCGTGCTGGACCTCGAAAGCGGTCACGGTGAGCCCTCCGTCCTGCAGCACGGGACCCGGCTCGATGGTTCGCGCAACCAGCTCGTGGAGCTCGGGGGGGAGTAAGTCGGCGCCGTGATGCGCTACCCGATACGTCCCGTCGAGTACGTACATCTCGTTCAGACCCGAAACCACGCGATTCACGCCCGTGGGCCCGATGACCTCGAGCGGCCACGTCCGTCCCATGACCCAGGAGAGAAGATTGAAGTCGCCGACGGCGGCGATGTGATCGGAATGAAAGTGCGTGAGAAGCACCGCTCGGAGGTTTTCCAGTGGCAGCCCGTCGAGCGATGACACGAGCGGCGATCCAGCCCCTGCGTCGACTAGATACAAGCGTTCGTCCGCCATGACCGCCACACAGGCTTGAGCTCGGTTCGGTGCCGGTAGGGGCGAGGACGTCCCGCACATGAAAACGCGAAGGCCTTCCTCGGGCGGTGGGCTCGGGGCGCGCGCCATCGCTGTGGCGATCAGCCTTCCGAGGACAAAGTCCTGACCTGCCCGCGTATGGAACACGACCGCGTAGGCGAGAGCCAACAAGACCGTGAAGAGAGCGATGACCCAAACCAAACGCCGCATGCCCGTTCACTTCTTTCTGATGCTGCCCTTCAGCACTTGATAGGCGCGCTGCGCCTGCAAATCATTGGCAAAGATCGACGGTGGGGCGCCCGCGGGCCGTGGCGCTTCTGCGATTGCCGCCCGTGCCGTACCGGCCGGAGAAGACTGCGCGGCAAGATGTCCTTCGAGGGCCTCCTCGCGAAGCGGTTCGGGCTCGTCGTCGCGACGGGGTTGTTCGGCAAGGAGGTCGGGCATCACGCCTTCTGCTTGAATCGAGCGCCCAGACGGGGTGTAGTAGCGGGCGGTCGTGAGCTTGAGCGCGCTTCCGCCGGGAAGATCAAACACGTTTTGGACGCTCCCTTTTCCAAACGAGCGTACCCCGACCACCACCGCACGCCCTTGATCTCGAAGCGCCCCCGCCACGATCTCTGCTGCACTGGCCGTGTTCTCGTTGATCAAGACCACCATGGGCCACTTGGGACGTGTGCCGGCACGCCGAGCCGAGTATTCGCTTATCACCTTGCCGTCTCTACCCCGCGTGCTGACGATCACCCCGGAGCTCAGGAACTCGTCACTGACCCAAACGGCTTCCTGAAGAAGACCGCCTCCGTTGTCGCGCAAGTCTAGGAGCAGGCCCCGGACACCGCCGAGATCCTCGCGGCGATCGACGGCCTGGTCGAGCGCCACGCTCAAAAGCCGAGCCGTTCCCTCCTGGAAAGCCTTGACCCGAACGAACACCAACCCTTCGTCGAGCATTTTCATCTCGATTGGATCGACGTCGATGAAGGCGCGGACCAGGGTTCGTTGGAGCGCCTCTTCCTGCCCTTGACGTCGGATGGAAACCTTCACCCTCGTGCCGGGTTCACCCCGAATTCGCCTAACTGCATCGTACAATCGAAGGTCTCTGGCGTCTTCGCCTTCGATGCTGAGGAAACGATCTCCAGGCCGTAGGCCCGCCTTGGCTGCCGGACCGCCCTCGAACACCGAAAGAATGGTGAGCCATCCATCGCGCGTCGACACCTCGACACCGATGCCCGCAAAACGACCCTCTGCATCGCTCTTGAGAATCTGGTACTCCTCGGGGTCCAAGTACACGCTGTGAGGATCGAGCGAATCGGCGAGTCCGCGAATGGCTCCCTCGACGAGCTTTTCTTGGTCCACCGGCTCGACGTAAGCGAGCTCGATGTAAGACAATGCTCGTGCGAAAACCGCGAGCGGTTCGAACGGACTGCGGCGTGCAGGCGCCGGCGAGGCCCCGAGCATGACGAGCGCCGACACGAGCGCGACGATGCCGGCGAGTCGTAGAGCTTTTCTGGTTGATTTGTGTTGGGGCACGAAGAGTCAGACCTTTGGCATTGACACTGCATCTATCCCTGGGTAGGAGGACCTGATGGACGCCCAGGTATCGCCGGTGCATCATACCGCGTCTGCAGGGAGGATTCTTCACGATGTCCACGACTGATAAGCGAAAGCAAAGCCTCTACTTTCCGGAGTCGATGCTACACGACATCAAGCACGAATCTGCAAGGTTGGATCGCTCGCTTTCGTGGATCGTCCAGCGCTGCGTCAAAATCGCACTTCCCGAGATTCGCAAGCTGCCCTCGGTCAACGACATCGAGGACAGCCCCGAAGACGTCGGCAAGAAGTAAACACGACCCACCGGAGCGCACCCGGAGCGTGCAGTACGACCGTGAGGGCTTTGTCGAAGCAGGGGATGGCACCCGCCTGTTTTTTGAAGAAAGTGGTAAAGGGGCGCCCCCGATCGTCCTGACCGACGGAATCGGCTGTGACGGCTTTGCGTGGCGATACCTCGCGCCCCGCCTCGCTGGACGGCATCGCGTCGTGCACTGGCACTTTCGAGGTCATGGGCGAAGCGGCCCCCCCTGTGACCGTGATCGGTTGTCAATCGAGGCGCTGACGCGCGACCTCCGAGTGATCTCCGACCATTTGGGGGTCGAGCGTCCCGCCATCATCGCACACTCGATGGGGGTGCAGGTGGCCCTCGAGTATCTCCGGCAAAACCCGGACCGAGTTGCGGCTCTGGTTTTGATGTGTGGTACGTTCGGCCGAATCACGACCACGTTCCATGGAACCGACCTCCTCGATCAGGTGCTCCCTGGTCTCGTTCGCGGCGCGGCGATGTTTCCGACCTTGGCTCGTGCCATTTGGGGCCGAGTGCCGGCCGCCCTCGCTTTTCGCATCGCGTGCGCCGGGCGGGAACTCGATGCCGAGCGCATCCAGGAGGAAGACTTCGAACGCTATTGGGAGCATGCCTCTCTGATGGATCCCGATGTGTTCCTGCGCATGCTGCAACAAGCGGGGCTGCACGACGCCCGAAGCTTCCTGAGCGAGGTCAGCGTGCCGACCCTGATCGTGGCAGCCGAGCACGATACGTTCACACCGATCGCGCTCGCCGAGGAGATGGCCCGGGCAATCCCCTCCGCGGAGCTCGAGGTGATCGAAGACGCAAGCCACGCCGCTCCCGTCGAGCAGCCCGACCGAATTGGTGAACGAGTCGAAGAATTCCTCTCCTCGCACCTGAGTGCGCATGGGCGGTTGGATCAGTAGTCCGCTCGAAATAACTGCTGCCCCATTAGGACGAAGGTGCCATTGGGGACGTACGATTCGTTGGAAACCCGGACGAAGGTGCCGTTCGAGCTTCCGACGTCGGTTAGAAACACGTGCCCGACCTCGGAGTGGATGCGGCAATGCAGCCCCGAGACGTACCCGTCCTCGGGAAATAGGACGTCTCCCCGCTCGCGGCCCAGGTGAATCCCTTGCGGCGGCACCGGGAAGCTGTTTCCCGTGGTCTTTCGCCCTATCACGAGCGAGACCCGCCCCAGAAACCCTTGGTGAGGGCTTCCCATGTGCTGGGTGCCGTCTGGCTCGGGGTCGGGAGCGGCCGGAGCTTCGAACGTGAGAACCTCCTGGCCGATTCGGAAGATGGTGCCGTCGAAGAGCTCGATCGGGACGTCTGGCTCGATTCGAATGTAGATGCCGTTGAGGCTTTCCATGTCCCGGACCACGAGCTGGTCGTCCTCGAATCGAAACTCCGCGTGCTCGGGCGATAGGTACGCGTCGTTTGCAAAGATGCCGCCTGTGCCGCGACCGATGAGGGTCTTGCCGCCCGACAACGGAAACGCCTCTCCTTCCGAGCCGTCGGGCTGAATCAGGACGAGGCGCGCGCGCTTCGCATCGCGCTCAGACTCCGCGACCGCGGGCGCGGAAACGCGTTCCGCAGGCGAGTCCGAGGATGCCAATTGCGCTTGGCCCTCGGATTGCAGGTCGTGACCGCAGACGTGACAGAAGCGAAAGGTCACGGGTACCTGCGCGCCGCAATGCACGCAGGGTGAGGTATCGTCCCCGAGTGGAGCCAGCTCGGGCGGAAGCGGATCCTCGGCGGGCTGCGGCTCGGCATGGGTGGCCCGAGCGGGCTCAGGATCCAGTCGTACTCCGGGTGCCGCGGCCAAAGCCTCGGCCTGGGCACCCATGCCAGGCGGCGCGCTGGTGGTTCGAGCTCGGGGAGACGACCCCTCCTGAGGCTCGGGCGCGGCGAACGATCTGGGCTTCGACCCGTAACGCGGCAGCTCCGCACCGCATCCGAGACAAAACTTGTAGTGGTCCTGGTTTTCCTTGCTGCAGCGGGAACAAACGATCACGCCGTCACCTCCACTCGAAGCAGGTTACGGCCGAGAAACAAATAGTCTCCATGGTCCAGCTCTCGTTCGCCTCGGATGCGAATGAACGTGCCGTTCTGCGAGCCCTCGTCGATCAGGTTGAGGCTTTCTCCGGACATCTCCACACGCGCATGTCTCGGAGACATGTACAGGTCATCGGGAAAATTCATGTCGCAATCCTCACGACCGATCTGGACCGTATGCTCGTGGGCACAGCAGACGATGCCGTCCATACCGCCTTCGAGGATCTGGGTGATCCGGAACGCGCTGGGGCGCCTAGGCGACGAATAGAAATAGGTCTGGTCGGCTTCCGGCCCCGAGCTGTCTTTCGGTGTAGCGTCCACACGAAACAGCTGCTGGCCGCATATGAAGCGATCCCCGATCTGGATGGGCCAAGGTCGCCGGATCCGGATGTAGACTCCATTGAGGCTTCCCTCGTCGCGAACGAAGAGCTTTTCTCCTCGGTACAGGAAGTTCGCGTGGATCGGACTGAGCCAGTTGTCGCTCGGGAAAGGGATTTGATCGGCCTCGCGCCCGGCCACGTGCTCGGTTGCCTGCAACAAATAGCTCAGACCCTCACCCATGGCTTCGTCTCCACGGACGACGATGAGCCTCGCCTTGCCAGGTGTTTGCAAAGCCCCGAAAAAGTGTGTTTCGAGGGTTTGCGCCTCGGGTGGGACGGAAGCGCCGCAGGCTCCACAGAATTTGTGCCCCGATGGGACGGAGCTCGCGCACTCCGTGCATACGTAATTGCGAGCTTGTTCCATTCCCCGTGGTCCCCTCTTCGCCCCTCGCCCATTTTGCGAAGGCTTGGGCCAGTTGTAGGCCATCGGCTCGCCCCTAGTCAATCGCCGGGGGCTGCCGAAATCCCGCCAACCTGGCGACTTTGCTTGTCTGAGCGCTGCGACTACCATCTGGCCGATGCAACTGTTCGCAGGGGCTGTGCTGGACAGGCCGCCCGGGCCGAAATACACGGCGGAGCTTCGTTTTGCGGAGCTCGCCCCCAAAGCGCCGCTGCCCAAGCCCTCGACGCTTGCCAAATGGCGACAGGGCTTGCCGGAAGGCTTCCAAATTGCTTTGCGGGCCCCCGAACCATGCTGGCATTCGTCCGCGGGTCCATTGCGCCTGAACGACGAGCTGCGCGCGGCCATGGGGTGGCTCACGGAAGCCGCAAACGCACTGGAGGCCTCGCTCATCGTCGTCGCGACGGGCGCAGCGATCACCACGGGCGCTCGCGATCGGGAACGCCTTCGAGAGTATTTTTCCGAAATGCCGCGCGCGACCGGTCGCGCCATGGTCTGGAGACCGACGGGGCTGTGGGAGCCCCAAACCCTTCAGCGCTTCGCGAACGAGCTGTCGATCATCGGCGGCTTCGATGCCGTCGATGATCCGGTTCCCGGCGCCGAAATCCTGTATGCAACCTTAACTGCAGAAGGTCTCCGGCGTTCTTTTTCACATGCACAGCTGCAAGACGTCGTCGACAAGCTGCAGCACTCGGCTGCCTCGCGCGCGTTCGTGACGATCGACTCGCCTCAATCGTTTCGTGAAGCAAAGCTGCTCCAAGCGCTGTCAGAAGGGGGAGCGTGAATGCCTCGCTGGGCAAGGTGGCGCGCGTGGACCAGCCCATGCCTGGTCTGCTGTCTCTTTCCCTTCGAAGTGCGGGCTCGACTCACACGCTGATCTTGGTGACCCTTCCTGGAGCGCTCGGAGCTGGACTGGTCGACCAGCGCCCCAAAGGCGCGAGCGCTACCCCCGCCATCTCTCAGCTGCGCCACCACCTGGAAGGAGCCATGGTCGAGGCCGTGGAAACGAGCCGCCGAGTCGTGCGGGTCTCACTTCTGCGAATCGACCGGCGGGTTCGCCTTTGGGTCACCACCCACAAGCCAAATGGCGCGTGGTGGCTGAGTGCAGACGACGGATCCATCCTAGTGCGTTCTCCGGGAGCGCCACCGAATCCGCCTCCCGAGGACAGCCACCTCCAGCTGCAGAGCGCGGGCGGGCTGAGGGCGAGTGCTCCGGAAGCGCTCGATGCACACCGTTTGGCATACGAGCGCCAGCTCAGGCGCGTGCTCGATAGGCAAATCAAGCGACTCGCGAGAAAGCGTGATGCCGTCCGGGCCGACCTCGAACGCGCGGCGGCTGCCGAGGATCTTCAAGAAAAGGCGAGCCTTTTGCTGGCCCATGCCTATCAGATCGAGAACGGTGCCCGCCACTTGGATGCGACCACCTGGGACGATCCCCCGCGCGTCGTCCGTATCGAGCTCGATCCCCGCAAGAGCCCGGCGGAGCTGGCGCAGGATCTATTCGCAAAATCCAAACGGCTGAAGCGAGGGCTCGAGCTAGCGCCAAAGAGGCTTCAGACCGCCGAGGCAGAGCTCGTCGAGCTGCATGATCTCCGCCGCGCGTTGGAGCAGGGAGCGCAGGAGCATGTCGTGGCCGAGCTGGAAGCGCGGGGCATCAGAACCACTGCCCCGAAGGAACGGGCGCGCAAGCAACGCCGAGCGGGCGCGCGCTTGCCTTACCGAGAATTCGCAACCGCGGAAGGAAGCCCGGTGCTCGTCGGCCGTGGGGCAGCCGACAACGATCGGCTGACGCTCCGCGTGGCCAAGCCGCATGACCTATGGCTCCACGCCCGAGGAGTCAGCGGCGCGCACGTCGTGGTGCCGCTGCTCAAGGGCAAACCCTGCGCGGCCGAAACTTTGGTCGACGCCGCCACGCTAGCCGCTCATTTCAGCGACCTGCGCGGAGAGCAAGTCGTCGACGTGCTTTACACCCCGCGCAGATTCGTCCGAAAACGCAAGGGCAGCCCTCCGGGTGCGGTCACGCTGGAGCAGGAGAAGGTGATGGCCGTCCGAGTCGAGCGCGACCGGCTGGCACGCTTGCTCGAGTCGGAAAAGCGGGCCTACTAGTCCCTCTCTCCAAAAACCAACGCCCCAGCGGTGAAGCTGGGGCGCCAGCAGACGAACGCCCCCCCACAAGAAAGAGGGATCGTCACGACAGACTGCGCGAAGGCCCCGAACGATCGGGGCCTTAGGCCAGGGGCCACCGAGTGTGACCCCTCGGCAGGCCGGAAAGCCTGCCGCCGAGAAGCTTACTTCTTCTTTCGAGTCGTACGCTTCTTGGCAGCCTTCTTCGAAGAACGCTTTTTGGCAGCCTTCTTCGTCGAACGCTTCTTCGTCGAACGCTTCTTCGGAGCTCGCTTCTTCGAAGCTCGCTTCTTGGTTGCCTTCTTGCTTGCGCGCTTCTTCGATGAGCGCTTCTTGGCGGCCTTCTTCGTCGAGCGCTTCTTCGTCGAACGCTTCTTGGCTGCCTTCTTGGTTGTGCGCTTCTTCGCTGCGCGCTTCTTTGCTGGCCTCTTTTTCGCGGCCTTCTTTGTTCGTTTCTTTGCAGTCGCCATTTCGACCTCCTCCAAGGTGGGTCAAGATTTGCAGGTACACGTACCGTATTGTCACGTCACTTCACGTGTCAAGCGGAACCGCACATGAATTATACATAACTTTACTCTATTTAAGCGAAAAGTTTTGCAATCCGAACAGCTAACTAACTGAAATCATTGAATAATGGATGTGCTTCAGATCAGGTTGAAAAGGTGAAGAAAGTTCGAATGACGCCCCGATGGAGCGCGATCGCAAGCTGCGATTCCAATCCTCGATGCGCACCGAAGACGCCCCGGATCGCGTTGACCGAGAGGTGTGCTTGGACTAGATTTGCGCCCGGCTGGGGACCCCCCTAGCTTCACCGAGAGGGCGGGGACGCGCGAAGTGCGACGCTTGAGTCGGAAATAGAGTCACTGCGCAGCGCCCGTTCAGCCCGCGCCCAACAAAACGGGCGTTCGGGGACATTTTTGGCGAAACAAGGAGTCCCGATGCAAGCGGGAGCATACGAATTCAAGGTTGGCGACAAGGCCATCTATCCCAAACAAGGCGTAACGGAGGTCGTGTCGATCGAGCAACGCAAGATCGGCTCTATCACGATGGAATTCTACGTGCTGAAGCCACTGGATGCGAAGAACAACGATCGAATCCGGGTGGCGGTGGCGCAAGCCAAGAAGGTGGGGCTTCGTCCCCCGATCTCCGAAACGGACATCAAGGAGATCTTCGCCTTGCTCGAGGAGCAACCCGTCGTCTTCGACAATCAGACCTGGAATCGCCGCTATCGGGGTTTCATGGACAAAATCAAGACCGGCTCCGTCTTCGATGTCGCCGAGGTGATGCGAGATCTCTATCGACTTCAGGTCGAAAAGTCTCTGTCCTTTGGCGAAAAGAAGATGCTGGAAACCGCGCGTAATCTAGTTGTGAAGGAGATCGCCGTCGCGCGCTCCAAGAGCGAAGAGAGCACGCAGGCCGAGATCGAGCAAATCTTCGAAAAGAACTAACCCTTTCGAGGAGCCTCGAGTTGGCATGGCGCGCTCGGCACCACCACGCCGGAATGGGCCCACCGTTCCGCGAACCGTCGACCTAGAGCCACTTGGCTCGGTCGGCCGCGACTGATCCCCGCGAACGTTCACAACGGAAATACGAATGGCGAAAAATTCACTTCTGGTCAACGTCGACATTGGAGAGACGCGCGTTGGTCTCATTGCAGATGGAGTGTTGCGCGAGCTCTACGTCGAGCGACGGCATCATCGATCACCGGTCGGAAACATCTATTTGGGCCGTGTCACGAGAGTCTTGCCCGGTATGCAGGCCGCATTCATCGACGTCGGGCTCGATCGGGCTGCGTTCCTCCACGTGGAGGATCTCATTGCCGAACCTGGAACCGAGGAGGAACCGGAGGGAAACGGCAAGGGCAGCGGGTCCCGCGGTGCAAGGCGAAATCGAGCCTCTCGCAAGACGCCGATTCGCGATCTGCTCAAGGAGGGCCAGCAACTCATGGTGCAGGTTTCCAAGGGCCCTATTGGCACCAAAGGCGCGCGGGTGACGAGCCACGTGTCGCTTCCCGGCCGTTACGTCGTCTTCATGCCGACGGTCGATCACGTCGGGGTCTCGAAACGGATCGGAAACGACCTCGAGCGGCGCCGACTGAAAGAAGTCATCGAATCGGTCAAACCACCTCAGGGTGGTGTCGTCGTCCGAACTCTGGCCCAAGGTCTCACCAAGAAGAAGCTCAAAGCCGACATCGGGTACCTGGTCAAGCTCTGGGAACAGACCGAGGCTGCGCGCGACGCGGCAAAGAAAGCCCCGGCGCTCGTGCACGAGGAACCCGACCTCGTGATCCAAGCAGCCCGGGATCTGTTCACGGAGGACGTCAGTGAAATCGTCGTGGATGACCGCAACGAATACCAGCGGGTCAAAGACTTTCTCATGCTGTTTTTGCCGGAGCGCGCCAACGACGTGCGCTTGTACGAGGGATACGAGCCCCTGTTCGATGAGTACGGCATCGAGGAAGAGATCTCGCGAGCGCTTTCGCGCAAGGTGCCCCTACCATCGGGAGGGCATCTCGTCATCGACCAGGCCGAGGCACTGACGGCGATCGACGTCAACACGGGGCGGTTCACCGGAAAAGGACGCGACGTCGAGCAAACG
>JASFKY010000030.1:0-20659 GCA_050118395.1 Myxococcales bacterium | reverse complement strand
ACCAGTGAATCATGTGGCCGACTTCAGGGATCTCGACCAGGCGGTGGTCACGGATCGCAGCGATTCGGTCTTCCTCATCCTCGAGTCGGAAACCGTGTTCGCCCGCGATGACCAAGGTGGGGGCCGATATCGCTTCGAGGATCTTTCGGAAGAGGGACGCCTGAAATGGACGGGGGGACCAAGTCTTGTGAAGCGGATCGAAGGTCCACTGAAGCCCTCCCTCCACCTTCTTGGTGCTCTTTGCGATCAAGAAGGCGCCGAGCTCTTCGTTCAACTCGGGATTCTGCACCCGCATTCGGCTCAGCGCCTCGCGCGGCCCGTCCATCGGCCGTCGAACCCGGGACCGGACCTCCGCGACTCCGTCGAGCCACGCACGGATTCGCTCGGCTGGATCTTGGGGCCCCATCGCCGGTGGTCCCAGGCCCTCGATCAAGCTCAGGGTGCGGAGCCGTTCAGGGCGGGCCGCGGCGTACATGGCGCAGGCCGTGCCTCCCATCGAATGGCCCACCAGATGAATTGGCTCCTCGGACAGCTGCGGAAGCAGCTCGTCGAGGTCGAGGACGTAATCGGGAAAGTGATAGTAACCGCCTGCTCCAATCCACTCGCTGTTTCCGTGGCCTCGCCAGTCGAACGAAGCGACGCCGTAACCCGCCTCCACCAACGCTTGCGCCACGGCATCGAAGCTCCAAGCGACGTCGAGGAAACCATGACAGAGCACGACGTCGACGCGACCGTCGCCCCAGCGTAAGACGTGATGCCGAAGCCCATTGGCGGTGAGCACGAGCTCGGATGCGGCGCTCATCGGTCCTCGAACCGGCGGGGAGAAAGGGCCTCGGCCTCTCGGGTGCTGGGTTCGCCC
This sequence comes from Myxococcales bacterium, assembly GCA_050118395.1. Lineage (GTDB taxonomy): Bacteria > Myxococcota_A > Polyangia > Polyangiales > Houyiibacteriaceae > SG8-38. The sequence goes on along the minus strand of JASFKY010000030.1, from coordinate 19,800 downwards.
GCGACGGCCGAGGCGATGAGCTCCGCGGTGACCGGTGCCAGCAAAATCCCGTTTCGATAGTGACCGCTCGCCAAGAAAAGGCCGTCGATGGTCGTTTCTCCGACCAAGGGAAGTCCGTCCGGCGTTCCCGGACGGAAGCTCGACCAGTGGTCGTCGATGGGAGCCGAAGCCAGTGAGGGGGCGATTGCAATGGCTTTGCGAATCACGTCAGCCAGCCCTCCAAACGTGATCCCTCGTTCGAATCCGACGCGCTCCATGGTCGACCCGCACAAGACCCGACCATCAGGCCGGGTCACGACATAGCCCCTGGCTCCAAAGGCCACGCGTCGAAAAAGGGGCGGTCGCACGTGGGTCGCAATCATCTGACCGCGCACCGGGTAGATGGTCTTGGATCGGAGCGGCAGCCCCGCCACGAGCGTCGTCCAGCTGCCGGCGGCAACCACGACGCGTTCCACCTCGATGGTTCGTTCGTCGAGCTCCACGCCGCGAACCCGGCCACCTTCTACTCGAATCGACCGGACCGTGGAGCCGGTTTGAAAGACGGCACCCTCGTGCTCCGCGCCGATGGCCATGGCAGACAAGAGCTTTCGCGGATCCACCTGAGCATCTTCGGGAATGCTCAGGGCGCCCAGCGCATCGGGATTCGCCCCCGGCTCTTCGCGTGAGAGCTCGTCGGCCGTCCATTTGTGGCAGCGCACGCCTTGAAGCTCGAGACTGGATGCCTGGTCGTCCAGCTCTTCGAGCTCTGCTTCGCTCAGGGCGAGCTTGAAGACGCCGCAGCGACGGAAGCCCACGTCGATTCCGAACAGCTCATCGAGCTCTTCGGCGAGCTCCGCGTGCAGCTCCCGGCTTCTACGGCCCAGCTGAAGGGCGAGGGCATCGTCGAAGGACTCGACCGTCGGTCCGAGAATCCCTGCGGCGGCCGACGACGCTTCCGCACCGGGAACGCTGCGTTCGAGGACGAGCACGCGCATTCCGTCTCTGGCCAGTCGGCGAGCCACGCTGCAGCCCATGAGGCCGCCGCCGACGACGATTACATCGTAAGACATGCGGGGGAAGCTACCCGCTTCGATGGACGCGGCAAGCGTCTAGCCAAAGATGTCGCGATAGGTGACGAGGATCATCACGCCGAGGAGAAAGACGATGCCAACGGCGTGCACGGCCATCTCGAACCGTTCATTGGCCCGTCGTCGCGTGATCGCCTCGTACCCGAGGAAGATCAACCGGCCTCCATCGAGCGCCGGAAAAGGCAGTAGATTGAACATGCCGAGCGCTACCGAGATGAACATCAGAATCCATAGGAATGCAGGTAATCCTGCCTGAGCGGCTTCGGCGACCATCTTGCCCATCATCACCGGCCCGCCGATGCCTTCCGTGGTGCGTCTTTCGACCATGTCGGCCAGGCCGCTGAGCTGCGCGACCGTCATTTGGTAAGGCAGAGCCACCGAGAGCTTGGCGGAGTCCCAGAAACCCAGGTTTTCGTAGAGCCGGACCATCTTTGCGCCCACGCCGATTTGACCCCGTCCTTCGCGGTCCTCGGGTGTGATGGTCACCGGCGGCAACGTTTTGCCGTTTCGTTTGATCACGTATTCGGTCGCCTCGCCCGCGCGAGGAGCGGTCGCGTCGATCAGCTCGGAGACGTTCTCAATGGGCCTCCCATCGGCCATGACGATGACGTCACCTTCTTCGAGCCCGGCCTTGGCCGCGGGCGAGTCGGGGACCACGTGACCGACCTGCATGGGCTCGGCAGGCTGCATCGGGGGCAGCGTGTTGCTCATTCCCAGCGCAAACACGATCGCCGAGGCCGTCAGGTAGTTGGCGATCGGTCCGGCGGCAATCGTCGCGACGCGAGCGCCCAAGCTCTTGTTTGGAAACAGCTCGGGATCGTCGGGATCCACCTCCTCGTTTGGATTCATTCCCGCGATTTGCACGTAGGCCAGGAAGGGAATCACCGCGACTTGGAAGATGGTCGGGCTGCCCTTTGGCTGGTATCGAAAAATGGTAGGTCCGAACCCGATGCTGAAACGCAGCACCCGCATCCGAAATGCGCGGGCTGCCAGGTAATGACCCCCCTCATGGATGATGATCAGCACCGACAGCGCAACGACGGTGATGAGCACCTTGAAAAGCACGCTCTCCACGCCCCCAGCATAACGCTCCGGGCCGGTGCGTCGAGGCCGACTTGCCGCCTTCCCGAGGGGGGCCGCCTAGCCTCATCCGTCTAGTGAGGCTGGATCCCTACAAATCCCCCAACGAGCCGGCTGCCGAAAAAAGTGCCTGATTATGCGAATCACTATCGCAGTCCCGGACGGTTTTGCGTACTATCCCGGCCACCTGGCGAACTGGGGTTATTGTGGCTGTACATCATCGAAACGACAATTCCGTGCTCCAACGCGTCACGCTGGTCCTCGCGTGTGCGCTCACTTTCAACGTTCTGGTTCCTCCGAGACCGGCCGCCGCGCAGGATGCGTTCAGCTGTATCGAGGAGCTGACCGACGACCAGGTGAGCTACCGAATCCACTACATCGAGGACAAGCTCCAAGAGGGTAAAAAGCACGCGACCCGGTGGAGATACACCTGGATGGGGTTGTGGTTGGCGATCGGCGGCGTGACCACCTGGTTGGCGGTGGACGCTGCCCACGACGACAACCAATCGCCCGATCGCCGACAAGCGAACAAGTTCGGCTGGGCCTACATGGCGGCAGGCTCTTACTTCGTGGCGGCGACGCAGATGTTCGTTCCCGCTCCGGACGTTTGGGGCGCCAAGCGCATTCGGCGAAAGGACGACAGCACCGCCGAGGCGCGGCGGGCCAAGCTTCGCTACGCGACGGAGACCCTCGAAAAGGCCTCCAACATCCAGGAGTTCACTGGAGGAGCCATGGGTGTCGTGGGCGGTCTGGTTTACGGCGTCGTGGGCGGTACCGTGAAAGCCACGCAGTGGACGGGCTACACCCGGGGTCTCACCGCGGGTCTGTACATCGCGCCTCCAGTCATGATGGGCTTGCAGACGGCGACTGCGCCTCGCGAAGCGGCGATGGCTTACGAAACCTATCGAGGGATCGCCTGCTCGAGCAAGTATTACGACAAGGGCCGAGAGGGTCCCGAGCTCGACTTCAGCATGAGCCCCGCCGGAGGAAGCTTCCGGATCAACTTCTGACCGGATCGTCTCCTAAGGGCTCTTTTTTCGCCGAAGACGCGCCCGTAAACGGGCCGCGTAGCCCTCTTTGTTTTCCTGTTTTGCCCTGGAAAGAGCCAACGCATCCTCGGGTACGTCGCGCGTCACCGTGGTCCCACTGGCGACGTACGCTCCCTTTTTGACCGTGACGGGGGCGATGAGCTGAGTGTCGCTGCCGATGAACACTCCATCTTCCAGCACCGTGGTGTGCTTTTGCTCCCCATCGTAGTTGCAGAAGATCGTCCCCGCACCGATGTTGACGTTGCGTCCGATGAGTCCGTCACCCACGTACGAAAGGTGATTGACCTTGGAGCCTTCGCCGAGCTGGGTCTTCTTGGTCTCGGAAAAATTGCCCACCTTGCTGCGGGCACCCAGCTCGGTCTTCGGACGCAGATGGCTGAAGGGCCCGACCTGCGCCCCTTCGCCAATGATCGAATCCGTTGCGACGGAGTAGGGCAAGAGCACCGCGTCCTGGTCGACGACCACGTTGGTGAGGACACAGCCGACGTCGATGCGGGCCCCGCTGCGTACGATGCACTGACCCCGCAGGTGAACGTTGGCTCCAAGGCTCGCTCCAGGCTCGATTTGACACTCGGCGTCGACGTATACGCTGTCCAAATCGGTGATTACGACCCCACTTCGAGCGAGATCCTCCGCCCTTGCGCGGCGGCGCGCCGCGGAGGCGATCGAAAGGTCCCGCTGGTCGTTGACGCCCATGAGGTCGCTCATGTCTCCGCTTAGATCTACCACCTTGCCTCGCTCTGCCGCCAGCTCCACGACGTCGGTTAAATAGATCTCGGCTTGTGCGTTGTCCGGCGCCAAACGAGCCAGCGCGCTACGGAGAAAGTCCGCGTCCACCGCGTAAATTCCTGGGTTGACCTCTTGGATTGCGCGCTGCGACTCCGAGCAGTCGCGATCCTCCACGATTTTGGCGACTCGGCCTACCTCGTCGCGGACAATCCGACCATAACCAGAGGGCTCGGCGAGGCGGGCCGTCACCAGGGCCAGCTCTGCGTTCTCGGCTTCACTTCGCTCGATGAGCTCCTGAAGCAGGGCCGGGGGTATCGAAGGGCAGTCTCCATAGAGGACGACCACCCGCCCCGAAAGGGCCGTCTGCGCCTGCATCGCGCATCGAACGGCGTCCCCGGTGCCGCGCTGAACTGGCTGCAGCACCATGTCGACCGATGTCCCAAATCGACCACGGAGCTCGCGTTCGACGTCCTGGCGGCCGCTTCCGACCACCACCAGACAGCGATTGGCACCCGCCTGTAGGGCAGAGCCAACGACCCATGACACCAGCGCACGACCGGCGATCTCGTGGAGCACCTTGGGCCGGTTGCTTCTCATGCGCGTGCCCTCGCCGGCCGCGAGCACGATTGCAGTCCACATCTTGGAAGGGGCGTTCGTCATCGATCGTCGCGCTCAAGCTGCTTCGGTGAGGTACGAGGCTACCTTGGCCAGGGAAGCGAGGTCGTGCACGTCCTCGTCCAACGCCGGGACCTCGACGATATGCGTCTGCGCACCAACTTGCTCTGCCAGACGCTCCACTTGGGCCTGGTCTGCATTGGCCCAGTCTCGCTCTGCCTGAAGCGCCTCAGCCAGCCGCGGCTGGATGTGGACGGCATCGATGGAGCGGGGCAACACTTCTTCCAGCGCTTCGACTTGCTCTTCGTTCGAGAGGCTCGGCTGCTCGATGAGCTTGTGCACTTGGTTCACGATCACAGCCTCGCGCTTCATGCCCGCCGCTTCCAACTTCTCGCTGAAAAACCGCGCTTCGCCAATGGCCAGCGGGTTGGGGCTGGTGACCAACACGAATGCGACCTCTGGGCTTCGCAAGGCATCGGAGACCTGCTCGGCGCGCTCCTTGAAGCCGCCGAACAGATCGTTGATGCCGCTCACGAACTCGGCGACTTGCTCGAGAAATTGGAGCCCCGTGATTCGACCGATTCCCTTGAGCAGGACCGTCGCGCCGCGGCCTACCAAGCCAAATGCCTCTTTCCCGGCTCCTTCGAAAACCTGCACGAACCACCGCATTGCTGGAGAGTCGATTGCATCGATGAGCCTTTCCGGCGCGGTGAGGAAGTCCAGCGCGCTCGCCGTCGGAGGTGTGTCCAAAACGATCAGATCCCATTTCGAATCCTGGCGCACCTCGTGCAGCTTCTCCATGGCCATGTACTCCTGGGTGCCAGCCAGAGAGCTCGCCACATAACGGTAGATCTGGTTGTTGAGGATGCGGTCGCGCGCTTCCTCACTCGAGGCGTACTTGGCCACCAGTCCATCGAAGGTGCGCTTGGTGTCCAGCATCATGGCCGACAAAGAGCCTTTGCACTCGAGACCGTGGTTTCGAAATAACGCCGAGGGCACGTCCTGCTCGCTGGTGGTCATTTGATCGAGGCCGAGACTATTCGCCAAGCGTCGTGCCGGATCGATCGTCAGACACAAAACCTTTCGCCCCTCCATGGCTGCTTGCACCGCCATGGCTGCCGCGGTGGTGGTCTTGCCGACCCCCCCACTGCCGACGGTCACCACCACGCGGTGACTGGCCAGCACCTCCGCGAGACTCATGCAGCGCGACTCTAGCAGCCCTGCCGATGGTGTCTATCTCCGCGAAATCGCGGAATTCCGTCGAATCTTTGCCGTGGCCACCGTAGGATAATAGGCTACAAACACCTACATCAGGAGCTTTTCCATGAACGACCGCCGTAGACGCCGCAGCCAAGATCCCTACCGCGCGCTTTGCTTCCAACTCGAGCATCTGCGTTCCCAAGGGCAGCTCGACGCCATGGTCGTGGCCACGGACAACGGGCTGGTCGTGGCAGGAGCAGGAGAGCGGTCGGTTTGCGAGGCGCTCGGCGCGATTGCGCCCCTGGTGGCGTCTCCCTCTTTCCACGGGCGCGTCCCGGCAGCGCTGGTCGGTCAGAGCATCGGGGTCCGGCCCGTCCCCGTGGATGGAGAAACGCTCTACATCGCGAGCCTGGGAAGGACGGATGGCAGCACGTGGATTCAAGGATCGATACACGGGGTCTGTCGGATTCTCGGTTACCCGCCGCCGCGCGATTCTCAGTTGCTGGTCAACTGACTTTGGACTGCTGCCAACTCCGCTTGCCGAATCAGCGCTCGCGCGCCTCGGGACAACAGATGGTCGGCCACCTCTTCGCCGAGGTGGTGAGCCCGGTGCACCGCATCGGACGAGGTCAAATCGAGGTACGCGTCCGACGTTGCGGTGAGCATCTGATCTCCGTCATACGAGGCCACCATGGCTTCGAGCTTCAACCTTCCGTCTTCGGTGCTGGCATGCCCGGCAATTGAGGAGTGACAATTGCCTTCGAGCTTCTGCAGCATCGCGCGCTCGGCCGTGATCTGGATTCTGGCCACGCGATCTTCGATGGTTTCGAGCTGGCGCCGCAGGCTCTGATCGGCGAGACGGGCCTCGATGGCAAGCGCGCCTTGACCGACGGCAGGCAGACAGATCTCCGGGGAAAGCACGACGTGTGGAGTTCGTTCGCGAAGGCCGGTGCGCGCCAGGCCGGCGGCTGCGAGCACGATCGCGTCGCACTTGCCCTCTCGCATCTTTCGGATGCGCGTTTCGATGTTTCCACGCAGTGGGACGAACGCCAGGTCCGGTCGCTGACGCAGCAGTTGCACGACGCGTCGCCGCGAGGTCGTTCCTACCGTGGCGCCGCGCTTGAGCGACTCGAGCCCGATCCCGTCGACCGTGACCAGCACGTCGTGGGGATCCTCGCGTGTCGGCACGCAGAGGATACCCATCCCTTCGGCCAAGGGCACGTCGCCAGGCACGTCCTTGAGCGAATGCACGGCGAAGTCGGCGTCTCCTCGCACCACCACGGCTTCGACCTCGCTCACGAACAGGCCCTTGCCGCCGACCTGCGAGAGCGGTCGATCTTGGATTCGGTCGCCTTGCGTCCGGACGGCGACCTCTTCGAGCTCGAGGTCGGGGAAATGCCGGCGCAACTGATCGCCGACCCAGCGTGTTTGTACGAGTGCGAGGTTGCTCCCCCTCGTTGCAATGCGCAGCTTCACTTCGATTCGCCCGTGGGCCCCGTCGTCGCGGGCGCCAGATGTGTGAGGTTGGGCTCGGCATTCGCATGTGTCGAGTCGACCTCCGCTTCGGACATGTCCTCGGCGATTGCAAACAGACGCCGAACGGCATCGATCAACAGGGCTCCGTCCGGCCCCCCCGCGCCCGCCTTGAGTTGCATCATGGGTTGATGCAGCAGCTTGTTGACCAGCGATCGTGACATGGCCTCCAGAATTGCCCGGTCGGATTCGCTCAGGTTTTGCAAGCGAGGCAGAGCCCGCCGCAACTCCTCTTCGGCGACCTGACCGAAACGTTTGCGCAGAGCCACGATCGTCGGCGCGAGCTCGAGAGAGCGTCGCCAAATCAAGAAGGTTTCCACCTCCTCCTCGATGATGCGCTCTGCAAGGGCTGCCTCTCGAGCACGCACGGCGAGATTCTCTTCGGCAACTTGTTGGAGATCATCGACGTCGTAGACGAAGACGTTGTCCATGTTGCCTACCCGCGGATCGACGTCACGGGGGACGGCAATGTCGATGATGAACAAAGGACGGTGACGGCGCGTCCGAACGACGCCTTTCATCAGCTCGGGCGTGAGGATGAAATGGGGGCTGGCCGTCGACGAGACGACGACGTCGGCTTCCGCGAGCTCGACCGGCAAACGCTCGTAGGACACCGCACGCCCGCCGCACGATTCGGCGAGAAGCCGGGCACGCTCCTCACTGCGATTGATCACGTGCAGGGTCGTTCCCGTTTGACGGAGGCTACGAGCGGCCGACTCACCCATCTCACCCGCACCGAGCAGCAGCGTCCGGCGCCCTTCCAAGTTGCCGAAAATCTTCTTGGCGAGCTCGCATGCGATGGAGCTGACGCTGACCGTCCCCTCCGCGATTCCCGTTTCCCTTCGTACGCGCTTCGCGGCTGCAAAGGCTTGCGTGAAGCAGCGCCCGAGGAGGGTGCCTACCGTACCCGCCCCCTTCGCGGCGTCGTAGGCCTCCTTGACCTGACCGAGAATCTGCGGCTCGCCCACGACCAACGAATCCAGGCTGGAGGCAACGCGAAAGGCGTGCCGAATGACGTCGATGCCCCTCTCCTGATACAGGACGTTTTCGGTGCCGGGGTCAGGAAGCCGTTTGGCGAGCGCTTCCTTGGCGTGTTTCGCAGCCCGGACCGGGTCGGGGCTCGTCGCGTAGAGCTCTACGCGGTTGCAGGTGGAAATCAGCAGAGCTTCGTCCAATTGGAGGCTGTTCGCGATCTCCCGAAGCTCCTGCTGGAGTCGATTGGGGGCCACGGCAAGGCGCTCGCGAACCTCGACCGGAGCGGTGCGGTGCGAAAGCCCCACGACGACGAAATCGCGCATCATGCGTGACCACCCGCTGCGCGCATGGCGTACCCCACCAGCACCATGAGCGTGAAAACGAAGCCCATCATCGTGCCGAGCGCAGCCTTGCGACCCTGCCATCCCGCTGCGACCCGCAGCACGATCACGGCCGCGAAAATGGCCCATGCGACCAGGCCGAGCGCTTGGCTCACGTAGAACTGCGAGCCATCGGTTCGCAACAGCCAAAACGTGCCTGTGATCATTCCGAAGGTCAGCAGAGGAAAGCCGACCAAGACCGCGCGGAGCCCGATGGTATCGAGCACGTCCAAGGACGGAAGCCTCTGAAACGCGCCACTCAGTTGGCGCCGGCGAAGCAACCGTTCCTGCAGCACGTACGCGATGCCGGCCGCGAACGCCAACCCGAAGGAAGCCAGCCCGAGGACGTTCGCGGCGATATGCAATGTGAGCACCAAGGACTGAACACCCGGAGAAACCGGTGCGTAACTGCTGCCGAGCCCCGAAGCGAGGAAAAGCATCAGGGACAAGGGAGCCACGAATGCGCCCAAGACGGTCACATCGAAGCGATACGAGGCGAGCAAGAACGCGATACCGAGCCCGAACGAAGAAATGCTGAGGATCTGCGAGATGTCAGCCAGAGGTGGCTCTCCCGGGTAGGGCGTCTCGAGCATCAAGAAGGCCAGATGCGCGCCCAGCGCCGCGACGAACACCGTTCCGGGAATTCGTTGAGCCCTGGTCAGGCCGCGGATGAGCGCGAGCAAGTACAACATGCACGCGATCGCGTACAGGGCCGCAGTGGCGATAAACAGACCGGCTTTCATCGTCTCGTCGAAGCCTTCGTCAGGGTGAGGCAGGCCAGGAAAAGCCTACCATGATGGGATTTTGGGCGGTAGCAAGTCCCCGGGCGCGTTGACAATGGCTCGGAGCGTCCTTACTTACACAGCTCTCAGAACCCGAATTAGGAGCACAGATGGCTGGTCCCAACGTACACGCTGTAAACGATTTGAACTTCGACACGGAGGTGCTGCAGGCGGAGTCGCCCGTGTTGGTGGATTTCTCGGCGGTGTGGTGCGGCCCCTGCAAGCAAATTGCGCCTCTCATCGATCAGCTCGCTGACGAATACGCGGGCAAGGTGAAGGTGACCCACCTCGACATCGACGAGAGCCCGGGCACCGCGTCCAAGTACGGAATCCGCGGCGTGCCGACCTTGATGGTCTTCAAAGGCGGCGAGCTCGTGGCGCAGCACATCGGCGCCGCTCCCAAGTCCACCATTGCGCAGCTGATGGACCGGGCGCTCTAAGCGCCGGTGCTTCCGAAACCGCCTTGGCCTCGGCTCGTGGTTCCGAGCGCCATGCCGTCGTCGACGGTCTCGATTTCGACCCGGGTGACCGGCGCCACCACGAGCTGCGCCACGCGGTCTCCATGGACGATGGTCAGCGCATTACTGCCGTGGTTGATGAGGACCACTTGGACTTCACCTCGGTAGTCCTCGTCGATGGTTCCCGGTGCGTTGAGGACGGTGACGCCGTGGTTTGCGGCCAGGCCCGACCGGGGCCGGACTTGACCCTCGTGTCCCGCGGGCAGCGCAATCCGCAGGCCCGTGGGGATTCGAGCCACCTGGCCCGGCTGGACGACTAAGGGCGCGTCGAGGCAAGCGGCGAGATCCATGCCCGCCGCTCCCTCCGTCTTGTAGTGCGGCACGATGGCGTCGGGGCGCATCTTGAAGACGCGCAGCCGCGCCATCATTCGCTCGGCTCGCGCGTGCGATCCCGATCTCGGTCCCGGTCGCGGCTCGGGCCGCGATCCCGATCCCGGTCTCGATCGCGGTCCTGGCCGCGATCTCGGTCTCGATCGCGGGTCGGGCCGCGATCCCGATCCCGATCTCGGTCCCGATCGCGGTCCTGGCCGCGATCCCGGTCTCGATCTCGACCGCCGGCTCGGGCGCCTCCGCGACCGCCGCGATCCCGGTCTCGGTCGCGACCGCCTCGGCCGCCGCGATCTCGGTCTCGGTCGCGACCGCCTCGGCCGCCTCGGTCCCGGTCCCGGCCTCGGCCTCCACCGCCCTCGCGTCGCTCCTTCTTTTCCGGTTCCACGTAGCCTTCCGGCTTTTCGAGCAGAGCTTTGCGCGACAACCGAATGCGGCCGTCGCGGTCGATGTCGGTGATCGTCACTTCGACTTCGTCACCCAAGTCCATGAGGTCCGTCACCTTCTCGACGTAGCCCCAGTCCATGTCGGTGATGTGGAGCAGTCCGTCCTTGCCGGGCGCGATCTCGATGAACGCCCCGTAGTTCTCGACGCGACGCACGATCCCCTTGTACTTGTTGCCGATCTCGGGCTCGACGGTGAGACTCTCGATGATTTCGATCGCTTTGCGAAGCGCCTCGGCATCCGGAGAGGCAATGCTCACCGTGCCGTCGTCCTCGATGTCGATCTTGGCACCCGTTTGATCCGTGATCGCTTTGATCATCTTTCCACCAGGTCCGATGATCACGCGAATTTGGTCCGGCTTGACCTTCAGCGTCTCGATGCGTGGCGCGTACTTGGAAAGCTCGGGTCGAGCTGCCGGCAAGACTTCGTTCATCTTGCCCAGGATGTGCAGTCGACCTTCGCGTGCTTGCTCCAAGGCTTCCGTCATGATCTCCTGGCTCAAGCCGGCGATCTTGATGTCCATCTGGATAGCCGTGATCCCATCGGCCGTGCCACACACCTTGAAGTCCATGTCACCGAGGTGATCCTCGTCACCTAGGATGTCGGTCAAGACCGCATACTTCGAACCTTCCATGATGAGGCCCATCGCCACGCCTGCGACCGGGGCCTTGATGGGAACGCCGGCGTCCATCATGGCCAAGCTGCCACCGCATACCGTGGCCATGGAGGATGAACCGTTGGACTCCGTGATCTCGGAGACGATGCGCATCGTGTAGGGGAAGCTCTCGTGCGAGGGCAAGACTTTCGTGAGCGCGCGCTCCGCGAGGTTTCCATGCCCCACCTCGCGACGTCCTGGTCCACGAAGAAACTTGGTTTCGCCGACCGAGTACGGCGGGAAATTGTAGTGAAGAATGAAGGGCTTGTAGTACTCGTCGATCAAGCCGTCGATCTTCTGCTCGTCTTGGCGCGTGCCGAGGGTGGCCGTGACGATTCCTTGTGTTTCACCGCGGGTAAAAAGCGAAGAGCCGTGCACGCGTGGCAAAAGCCCCACTTCGATGCTGATCGGCCGAACCGTCTTGTAGTCGCGGCCGTCGACACGGCGTTTGTCGTCGAGCACCTGGGCTCGCATCGTGTCGTAGCGAAGTTCTTCGTAGGCAGCCTTGATGTCGCTTTCGGCCTCGGGAAACTCTTCCGATAGCGCCGCGACGACTTCCTTTTTTATCTCGCTGAAACGGTCGTAACGGGGGTGTTTATCCGGGATATTGCAAGCCTCGACCACTTTTTGCAGGGCGACCTGCTTGACTCGCTCGTCGATTTCGGGACTGCGCTGCGGTGCTTCGAAGAGCCATTTCTCCTTGCCCACCGCTTCCCGAATTTTTTCGATGAGCTCCAGCACGCCTTGCACCGCCTGATGACCGAACTGAATGGCGGCGATCACGTCGGCCTCGGACATCTCCTGCGCTTCGCCTTCGACCATCACGATGGCATCCTTGGACGCCGCAATGAGGAGCTCGCAGTCGCTCGTTTCCTGCTCCTCGTAGGTCGGATTGGCGATCAGCTTTCCGTCGACGCGGCCGACGCGAACGCCGGCGATGGGACCCGACCAGGGAATGGGGCTAATGTGAATGGCTGCCGATGCTCCGATCATGGCAAGCACGTCCGAAGCGTTGATCGCATCTGCGCTCATCACGGTGGCAATCACTTGGGTCTCCGCCATGTAGCCTTCGGGGAACAGTGGGCGGCACGGCCTGTCGATCAAGCGCGAGGTGAGCACCTCGTGGTCGCGCAGCTTGCCTTCCCGTTTGAAGAACCCTCCTGGGATCTTGCCTGCAGCATAGGTCTTTTCGACGTAGTCGACGGTCAGCGGAAAAAACGCCTGACCTGGCTTCGCCTCTTTGTTTCCACATACGGTGACGAGCACGATCGTCTCGCCGCAGCTCACCAACACCGATCCGGCCGCTTGCTTGGCAATACGGCCCGTCTCGATGGTGATGGTCTTGTCACCAACTTGAACGGATTCTCTAATTATCATCGCTCTCTCTTGCCTTCCGCGCACTGCACGTGCGCTCGTGGCTCGCATCGTCGTCGAGAGCGGCCTCGGTCCCCGATTCCAGCATTCGAGCGCAGGCTCAAATGCTCGAAGCGAAGAGCGAACTCCGTGCTCGGCGTGACGCAACCCACATCATGACGGGACAACGCCCCGTCGCTCAGCTTACTTCCGAATGCCGAGCTCTGAAATGATCTTGCGGTACCGCTCCACGTCCTGGGACCGAACGTAGTCCAGAAGCCGCCGTCGCTGGCTCACCAGCTTCAGGAGGCCCCTGCGGGAGTGATGGTCTTTTTTGTGTGTCTTGAAGTGCTCGGTCAGGTAGTTGATCCGCTCGCTCAAGATGGCGATCTGGACCTCGGGCGAGCCCGTGTCCTTGTCGTGCGTGCGGAATTGACCGATCAGCTCGGACTTCCTATCGGCGGTCAGTGCCATGCGTTACTCGCGCTAATTCTCTTGAAAACCAGGTATTTCTCTGTCTGAAGGGGCCGGACTATGAGCCGAGGTGCCGAGGCCGTCAAGCGGGCCGCGAGCCGATGTACCCTAGGGCGCATCTTCACCCAATGAATCTGGATTGATACGCTAGCGGTGGTTCGATCTCGGACTTACTTTGCCGCCATGGGGACCGACTCGAAAATCATCGTTTGCCCGAGCTGCCAAGCCCCGAACCGGATCCCGGCCGCCCGCCTTGGGGATGGGCCGCGCTGCGGCAAGTGCAAGGAGCCGTTGTTTACCGGGCGCCCGATCGTCCTCACCGACGACACCTTCGACCGACACCTGACGCGGGGCGAGGTGCCTTTGGTCGTCGACTTCTGGGCGCCCTGGTGTGGGCCTTGCCGCATGATGGCTCCGTTCTTCGAGCAGGCGGCCGCCGAGCTGGAGCCTCACGTCCGGTTTGCCAAGGTCAACACCGACGAAAATCCGCGTTTGGCGCGACAATATGGAATCCAGAGCATCCCCACCACGGCCTTGTTCAAAAGCGGTCGTGAGGTCGCTCGACAGGCGGGCGCCATGAATCTGCCCCAGCTCCGCCAGTGGATCCGCAGCCAGAACAGTTGAGCGCGCCCCGCCCGATCTGCTACGTCCGGTCCGAACATCGGATGTCTGGAAGAGGCAAGGAGGCAAATGAGATGAGCAAGCGACCACTACTTTGGGCGATCGTCGTGGGCTCCACACTGGGGATCGCTGGATGCGGTGACGACAGTTCGAGCAATGGCGGTTCCTCGTCGAGCACGTGCGAGGCGATCTGCTCGAGCAACTGCGCGCTGCAAGGGGTCGATCCGGAGCTGGGGCGGGACGAGTGCATCTCGAACTGCCAGAGCAGTCTGCCCCAATTCGACGACAACTGTGGTACCCAAGCGGACGCATATCTTGCCTGTATCGAGGGCCAGAGCTGCGATCCGGAGGCCACGCAGTGCCAGAGCCAGGCGATCGCCTGGGGTACCTGCATCGCGGGTTCGTTCCAATAGCCAGCGTCGCTTGGCTCGGCTTACAGACCAGCGAGAGAGACGATCCTGTCGATCGCCTTGCGGGGGTCTGACTCGCCGGTTGCGCCGAGCAAGACCACGACTCGGTCGACCCCGAGGTCCTCGTACTCGCGTAGGGCTTCGGGGCGTTTGACCGGTCGCCAGCTCACGGTGACGTCGATCGAATCGAACGGCCGCGACGCCTCTTCGGCAATTTGCCTGAGCTCACCGAGCTTTGCCGCCAGGATGGAGGGCGAGTCGCTCGGTGCATACCAGCCCTGCGCGCTTTGCACGACGCGCCGCAGAGTCTGGGTCGTGGTCCCGCCCATCAGAATCGGTGGGTGGGGTTTTTGAGCTGGCGTCGGATGGCTCATGAAACCATGCCAAGAGAGGAGCTCCCCCTCGTGCTCGACCTCCTCTCCCGTCCAGACCTTCTCGATGGCCTCGAGGTACTCGTCGAACCGGGCTCCGCGGCGCGCGAAGGGTGTCCCCATCGCCTGGTATTCCTCGGCGAGCCAACCGATTCCCAAGCCCAACGTGAGTCGGCCGCGACTCAACTGATCCACAGAAGCCGTCTGTTTGGCAAAGAGCAGTGGATTGGCTTGCGGCAGGATGTTGACCCCGGTGCCGAGCCGGATCGAATCGGTGGCTGCAGCGACGTGCGCCAGCGAGATCAGGGGATCGACGAACCATGCCCGGGGCGAAATCCCCATCTTGCCTGATCGATCGTAGGGATACTTGGACTCGTATTCAGTCGGGACGATCACGTGCTCGAAGGTCCAAAGCGATTCGATGCCTGCAGCTTCTGCGTGCCGTGCGAGCCGGATCATGTCGTGGGCCAACTCGGGGCCGCCGACGTTGATGGGTACGATTCCGATCTTCATCCATCACCTCCTCGCTTGCGATGCACGTGGGCTAAGGCGGGGTCAAGACGACCAGCTCGCCCGAGCCGGGCAATTGGTCGTCTGTGTCGATGAACGCGAGCCGTCGTCCCTCGTCACAAACGGCAAACAATGCCACGGCATCCTGGCCGTAGCGATCGCGGATCTCCTTCATGGCATCCGAGCTTCGAATGGGCGTCGCGTTCACTACTGCACCGCCCTTGATCAGCGCTGCGAGACCATCGAACGTCTTGCCGCCCGCGACGTGATGGGCTTGAAGCTCATCGGCGTACTCCGGCTCCGCATGTCCGAGCTCGCTGCTCGGATGAGTCTGATGCACGTTTTGTGCCCCGATGATCTTGCGGAAGCGAGCTGCGGCGAGCGTGTTGATGTCGTCGTTTGGAGTCAGGGCGACGAAGTGGCCGATGTCGCCTACATCGAGCCGGCTGAGCACCCGGCGCGATAAGATTTCACCCTTTTCGGCACACAGACCCTCGGCCCGCGCCTCCTCGACCCTCGCTCGGTCCGAATCCACCAAAGTGACCTGAAAGCCCCGTTCTCGGATCGCGGTGGCAAAAAGCCGGGCCACCGGATTCGCACCGAGGATCACCACGCCCTGCGGCTCGGTTCGGGCCAATCCTAGCCTCCGCACCAGCGGCGAGGCCGAGATTCCCGACGTAAACACCGTCGAAGCGATGACCACGAAGGTGACCGGCATCAAGATCGAAGCCCCCGGGTAGCCGCCATCGGTCAATTCGAGTGCAAAAAGCGACGAAACGGCGGCCGCGACCACCCCGCGCGGGGCGACGGCACTCAGAAAGAACCGCTCCCGACCGCTCAGGCCGGAACCGAATGTGGACAGCCATACGCATGCCGGACGAGCGACGAAGATGACGATCACGACGAATCCCAGGGCGGTGGCTGGTAGTCCAACGATGTCCTCGAGCTCCATGCGGGCGGTCAGCAAGATGAACAAGGTGGAAATCAACAGAACCCGTGCGTGCTCGGTGAACTCGAGGCTCCCCTCGATGTCCACACGCTGCTGAGAAGCTAGGGCAATGCCCATGATGGTCACCGCCAAGAGGCCGGATTCTTGCTGGAAGTAGTTTGCCGCCGCGTACACGACGAGCATGAAGGGCAATAGCACCGCGTTGTGGAGAAACTCGGGCAAAAGCTTTTTTTCGCGGAACTGGACGTAGAAGAATGCCCCTGCGATGCCGAGCGCGCCGCCGAGCACGATTGCTTTGAGGATCCCCGCGCCGACGACGGTAAACGCACGGTCGATTTCTTCGGCGCGAATCCCCTGAAACACCAAGACGGCGAGGATCGCGCCAATCGGATCGTTGATGATGCCTTCGAGCTTGAGGACGGATGCCACGCTCCCACGCGGTCGCGAATGCCGCAGGAGCGGTCCGATGACGGTGGGCCCCGTGACCACCAAAATCGCCCCGAGCAAGAGGGCGAGCTCCCACTGCAGGCCCAGCAGATAATGGCCAGCCACCGTCAGCGTGGACCAGGTAATTGGGATTCCGATCGCGATGAGGCGTCGAACGGGGGTGGCGACGTGACGCATCTCCTCCCAACTCGCGCTCAAGCCCCCCTCGAAAAGAACGACGGCCGCTGCCAGCGAGACGAATGGGAACGTCAGCGGGCCCAGCACGTGCTCGGGTCTAAACACGCCGGTGACGGGCCCGGCCACGAAACCCACCGTCAAGAGAATCAAAATCGAAGGGAATTTCAGACGCCAGGCCAGCCACTGAGCCAACGCCCCGAGCGCCATCAGGATCACGATTCCGTTGATGATTTCCCTGTGCACTGGCAGGTCCTCGAAAGTAGCCGCTGCATTGCCCCCTCGCGCGGCGCGACCTACAAACGAGGGGTGACGATACCCGAAGACCTTGACCTGAATGCACTGTTGCGCCAGCTGGCATCACACTTTGGAGATGCCGCACCGGTCGGCTATGTCCGGGGGAAGAGCGCGCTTCGCTCCGCGGTCATGGAGATCCTTCGGTGCTCCGAGCTAGAGGCCGAGCAAGTCGTCGATACGCTGGAAGGCCGCGGGCTGATTCGGTACGAGGGCGACCGGGCCGACGAGGTCGACGACTTGGAGCATCGCTGGCGCTTTTCAGACCCTCAGTAGATTTGAATCCACGTGCAGTGCGCTGCCGCGCAAACCTGCCCCGCCGCGTCATAGACGGCGGTACCGCAGAAGTATTTGCGACGTTCCTGCCCGAGTGCCCATCCCATGACCACGTAGCGGCCGCCAGCATAGATCGGCCTGCCGATCCGGTACGTCATGCGGCCGAGCAGGCAGGGGCTGCCGACTTCATATTGCAGCATGAAGCTCCATGCCCCGGGGCAGTCGAGGGCGGCACAGACCAGCTCGGGTGAAGTGGTGCCATCGGGCGCTGCAAACTCGGCAGCGGGAACCCAAGAGCTGGCGACGGTGCCTTCGGCCACCGGTCCGGTGAACAGACACATTCCGTCACCGCAATGGCGGCCGGTCCCGCACACGAAACAGGTAGGAAAGGGATGGGATCGGTAGCCAGGAAAGCGAACCCGAGCGGAGGCGGCTTCCGAAAAGCTGACGGCTTCGGGGATCTCCAGCTTCAACTCCGAAGAGCGCGCCACGGCAATGTCCGCGCCGCCTTGCCGCAGCACCGCCTGGTGCGAGTCCATGCAAACGACTCGCATGGTTTCGTCCAAGGGGATCGGACGCTTGAGCGTCACTTCGGCCCCGGCTCCGAGTTGCTTGCCGATCAAGCCGACCGTGTAACCGCCGTTGCCGGAGTGGGGTGGGCCGCAAAATCGTTTGGGGACCCGGATCTGACCGGAGTGGGCGTGACGTGGGATTGGCTGCGCGGTGTCTGCATTGAGCATGGATCGTCTCCTTTGCAGTAACCTATGCAGACAGGAGGCGAAGGTCCTTTGGGAAGCCTTACGGAATTCTTATTCGTGGAGGTGGACGGACAACAAACCGAAGTCCCGCCCTTGCAGCTCGACGCGCTGTCCGGTCTCTTCGAAGAACACCTCGGGGCCCGGGACCAGATCCGCCAGCACGTGAGAGGCCCAGACTTCGCCCGTGGGGGCTCTCAGGGAGAGCGCTTCGGCCGTGCTAAACGTGGCGCCGCCGGTTTCGCTTCCCAAACGGACCACCTCGCCCGCATGCACGCCGCACGACAGTGGCATGCGCGCGCTCAACGAAGCACCACAACGAAGAGCGCGGATCGGACCATCGAAGTACGCATGCAGCTTCCCCGGAACCTCGTGACCGCGAAATCGGTCGACCTCAGCGCGCCAGATCTCGAGGTCCACGGCCCCGTGAGGGTGGGCTGCGAGCACGGTGCTCAAGAATCGCTCTTGCTCGAGCTCGGAAGGCCTCGAGGAAAGCACCCAACTCACAGCCTCGACGATCTGGTCCTGCTTGCCGAAGAAAAAGACGTGATCGTCTCCTGGTGATTCGACATACCTGGAGCCCGGAATGTGCGCGGCGAGGTAGGGCCCGTTTCCGGGATGAATCATCTTGTCGTCTGCCGCCTGCATCACCACGGTGGGGACCCTGATCGACGGAAGCAAAGCTCGAAGATCGAGCCCTAGGTTCATCTCGAGCAGGTCGAGCGCCCCACCGGGGCTGCAGCCTTCTTGCTCAGCGAAGCCGACCCAGCTGGCGAACACCGGATCGCTCTTTCGGCTTGGGGCGATAGCCCGCAACGAGGCGCCCCGACCCCACGCTCGACGGATGTAGCCCTGGAGCTTGTCCACTTCTTCGGGTGCATATCCACAGGGATAGTCCGGTGCGCGAGTCATCCGCGCAAAGGCGCCGCAGAGCACCAGGCCTCGAACTCGGTCGGGATGAATGGCGGCGTAGAGCATGGCCAGCGCGCCGCCCTCCGAGAAACCGATCAAGATGGCCTGCTCCGAGCCGCATGCGTCGAGCACGGCCCGGAGGTCGTCCATGCGCTGCTCGTGACTGGGGAGCGCCTTGACCCGATCGGAGAGCCCGGTTCCCCTCTTGTCGAAGGTGATCACACGGCCGATGCTCGAAATGGCTTCGATCGCCGCCCGTGTCGAGGGATGACGAAACATCGCCCGCATGGGCATGATCCAACCGTTGACGATCACGATGTCGGGTTCGCCTTGGCCCACGACGGTGTATGCGATGTGCACGTCACCGCTTTTCGCATAGCGCGGCTGCGGCGTGGATTCGCCCGAGGGAGGGCGGTCGGCCGTCGTCTTGCCCACGAAGCGATAGCCCTGTCGGGGATAGGTCTGAATGAGCTCGGCACCACGGGATCCCAAGGCGCTTCGCGCCAAGCTCACGGCCCGCTGAAGCGAGCTTTCCGTGACGACGGCATCGGGCCAAAGATTTTCGAGGAGCTCGCGCTTCGGAATGACCCGTTCGCGGTTCTGCACCAGGTACAGGAGCAAGTCGAAGACTTGAGGTTGCAGGGGTTGCGGCACCCCGGCGGCACGTAGCTCGCGTCGGTCGGGGTCGAGCTCGTACTCGTCGAAGCCGATGGTCACGATCTCGTCACTCGGCCGAGGGCCGCGCCTCGAATCGCGCCACCAATTTGCCATCGGCGAACAGCAGCAGTTGGGCGCCATGGATCTCGTAACGGCTCACGGTTCCCAGCGTCGCGAAGAGCTCTTGCTCGCGATCCATACCTTCGGGGCACGCCATTCGGGTCGCGCCCAAGGCGCCAAGCT
>JASFKY010000029.1:0-21237 GCA_050118395.1 Myxococcales bacterium | reverse complement strand
CTCGGCAACCATGAACAAGTAGTTGACGACGTGCTCCGGCTGGCCGGTGAATTTCCTTCGAAGCTCGGGATCCTGCGTGGCAATGCCCACCGGGCAGGTGTTGAGGTGGCACTTGCGCATCATGATGCAGCCCATGGCGATCAGCGGCGCGGTGCTCAAGCCGATTTCCTCGGCACCGAGCAACGCCGCGATCACGACGTCGCGGCCGGTTTTCATCTGGCCATCGGTTTGCAGAACCACTCGGCTCCGGAGGTCGTTCATCACCAGCGTCTGATGCGTCTCGGAGATCCCGAGCTCCCACGGCAAGCCGGCGTGCTTGATCGAAGTCAAGGGCGACGCCCCCGTTCCGCCATCGTGACCGCTGATGAGGATGTGATCGGCGTGCGCCTTGGCGACGCCTGCGGCAATGGTTCCAACGCCCACCTCGCTCACCAGTTTGACGCTGATCCGCGCGGAAGGATTGCTGTTCTTGAGATCGTAAATCAGCTGGGCCAGGTCCTCGATCGAATAGATGTCGTGGTGCGGAGGCGGGCTGATGAGACCCACGCCCGGAGTCGAGTGACGCACCGAAGCGATTTTCTCGTCCACTTTGCGCCCCGGTAGCTCGCCGCCTTCACCGGGCTTGGCGCCCTGGGCCATCTTGATCTGAATCTCGTCGCTGTTGGTCAGATAGTTGATGGTCACCCCAAAACGCCCCGACGCCACCTGCTTGATGGCGGATCGCATGGGATTTCTCGACCCGTCCGCCAATGGTTTATACCGCTCGGGATCTTCGCCGCCTTCGCCCGTATTGGACTTGCCTCCGAGCCGGTTCATCGCGATGGCCAGCGTCGAATGCGCCTCTGCCGAAATCGACCCGAAGCTCATCGCTCCGGTCGCGAAACGCTTCACGATCTCGCTGGCCGGCTCGACCTCGCTCGACGGAATCGGCTTGCGCTTCTTGAAGCGCATCAGGCCCCGTAGGGTGCACCGATCGCGAGCGTTGTCGTTGGCCTCCTCGGCGAAGCGCTTGTAGGCCTCGTGGCTGTTCGCACGTGCCGCCACTTGCAAGCTGGCGATGGTCTGGGGGTTCCACATGTGCCTCTCGCCGCTCGCACGCCAGTGGAACTGACCGTCGTTGGAGAGCACCGGAAGCCGATACTCTTCCTCTTCCGTGGGGTAGCCGATGGCGTGACGCTCCACGAGCTCCTCCGCGAGGACGTCGAAGCCGACACCCTGGATGCGGCTCGCCGTACCGACGAAGCAAACGTCGATGATCGAGCTGTTCAGGCCCACCGCTTCGAAGATCTGAGCGCCCTTGTAGGACTGTAGGGTCGAGATGCCCATCTTGGCGAAAACCTTGAGCATGCCCTTGGCCACGGCCTTTCGATAGCCCATGACGATGCTGTCGTCGTCGGGAAAGGTTTCGGCGTCGAGCGTGCCGAGGCGGCGCTCTTGCCACAACGCCTCGAATGCCAAGTACGGATTGATCGCGTCCGCTCCATACCCGAGGAGGCAGCAGTGGTGGTGCACCTCGCGCGCTTCGCCGGTTTCGACGACCACGCCCACGCGCGTGCGCTTTTCAGTCGCCACCAAGTGGTGATGCACCGCTCCCGTAGCCAACAGGGCGCTCACTGGAATGCGCTCGGCCCCGAGCGAACGATCGGTCAAGACGATCAGGCTGTACCCCTCGTCGACTGCTTGCTCCGCCTCCTGCCGAATGCGACGAAGCGCCGGCTCCAGACCCGCTGCACCCTCACTGCGCGGCCACGTGATGTCGATGATCTTGCTGCGCCAGCCTCGCTCCTCGATGGTCTTGAGCGCGGTCACCTCTTCATTGGTGAGGATCGGGTGCGGAACCCGAAGACGATGGGCGTGCTCCGGCGTCGTGGTGAGCAGGTTTTGCTCGGGTCCGATGTAGCACTCGATCGCCATGATCACCTCTTCGCGAATCGAGTCGATCGGCGGGTTGGTGACCTGTGCGAAGAGCTGCTTGAAATAGTCGTACGTGAGCCGAGGCTGATCGCTCAAGACCGCGAGCGCCGCGTCGTTGCCCATGGAGCCGACCGGATCCCGCTTTTCCTGAATCATCGGCCGCAACATGAACTGCATGGTTTCCATGGTGTAACCAAAGGCCTGCATGCGGCGCAGGAGAGTGTCGGGGGCGAACCCGTGGGCATCGCCGTTGACCGGGAGCTTGGTCAACCTGAGACGCTGCTCCTCGAGCCACTCGCCGTAGGGTCGGCGGGATGCAATGTCGTTCTTCAGCTCCGCGTCCGGAATCATTCGCCCCTGCTCGAAGTCGATGAGGAACATGCGGCCCGGCTTGAGGCGGCCCTTGTGCTTCACCGTTTCCGGCGGAACCGGAAGAACGCCCACCTCGGATGCCATGATCACGCGGTCGTCGTGGGTGAGATAGTAGCGGCTCGGCCGCAGTCCGTTTCGATCCAAGACCGCGCCTATGACCGTGCCGTCGGTAAAGGCAATCGAGGCCGGGCCGTCCCAGGGCTCCATCAGGCACGAATGAAACTCGTAGAAATCGCGCTTCACCTTGGGCATGTGCTCGTGCCTCTGCCAGGCCTCGGGAATCATCATCATCGCGGCCTCGGGCATCGAACGGCCGTTCATGTAGAGAAACTCGAGAACGTTATCGAGCGTGCCCGAGTCGGACAGGCCCTCTTCCGCGACGGGAAAGAGCTTGCGCAAATCCTTCCCGAGCAGCTCGCTCTTCACCACGCCTTGGCGCGAATGCATGGCGTTCTTGTTTCCGCGAAGCGTGTTGATCTCGCCGTTGTGGCTGAGGCATCGCAACGGCTGCGCGCGCTCCCAGGTGGGAAACGTGTTGGTCGCGAACCGTGAATGCACCATGGCGAGGTGAGTTTCGTAGTCTGGATCGGTCAGGTCCGCGTAAAAGGGCAGCACCTGCTCGCAAGCCAGCATTCCCTTGTAGATGATCGTCTTACTCGACAAGGAGCACGCGTAGAGCATCGATCGCTGCTTGAGCTTTCGGTCGACGCGAAGCGGGCTCGCGGCGCTCTTCCGGATGACGTAGAGCTGGCGTTCAAACGACTCGTGGTCGAGACCCTCGGCGGCGCCTACGAACAACTGCTCGATCTGAGGCATGCTCTCGAGCGCGGTCGGCCCGAGGTTGGCGCCGTCCGGATCGGTCGGCACGACGCGCCAACCGAGAAATCGTTGGCCCTGCGCCTCGATCGCGCGCTCGAAGGCGGCCTTGCAGTAGCTTCGCTCCTGCTCGTCGGTGGGCAAGAAGATGTTGCCGACACCGTACTGGCCTCGCTCGGGCAGCTCGATACCGAGCTCCGCCTTGGCCGCTCGCCGCAAGAGCTTGTCGGGAAGCGCGGTGAGCATCCCTGCCCCGTCACCGGTGTTGGTCTCCGAGCCGCGCGCTCCGCGGTGATCCATGTTGCACAGGATGCGGTTAGCGTCCTTGACGATCTGATGGGAGGCCACGCCCTTGATCTGGGCGACGAAGCCAACACCACAGGCGTCCTTTTCGTTCGCCGGATCGTAGAGACCATGTTTTTCTGGGAGTCCGTACTTCATCTTGCAATCGTCTTCGAGTCTTCCAGGGGGTTGCAATCAAAGCCTTTCGAAATGCGCGGGCCGTGCCCTTTCGAAAAGGGTCAAGAAGGTCGGGAGGTAGCGGGATCCGCTTTTTTGCGGGAACGTTTGCGGCGCCGGGCGTCGGACTCGGGCTCGCAAGGGGGCAGGGCGACTTCCACCCTTTCGGTATGGGTCGACAGCACGACCATGGTCTCGGTGCCGGCGACCCCGTCCATGGACCGGATCCGACTGATCAGCTTTTCCAGGTCCGCAGTGTTCTGCGTTTTTACCTTGAGTAGGAGCGTGTGACCACCGGTCACGTGGTGGCATTCCAATACTTGCGGGATCGATTCGACCCACACCTCGAAGGCGGCGATCTGCTGCGGGTTGCGGACCGAGACGCCGATGAACGCAGAGGTGTCGAGACCCACCTTGCGCGCATCGAGCAGTGCGTGGTAACCCCTGATGATTCCGGCGCCTTCTAGCTTTCGCACACGCTCCATGACCGAAGGCGCGCTCAGTCCCACCGCGGCCCCTATCTCCTTGAGCGAGCGCTTGGAATCGGTTTGCAGCGCATCGAGCAACTGCCGATCAATTCCATCTAGAACGTATGTTTCTCCTAAATTCATTAGGCTAGAGCCTCAGGAAGCCTAATAGATAGGTTGCGCAAGGGCCGGAGTCAAATGGACTTGTGCGGAGCGCCATGCTCATTTTTCTAAGTCGCGTGTACGTGTAATACTTTTGTGTGGATGAACGGCTGAAGATCGAAAAGCATGCGTCCAACACATCCCATCGCATCCCGACAATCGGTTGCGCACTCGCACATACCTCGACCGACAGCCCCAGAGCGAATCGGACGCTACGAGCTTTGCTTCGAGCTCGCTTCAGGAGGAATGGCGACGGTCTACCTGGCTCGTGCCGACGGGCCCCCGGGCTTCCAAAAGCTGGTGGCGCTCAAGCGGATCCACCCCCATCTGGCCCAGGAACGGGACTACGTGGACATGTTTCTGGACGAAGCACGCATCGCCTCTCGGATCACCCACCCGAACGTGTGTAGCGTCTTCGATTTTGGCGAGGCGGACGGAGAGTACTTCATCGCCATGGAGTATCTGGTAGGCGAGCCCTTGTCCCGGGTACACCGTCGGGTCGTCGCCAATGCCGAGCAGCGCAGCTCGGCGCTGCTCCCAGCGCGCATGGCGCGTATCGTGGCCCAGGCATGTGAAGGCTTGCATGCAGCCCACCAGCTGAAAGACGTCGATGGAGAGTCGTTGCACGTCGTGCACCGAGACGTGTCTGCCGAGAATCTATTCGTGACGTACGACGGGACGACTCAAGTCGTCGACTTCGGCATCGCCCATGCGCGACAGCGTGTGCACCATACCGAGGCCGGTCAGGTCAAAGGCACATTCCCTTACATGGCACCGGAGCAGATGACCGCCGGCGGAGTCGACCGCCGTGTAGACATTTGGGCTCTGGGCACCGTCTTGTGGGAGCTGCTCACGCTTCGACGACTCTTCATGCGCGACACGGACGTCAACACCATGTACGCGGTTCTTTCGAGCGAGATTCGACCTCCTTCCGAGTATCGACCGGAGATCAGCCCCGAGCTCGACCAAATCGTCCTCAAAGCGTTGCATCGAAACCCGGACGAGCGTTGGCAAACGGCTCGGGAAATGGGCAAAGCGCTTCGTCGGGCCCTGGCCAAGGAGCAGGAGCTCATCGGACCGGCCGAGATAGCCGACTGGATGGCCGACCTGTTTCCGGATGGAGAAGCACGAAAGCAGCGCTTGATGGACATCGCGAGAGTCGGTGACGGCGCGGCGCTTTCGGAGCCCCCCCGACGCTCACGCGACGGCAGCCACCGTCGACGGCTGTCGATCCCCACGACCATCAAACGACGCGTCCCGGCTGCGCCTTCGCTACCGGCCAGCTTGATCGTGATGGCCATCGGGGTCGCAACGGTTTTAGCGGTCGCCGTGCTCGACTGGTTGAGGCATTAGCGTCATCACCCCGAGCGCGAAGTAGCGCGGCCCACCAGCATGAATGAGACCCCGCAGCCGCCCTTGGCGATCGAGCACGGGGGCACCCGAGCTGCCTTCGCGAATCGGACACGAAGACAGCACACGGACCGACGGCGGCGCACCGAGAACCGCAAAGGGACGCCTCGTGCGATCCTCCACCACGCATCGACGGGTGTGCACCTGATGGAAATCATCATAGAAGCGGTCGGCCGTCACGCTCACCATTCGAACGATTTCGCCAGCTGTCACGTCGCCTTCGCCCATTGGGATGGGCGGCCGTGGTACCTCGGACTCGAGCTCCAACACGGCATAATCGGGCGCCAACCAACTCTCCTGTGGCTCCGATACAGCGGTAATGCGTTGGCATCCGACCCACCTGGCCGGCTGGTCGCCGCTCGGAGCGAATCCAAGCCAGACGTCGTGGCAGCGATTGCCCATCGACAGCTCCCAAGCGACGCAATGCCCGGCCGTGATGGCAGTCCGCGGGCCCACCAAGGCCGCGGTGCAGCGAACGGGATCGCTCGACCCTGAGAGTCCGACCAGTAGGGCCACCGATTCGTTGCAATCGCTTCCCGCTGAACACGCGATCTGGTAGCGAGGCGGGCTGGATTCGGCGTAACGTGGCGCCGGTGAAGACGCTGCATGACAGGACGTCAACAGCCACAGTGCTGCAATCGATCCCGCCACGGCCCCTCGGATGGTCCCGCTCATTGGATCAAAATACCAAGAGAGCGGGGGGATGCCAGATCTCGGATATCGCTCCTATTTCTTGGTCGTCTGTGCGAAGTCCGTTAAACCGTTCGAGCATGCTCCGCGCGCTCGGGATCGCACTGCTGTGCTTCACCGCGTTGGCTCCGATCCGAGTGGAAGCCGAAGCGCCCATGATCGTGGTTCGCGAGGGGGACGCGCTCAGCTCGATCGCGCAGAGGGCCGGCGTTTCCGTCGCGCAGATCAAGCAGTGGAACCGTTTGGACGGGGACTTGATCCGAATCGGGCAGCGACTGGTCGTCGCTCCGCCCGCCGCGGCGAAGCCGAGCGACGATGGCATCGATTGGACGCCACCATTCGACTACAAGAGCGAGCCCCCTGGGCGGCGTGAGCCTCCCATTGCGGCCCGTGATCCTCGCAGCGCCGTCGCCACCGGAACATCCGAGCGATCGAATTCGAAGAAGGGCCGCACACGCGTCTATCGCGTACAGAAGGGGGACACACTCACCGATATCGCGCTGCGTCACCGTACGACCGTTTCCGATCTGCTGGTGGCCAATCCGGGCCTCAAGGCCGATCGAATCTACCCCGGACAGACGATCGACATTGGGGATCCGAGACCCGAGGTCGTGTTCCGGCTGGAACGGGGCGACACCTTGCTGGCAGTCGCCGACCGTTACGACGTGAGCCCCAAAGACCTCGTCCGATGGAATGCCAACCTCCGGACTCCCAGCCCCAAAGCGGGCAGCGCCATTCGGATCTACACGCGCGATCCAGTGAGCCCCTCTGAAGCGATCGGGCCCACCAATCGTGGGATTTTGGAAAACGGCGTGCAGCTGCCCCCGCACCGCGGGTATCGGATTCGATCATCATCACGCGCCTACGGAACCGAAGAGACCACGCGCTGGATCGTCGATGCTTTCGACGCGGTGGAAGCGAAGTTCAAGCAGACGAAGGTGGTACGCGTCCACGACATCAGCGATCGGGACGGGGGCAGGCTGCGAGATCACAAAAGCCACCAAAACGGCCGAGACGCGGACATCAGCTACTATCAAGAGGACTGCAGCCCGAGCGGCTGCCGCTTTGCGGAGTTCCGATCCTCCGAGCTCGACGCGGCGAGGCAGTGGGCCCTGCTCGAGTACTGGCTTCGCCGCGGACAGGCCGAGGTCATCTTCATCGACTATCGCCTGCAAGCCAAGCTCTATCGCTACGCCAAACGAAAGGGCGTACCGGAGGCCCTCCTCGACCGATGGATCCAGTACCCGCGCGGCAGATACGAGCCGAAGGGCGTCATCCGGCACTATCCGCATCACGCGGATCACTTGCACGTGCGCTTCGTGTGCCCCTACTCCGACCTTCGCTGCAAACCTTGAGCCTCAAGCCGACTGTAGAAGAGCTGCCGCGAGCTTACGCATGGCCGAAGCGCGAGCATTGACACGCATCCGATGCTCGGGGGTCATCTCGCCGTAGGTCATGGCGTATCCATCGGGCAGGAACATCGGCTCGAATCCATGGCCCAGAGCGCCGCGTACGGGCCAAACCAACGTGCCCCGTGTCTCGCCGCGGAAAGCTTTCGAGGTGCCGTCGGGCCAAGCGACGCAAAGGACGCAAACGTAGGTCGCACGACGGCTCGCATCGCGTCCGAGGGCGGCCAACCGTTCTTCGACCCGTCGCCGGGCGATGTCGAAGTCTCCCTTGGGCCCCGCCCATGAGCGGGTGTGGATGCCCGGTTCGCCGTCGAGCGCGTCGACTTCCACGCCCGAATCGTCCGAAAGCGCGGGGCAGCCCGTGGCGCGCGCGGCGGCCACTGCCTTGAGGGTGGCATTGGCTTCGAACGTGGAACCGGTTTCCTCGGGCTCGGGAAGCTCGAGCTCGGGGGCCGTCCGCAAACGAACCGGCCAGCCTGCCAATAGAGCGGCGAGCTCCCTGAGCTTGCCTTCATTGTGGCTCGCCAGCACCCAATCGTGGATTCGTGGTCGCGTCATGGAGCTCCTGATGCCGTAGTCATGCCTTGAGGGAGGGTCGAGGGTCCAGATAAACCCCTGTCAGCACGGGGGGTTGCGAGATGTGCGTCGTAAGGCTACACGCAAGGGATCGCAACTAGATGCAAGCGCCCCGGGTCCGTGATACACGACGGGTCCGTTTTCGCGCTCCCGAGGGCCCCTGCCCTGGCGTTTCGAGGAATACGTATCGATGTCAGAGAACACTCCTTCCGTTCCACCGCGAATTTTCGAGCATACCAGCCGCAAAGATTGGGGCCGCTCGGTGCTCCTTCAGGAAATCCCGGACAAGCGGACCTTTCTGTTTGAAGACGGCTCGGAGCGGAGCTTCCGCCCCGACTACTGGCACAAGATGGAAATCGTCGACGTGCAGCCGAGCGAAGCCGTGCGGATCGATCGACTGGCTCGGCGCAACCAAACTCCGACACCGGGCTCGCAGAGGAAATCCAAGGCGCCTCCCAAAAAGCCGGATATCAGCTTCGGGCAGCAAGTCGCCTACTTCATGCAGCTCTATCCGGTGGGTTTCGAAGACGAGGGCTACATCAAGGCCGAGCGCGGAGAGCGCGGCGCCAAGGGAGCGGAGAAGCTCAAGAACGCTGCCCTCGAGCGTGCGGAAGAAAAGCTGAGTCAGAAGCGTCTGGAAGAGCTGATCGCCTCCGAGAGCTACGACGAAATTCACAAGACGGTGTACGAGTTTCTCACTTCGATGAAGGGCACGACGCAAAAGGCAGAAGCCACTCGCTTCAAGAACATGGCCGAAGGTGCGCGTCAGACCTTTTCGGAGTCGCTTTTCGATCTCCTCTACGGCGACCGCCCCTTTGGGATTCGGTTCGATTCGTTCATCGCCGCCATGGCGATCGAAGGTGGAGCCACCTGGCCGCTCGCATCGCTGCTTCCCGCGCTCGTCTATCCGGCTGATCACGTGTTTGTGAAACCAACCTTTTTCAAGAAGCAGGCGCTGATCCTCGACATCGATCCCAAGTACGACACCGCGCCTAATTCCACGACCTACGAGCAGTTTTTGCAGGCCGCCCGCAGGGCGATGGAGCTACTGCAAGAAGCCGGTCAGCGGCCGCGCGATCTTTGGGATGTACACACTTTCGTCTGCAAGACGCTGAGCCCCAAAGCCATCAAGGAAGCCACGGGCAAGGCCTGATCCATGCACTGCCGTGCGGTGGTCCGAGCCGAGTCTTGGCCCGTGCGGGGAGAGTTTCGAATCGCCCGTGGGGCTCGCCGCCTCGCCGAAGTCGTGGTCGTCGAGCTTCACCGAGACGGCGCGGTTGGGCGTGGGGAATGCGTGCCCTACGTTCGGTACGGCGAATCGGTGGACGCGGTTCGTTCGACCATCGAAGCTGCGTGGGCGCACATCCAGGGCGCCGATGCACGAAGCCGCCTTCGCGAGATGAAGGCCGGAGCGGCCCGTAACGCGCTCGACTGCGCTCTGTGGGACTTGGAAGCCAAGCTTGCTCGGCAACCGGTGTGGAAGCTCCTCGGCTGCTCCTGCCCCCCTCCAGCAACGCCGACGATGCGAACCGTGAGCGTGGCAGCACCCGATGAAATGAGCCGAGCAGCAGCGCGATTGGCCGGCGCTTCGACGCTGAAGATCAAGGTGGACGGCGGGCCCGACCTCGAGCGTATTGCGGCCGTCCACGAGGCCGCGCCGCGTGCCTCCTTGGTCGTGGACGCCAACGAGTCTTGGTCTGTGTCTCAGCTCTCGAGATGGCTTCCGGAGCTTCCCAAATGGGGTGTGGCCGTGCTGGAGCAGCCGCTGGCTTCAGGGGCGGAAGAAGCTCTCGATGACCTCGAAAGCACGGTGCTTTTGTGCGCGGACGAGTCCTTTCACCATCGTGGATCCTTGGCCTCGATCGGGGATCGCTACGACATGATCAACATCAAGCTCGACAAGGCTGGTGGTCTCACCGAGGCGCTTCGGTGCATCGAGGAAGCCAAGAGACGAGACCTTCGGGTGATGATCGGATGCATGGTGAGCACCTCTCTGGCAATCGAACCGGCACTGTTGCTCGCCCCATCGGCCGAGCTCGTCGATCTGGACGGGCCTTTGTTGCTCGAAGCCGACCGCGAAGGCGCGCTTCACGACGCAGAGGCAGGGTTGCTCCGACCTTCACCGGCGGTGTGGGGTGGCCCTTAGAAACGACACAACGCCGCTCACGACATCGGGATGATTCATGATGAACGTGTGAATCGCGGGGACCACGTGGTGCTCTACCATGGCATCGAGGCGGGTCTCGGCCACTTTCACCACCCCGTCGCCCCAGGTGCCGAGCGCGTCACCGGCGAAGATCGCAATCGGCACGTCCGGAACGGGCAGGCTCGCCGTTTGACCGGCTGCGATTTGCAAAAAAGAGGGCCCGAGTATCCGTCGCGGCAGAGCGTGTCTGCTCAGCGAAGTCGCAAGAGACGCGCCCTGGTTCGGCGGGGCGAGCATGACGACCCGAGCCGCAGCCGCACGCCAAGGGCGCTTTGCTGCGAACACTCGTCGGGTCACCAGCGCACCCAGGCTGTGTCCCACGAAAGACAGCCGCTTCGGCGTCGGGACGCGCTCCAGCAACTCGCCGACGACGCGAGCATGCTCGTCGATGGTGCAGCGTGTGCTCGGGTAATCCAGGCGCGCCGTGACGAAGCCAGCCTCGAAGAGCGCGCGGTCGAGACGCGCCAACGAACGCCGGGTGCGGCCGAGCCCATGAAGCAGAACCACTAGATGGGATGCTGGCCTGGCCGCGGGAGCGCATCGGTCGAGGGCAAGCTCGCAACGGCTGGTCGGGCCGTGCACCACGGCGCGGCCCGCTGGATCGAGGAGCCTCGCGCTGTTCTGGTTCCAGCGCCGCTGCACCCTCCAGCCCTCGCGCCAACGAATGTCTGCCCACAGTTGTGTGCCAAGCGGCTCGATCATCCGCCGCCGAGATCTTCCTTGAACCTCTCTTGAATGTTGTCATCCGTCGGATAGATCTCCTCGACGTGCTCCGACTCGACCAGCGTGGTCGTGAGCTTTTTCAGCATGTGTTTGACCGATCGAGCGTCGGACCCCGCGGTCACCAACTCGATCAACAGGGCTTCTTTCCGATCGGGATCGAGCTCGAGCTCGCCCCGCTCCACCATTTTGTCGAGCGAAACCGAAAGCGCCTGCATGAGCTTTCGAGTGAACGGCGTATGCTGGAACGGCGGCGGTTCTGCCTCGATGGGGAGGTCATCGTCGGGGGTCGGCACGTTGGCTGCTGTCCTCCAGCTGTCGTGTCGCTCGATCCAGCGCTGCGCGAGCTTCACGAGCTTGGTGTCCTCGCCGGTAGCGGTCTGCTCGATGATCTTCGGAACGTCGCCTCCATGGATGGCTTGCTCGAAGTCGATGAGGTGATCGACCAGGGCCCGGTGCACTGCATCCATGTCGGATACGGCGATGTCCGAGGGAAGCTCCAGGCTTCGCGTCGCGAGAAAGCGACGCGTCAGCCAAAGCGAGAGGCGTCGCTGCCAGCCGTCCTCGCGATCGACCGACGGAGCGTCGCCCTCGGATTCGACGAGAGGCCACTGGCCCCGGGAGATCGCGTCCCATGCTTCGAAGAGAGGTGTATCGAGGAGCTCCTCCACGATGAACAAGGCCGAGGTGGCGCCGTCCTCCCACTCGTCATCGAGCACCGTGGAGGCACTGCCCTGGATGTCCTCGAGCTCCGCCTCGCCCATCTCTCCTCGAGCGTGCCGAACGTGCGCGCTCATCCAGCGAAGCGCGCTCGCGAGATCGGCGAACTCGAGATCGCCCCGCATTCCATCCTTGAGAGTATAGACTCGATGCCGATCGCGAGCGTCGCCGATCGTGTCGGCGACGAAGATCACGCCTTCCAGCGCCGGATGCACGAACGGCTCGACCTCGGCGACCTGCAGAGCCCAGTACAACTGCCAAGGCCGGCTCTGGTCGCCCACCGCGATTCCCGCGTACGGGGACTCGGGCAGCTGCAGTAGGCGAAACGCGTGCTCGGCGCCGGTGGTTACGTGCAAAAGATCGACGAATGCGTCCATCCGGGAATCCCCGAGCTCGGGCGGCTCCCCGGGCTGGCCAAGTGCATCCCAGTACGCACGAATCCCTTTTAGAAACGCCTGATGCGGCATAGGGGGCGCAAACTAGCCCAATTCGGTGCCGATGACAGCCCGCCCGTCACCTTGAAACATGTTCTATTTTTGCTTACACCGATTTCGGGCCCATGGCGGTCGACCAAGAAGCATTCAAACAGGCGCTGCGAGGCTGGGCGAGCGGTGTGACGGTCGTGACGTCTCGTTCGGGCGACCGGGTGCACGGCATGACCGTCTCCGCCTTCTCCAGCGTTTCCGCAGACCCGCCGCTGGTCTTGGTCTGTGCCAACCAGTCGTCGACCACCCACCGCATGATCGAGGAGGGGGGCGTCTTCGGCGTGAACATCTTGGCCGCTCATCAGCGCGAGGTCTCGAACCTCTTTGCAACCCCGAACAACGAGGATATCAGGCTCGAGAGCGTGACCTGGACACCGGGAGAGACGGGCGTACCGATACTCGACGAGGCCGTGGTCGCTCTCGAATGCCGCGTCACCAAGGCCTATCCAGAAGGCAGCCATACGATCTACGTAGGACAGGTCGAAGCCGTGCATACGAGCGACGCCGAACCACTCGTTTACCACCGAGGCGGCTATCGATTGCTTCTGCGTGAGGACTGACCAGGCGATCCGCAGGGCGTGCCGCACGCCGGCATTACTGCTACCGTCACGCCCATGATGCAGAGGAAGTGGGTCATCGTAATCGCCACCGCAATCGCGGTCGTGGGTTGCAAAAAAAAGGAAGAAGCTCCCGCCCCGGCGGTCGAGGAGAAAGCCACGGCACCCGAGCCGCAAAAGCCGGCCCCGGCCGAACCCATCATCCCGCTCCCCGAGTCCGTCGACGTCAACATGGACAAGGTGATGTTGGGTCGAAGCCTCTATCACGACACCGTCTTGTCGGGGGATGGCACGATTTCGTGCGCGACCTGCCACATGCTGGACCAAGGAGGAGCGGAGCATCTGAAGACATCGACGGGAATCAAGGGTCAAAAGGGGCCCATCAATGCTCCGACGGTGCTCAACTCGGCATACAACTTCGTTCAGTTCTGGGACGGCCGCGCAAAGGACTTGCAAGAACAGGCGGCAGGCCCCGTGGGCAATCCAATCGAGATGGGCGCCAACTGGAACGAGGTGATCTCCAAGATCAAAAAGAACCCCGAGTACTCGGAAGCCTTCGACGAGCTCTATCCGGATGGCGTGACCAAGAGCAACATCACCGATGCAATTGCAGAGTACGAAAAGGCGTTGATCACTCCCTCACGCTTCGATGCATATCTTCGAGGCGACGAATCGGCGATCACGGAGCAGGAGAAAAAGGGTTACCTCACGTTCAAGGAGGTCGGCTGCACCGCTTGTCACACCGGAATCAACGTCGGAGGTTCGATGTTCCAGAAGCTCGGATTGGTGAAAGACTATTTCTCGGATCGAGGGACGCCCCTCACCGAGGCCGACAACGGGCGTTTCAACGTGACCAAGAACCCCGCGGACAAGCACTTCTTCAAGGTTCCCTCCCTGCGTAATGTGGAGCTCACCGCTCCCTATCTGCACGACGGATCGCGGGAAACGCTCGAGGAAACCGTGGCCCTCATGGGCAAGTATCAGCTCGGCCGCGACCTCACCAACGAGCAAATCGACGACATCGTTGCATTCTTGAAGAGCCTGACGGGCAAGCTGCCCAAGTACGCCAAGATGCCCAAGGGGAGCTGAGAGAAGAGCCTCGGGGTGCGGTCCGAAATCCGCGGAGCCAGGGTCCGCGGTCTTCGACCCTGGGGCCGGGGCCTCAGGCCACCACGTGGAGTTGCACGGTTTCCGGGTCGTGCTCCGCGCGAGGCGGGGCCGGGATGAATTCATGGCTGGTCGGAACCTGCACGGGGGCTTGCTCGTCGGCTTTGGGAACCACGCGCCGGACCAGCTGGGTCCATGCCTCTTTGGGTGCGGGGACCTTTTCCTTGAGCTCGGTGTAGAGCAGCCTGGCAAGCGAAGGCAGGTACGGCGCCATCTTGTCGTAGGTGTCCTTTGCGTGAGCGAGATCCTCGGTGAGGAAGCCCTTGGTCCGGCTCACCGCGCGCGTGGCGTGCACTTTGGCTCGGCCGAGGCGGGTCTTGCCGACGAGTGGCCCGATCTCGTGGATGAGATCGGCGCTGCTGCCGGCTTCGACGTGCCGCGCCTTGTAGAGGGTCTTGCCGTACCGACTGTGCTTTAGGAAGTCACGGGCCTGATCTTCGGTGATTCCGTATTGCCGAAGGGCGGCCTGGTATTCCTGCCGGGCTCGCTCTCGCGCCTTGAACATGTACATCTGGACCCGGGAATAGAAATTGACCGCGCCATCGCCGCTCGTTTCCACCGGGCAGTAGATCGCGTCCGGGTGAAGCTCGGTGATGACCGTTTGGATGCCGTCGGACACGCCCGAGCTCGGCATGCAGCCGAACGGCTTCACGCTCAGCGTCATGTGCGCCTTTTGCTTGGCCACGTTGAGCACCAACTTGGCCACCTCCATGTGGCCTTCGCCGCCGCGAAGCTCGTTGTTGTAGTGGCTGTGCCCGATGCGAGCGATCTCGTCCATGTCCGGAAGGCTCTGTCGCCTGAGACCACTAACCGCGCAAAACGCCGCAAAAGTCGCTCGAAGAGCGAGCTCGCCGAGCCACACGCCGGCCATCTTGTAGCCGACGTCGGACCCGTCCAGGCCGTAATAGGACTGGTCCGTCCCTCGGAGCGTCATCCGTCGCTCGGTGTCGTGCCGCATTTCCCAGAGGGTGTAGAGGAGCCAGTTCACCAAGGTCTGGATGTCGTTTTCGCCGCCCTCGGACTCGATGAACCGCTGCAGGTGATAGTTGCCGTCTCCTTCCGTGGTCATCGCCCAGAATTCACCGATGATGGCGACTTTGGGCTTGGCCTGCAGTCGGTCGACCTCTACCGCTTCCAAATGCTTGCGACCACGCCACAGTGCGCGAAGAACGCTTCGGTTCTGCTCGAGCGCTTCGCGCACTTCACTTTTCATCGCCGCGATGGCCCGATCAGTCGCGCCCTGCTGCACTTCGTAGGGGCGAATGCGATAGCTCAAGACGTTGATCACGTCGCCGGCAAACAAGCCGCGCGCGAGCGCCATGAAGAACTGCGGATTGAGCACCAAGCCGACCTCTTCTCCGGTCGCCTGTTTGAAACCCGCTTGCTGCTGAAAAAGAACGACACGGAAACCGTCGAAACCAGCGTCGCGCAGGGCCTTTCGATACTCGGTCACATACATGCCGAACCGGCAGGGCCCACATGCTCCCGCGGTGAGAAAAACGTAGTGATCCACGATTTCTTGCGACGAAAGGCCTTCCTCGTCGCGTAGCCGGCAGAGCTCTTTGACCAGGTTTCCGACCGTGAAATATGTCGGATTGCACTGGGCCTTGTTGCCGAACTCCTTGCCGCGGCGGAGAGCCTCCGTGTCGGCGCATGCCAGCGGGCGCGTCTTGTACCCGATGCCTTGGAGGGCGGCGGCCACGAACTCGTCATGGGCCATGGTGAGCCCCCCGTTCAAAATCGTGGTGGTGGGACGCTCTCTCGCGGAGAAGAACGGGTTGACCATCGGGTCGGTCCACTGCTCCCGGTCGCCGTCCAGGCCGAGCCTCGCTCGCTCTTTCGCTTCGAACTCCGCGAGCTCTCTTTCAATGTCGATTTCGAAACCATCAGCCATGTTCAGCCCCTTCACACGCGAACGACTTCGCCGTCCTTTGTTTTTCGTCCCAGCCGGATCAATCCATCCGATACGGCACCCGCCCACGTTTCGTTCGCTTCGGACTGGGATGAATCGATGCGGTATTGATTGACCCGTTCGGCAAGCTCCTGAATTTGTCGCTCCAAGCCGAGATCGGCGCGTCGGTGTTGCGCGAGCTCCCGCTGTTTCAAGCGCAAGAGCTCGAGCCGCTTTTCGTCGATGCGCCGCTCGAGCTCGGCCCTGCGTGCTGCGAGGTCCTCGAGATGCTCTTCACGAAGCCTGAGCGAGTGCGCATACGTATTGACTCGAATCTTGATCGAGCCCCCCGGCTTGTTTGCATCGATGTCGTGCAGAGACGACGATGGAACCCCGCTCTTTTCGACGATGCGGTCGATGATACCGTAGGTTGGCGCGTCGTGACCGCACTTGAAGCTGCTGAGGTCTAGGATGGCCACGTTCGGATGACGAGATGCAAACTTCGCCGCCCAAACCTTCTGAGCGGAGTTGGCTGAATAGTTCTCGGGCCACACGTCGTTGACGCTCAGCACGTCCTCGTCGTCGCCGTAGAAGCGCCTCAGCCATTCGGGGTCCTTGGGTATCGAGCGAATGCTCAGAATGGGATACCCGAGAACCTGAAATTCGTCGGGGATTCCATGGTGAAGCCCTGGGTCGAGATGATAGGGCCGGCCGAGCACGAGGATGGCGACCTTGTTGTCATACTCGACCTGCTCCAGGATGGCTTTGCCCTTTGCCTGGAGGTCCTGGTCGAACCGATCCAGTGCGGCCAAACCCTCCGTGGCGGCGAAATCGCTCTC
Organism: Myxococcales bacterium; assembly: GCA_050118395.1. GTDB lineage: Bacteria > Myxococcota_A > Polyangia > Polyangiales > Houyiibacteriaceae > SG8-38. The sequence goes on along the minus strand of JASFKY010000029.1, from coordinate 4,377 downwards.
GTCTTCCGTGATTTCGAGCACGTCGCGGAATGCCTCGAAGAGATCCCGCTTGAGCAAGTGCGGCTCGGCGAAGCTGAAAGCCGGCGCCATGTAGCGAATCCCGCGACTGGCGAAGTAATCCTGCTCCTTGGTGAAAGCTGCCTTCATGACGTCGGGGGTGCCCGCGACGATGGGGCAACTCGCATAGTCCACCGCTCCCGTCACGAACGAGGGCACGTGCGTGAGAATCGGAAAGAAAATCGCGTCGAGTGGCGCTTGTTTGTGCTTGGCGAAGATCAGCTGATGAAAATGCGCCTGGGCGACCTTGGAGGGATAGCAGGGGTCGACCGAGCCGTATTTGCCGCCCTCCGCGAACATCTCTTCGGAGCTCGGCTCGCTGAACACGATGTTCTTGGGCCGAACTCCGAGCACCTCGAAATAGGTGCGAAAGAAAGGCGCTGTCGAATACATGTTGAGAACGCGTGGAATGCCGACTCGCCATTGCGCACGCTTTTTGGCGGAGGCTTCCGATGAGCGCTGGAAGCCGCGCGTGTAGCGGCTCCGCTCGATGGAGCCAAAGAACTTTCGCTCCACCCTGACGTCCTCGATGGGGGCTCCTGACTCCGGCAAGGGCTCCACGCCTGCCACTCGCTTGAATGCCTTGAGGCCTTCGTAGGTGACGAGGTTCGGAAACTCCTTCATGATCTTGCGCCGTTCGACGACGATCTCTTGCATGGCCTCCTTGGATTCGACCATTCCCTTTTCGCAAGAAAAACCGCTGATGTAGCGGCTGGTGGAGCCGTCGGGGCGGAATGCATCGATGAACGTTCGCGAGCACTCGTTCGCGCAAAAGTGGCAGGTCGTCGTCGCGTCGTTCTTGGTCTCGTACCGAAGATCGATCGCCGCATCCAAGCCGATGAACGTCGAGCGGCCACGGCGCTGGACCACGCGTAACGTCTCCATCGCAGCACCGATGGCACCCGCCTCGCCGCTGTGCGGGTGGACGTAAACCTCCGCGTCCGGTACGCGTTGCTTGATGTAATCGACCTGCGCCTTGACGGCCGCCAGGTTGTATTGCGTTCCACCTTGCAACACGAACTTTCGACCGAGGGCCGCCATGCGGGGCACGCCGACGACGTATTGCCAGACGTTCTTGGGTAGAACCTGTGCAAGGCCCGCAAGGAGCTCTTCTTTGCTGAACCCTTCTTTTTGAAAGTTCACCCGATCCGTGTCGAGGAAGACGGCACAGCCGTAGCTGAACTTGGGCGCGAGGTCCGCCTTGAATGCGTTCTCCGCGTACTCGGTGACCGGCAAACCGAATTGATCGGCCATGGCCTGCAACAACATGCCGTTGCCAGCCGAGCACTGATTGGAGAGCTTGAAGGTCTTGATGTCTCCGTTCTCCATGAACAGGACCTTGATGTCCTGGCCTCCGATGTCGCAAATGACGTCCACGTCGCCGAAGTAGTGGGTAGCGCTCATCATGTGAGCCACGGTCTCCACGATGTTGACGTCGGCGCGCACGCACTCTTCGAGAACATCGGCCGCGTAGCCCGTCGCGCCGAATCCGAGCACCTCGATTTGGGCTCCCTTTTCGGCCATTCGCGATCGGAGCTCCGAGAGCAGATCCTTGGCGTCTTGGATCGGGTTGCCCTTGGACAACGTATAGGCCTTCATCAGGACTTGGCCGTCCTCGCCGAGCAGCACGGCCTTGGAGGAGGTGCTTCCGCCATCCAGGCCGATCACCGCACGCACCCTGTCGCCATCGATCGTGGGCTCGACGAATCGGGGGATTCGGTAGGCGTCTAGGAAGTGATCGAGCTCCTGCTCATCGCGAGCGAGAGGAGGCCCGGCGCTCTCGCCTAGCCGCTCTTTTCGGCCTTCGCTGATGTACCGGCGTAGCCCTTCGAGACCGTGGTAGACACCGACGTTTTGGGGCTCGTGCATGCCGTAAATCACGGCGCCGTACGCGGCATAAAGCGCGGCATTTTCCGGCACGGCGATCAACTCTTGGATGGGCACGTCCTTTGGATAGTCGTACCCGCGTTCGTCCCAAGTCTCGGGAATTCGCTTGCGCCAGCATTCCTGGAGAAATGGAAGAAACGTATTGGGACCGCCGAGCAACAACACCTTGTGCCGCAGTGTGTTGCCCCGCGTGAGCACCGAAAGGTTCTGCATCACGATGGCATCGGCCAAAGAGCACATGATCTCGTTTGACGGGATGCCGGTCTTCACGAGGTTGACGATGTCGGTCTCGGCGAACACACCACACTTGGCGGCGACGTGGTGCAGGTGGGTGTCGTCGAAGTGGAGCTTCAGCGTGTCGGAAGCAGGCATCCCCACCTTGATCATGCACTTGTCGATGGTGGCGCCGGTACCCGACGCGCACTTGTCGTTCATCGATGCGATGGGGGACTTTTCGCCCGTCTGACGATTCTCTTTGAAGATGATGATCTTGGCGTCTTGCCCACCGAGCTCGACCACCGACCCGGCATCGGGGTGCAACGTCTCGACCGCCAACGTAACCGAATTCACCTCTTGCACGAACTTGGCGCCGAGCGGCTCCTCGATCGGCTTGGCTCCCGACCCGGTCGCAAAGACACGTACGTGCTCACAACCGAGATCGGCCAGCAAGCGCTCCACGCGCACCATGAAATCGAGAACGCATTCGGCCTGCTTGGTGTGATGCCGCTGATAGTCGCTCCAGACGATTTCCTTCGTCTCGGGATCGACGATCACCGCCTTCACAGTCGTGGACCCCACGTCCAGTCCTACTATGGCTCTTTCCATATGAACGCTTTTGCCCTCTCCACGCGAGGTAGTCGAGGTAAACACAAGGTTCGGGGAAAGTCACGCGACTTGACTTGCAAACCAGGGACGTCGAAGTCACACCTCTGGCGGCGGGCGTACCCAAGCTCTCGCTGCGACGGGAGGATGGATGAGCAAGGTCTTGATCATAGGCGCCGGAGGCGTAGGAGGCGTGGTAGCACACAAGTGCGCCGCCGATACGGGCACCTTCTCCGAGGTCGTGCTCGCGAGCCGGACGCTGACGCGCTGTGAAAAAATTCAGAGCCAGGTCCGGGAGCTCCGCGGTCGCGAAATCGCGATCGCGCAGGTGGATGCGGACGACGTCGCACAGACGGTCGCCCTCATCGAGCGGATCGAGCCGGACCTGCTGATCAACGTCGCCCTTCCGTACCAAGACCTGCCACTGATGGACGCCTGTTTGAAGACCGGTGTCGATTACTTGGATACGGCCAACTACGAGCCTCCGGACGAAGCCAAGTTCGAATACAAGTGGCAGTGGGCGTATCAGGATCGCTTCGAATCGGCGGGGATCATGGCCCTGTTGGGCTCGGGATTCGATCCCGGTGTCACGAACATCTTCTGCGCCTATGCCCAGAAGAATCTCTTCGACGAGATCGACTACATCGACATTCTCGACTGCAATGCGGGCGAGCACGGCCACCCCTTCGCCACCAACTTCAATCCCGAAATCAACATTCGAGAGATCACCCAACGAGGGCGGTACTGGGAAAACGGAAAATGGATCGAGATCGATCCGATGTCGGAATCCTGGCGTTTCGATTTTCCCGGAGTCGGTGAGCGCAAGGCGTACCTGCTCTACCACGAGGAGCTGGAATCACTGGTCAAACACATCCCCGCGCTCAAGCGAATTCGCTTCTGGATGACGTTCGGAGACGAATACATCACCCATCTTCGCGTGCTCCAAAACGTGGGCATGACCAGCATCGAGCCGGTGGAGTTCCAAGGGCAACAGATCGTACCCATTCAGTTCCTGAAAGCCCTCCTTCCCGACCCGTCGACGCTCGGTGAAAACTACCAGGGCAAGACGAGCATCGGCTGCCTGATCGAAGGCCGCAAAGATGGCGCGCCGCGCAAAGTGTTCATTTACAACATCTGCGACCACGCAGCGTGTTGGAAGGAGGTTCGTTCGCAGGCGATCTCCTACACCACCGGCGTTCCGGCCATGGTTGGGGCAAAGATGATGCTCACGGAAAAATGGCGAGGTCGCGGCGTCTTCAACGTGGAGCAATTCGATCCCGAGCCGTTCCTCGAAGAGCTCGCAGTGCGTGGCCTGCCGTGGCACGTCGAGGAGAGGTAGTGATCCCCTGCGACCAGCTCGACCTCAGCCGAGTCGATACGCCCGCATACGTGATCGACATGGCGGCACTCGAACGAAATTTGGAGCTCCTAGCCCATGCGCAGCGGGCTGCTGGCTGCCGGGTTCTGTTGGCCTTGAAGGGCTTTGCGGCATGGTCGACCTTTTCCTTGGTGGGCCAATACCTCGAAGGAACGGCCGCCAGCGGCGCGGATGAAGCACGCCTGGGGCGGGAGGAGCTAAACAAGCAGGTTCACACCTATTGCCCCGCATTC
>JASFKY010000028.1:0-21239 GCA_050118395.1 Myxococcales bacterium | reverse complement strand
GCGGGCGCGGTGACAGAAAATGTGAGCAAAGGCCACGCCGTCGGGAGCGAGCCACCGGGCAATACGCTCGAAGAGCGCCGGATGATTGCGCACATGCTCCATCATCTCGATCGAGACGACCCGGTCAAAGTGTGTACCCGGATCGAAGCCGTTGATGTCCGCGGTCTGCACCTCCACGTTGGATAGACCTCGCTCCTGAGCCCGGTGCATGATGAGCTCCCGCTGCAGACGCGAGTTGGAAACGGCAAAGAGGGTCGCGTTGGGGAAGCGCTCGGCGGCCCAAAGCGAAAACGACCCCCAACCGCAGCCGAGGTCGAGAATACGCATCCCGTCCTCGACACAGGCCCTCGACGCAGTGAGCTCGAGCATGGTTTGTTCGGCGGTCGCGAGATCCCGGGTGTCCTCGTTCCAGTAACAGCAGCTGTACTTGAGCTGGGGACCGAGCACATGCTCGAAAAAGGCCGCAGGAACCTCGTAATGCTGTTCGTTGGCGGAATCGACACAAAGCGCGATCGGGCCGGCGCGCAGCTTTTCGAGGAGCGCCGCCTCTTGTCGATCGCGGAGCGCTTGGTCTCCCCAGACGGTTTGACTCAACCGCCGCTCCAGCAAGTGCCGAATTCCACGGCGCACGAGCGAGTCTGGAAAGAGCCCGGCCTCGGCGCCCCGTGCAACCAGCCCTATCACCGGCGCTGCCTCTTCACGCTGCAAAGAAGATAAGGCGCACCGGTCGGCCGGCAAGAGGCGCGAACGACCGTCGCGCTTGGCGAAAGGCGCGTTCGTAGTAGAACCCGGCACCATGAAAAGCGACCCACGCGTCATCGCGGTTACCGGGGCTACGGGATTCGTAGGTCGGCACGTCGTCGAACGGCTCATGGCGGAGCCCGAGCTGAGGCTGCGGTGTTTGGTGCGGCCGACCAGCGAGACCACGGACCTGGCGAGATTCGGCGACCGTGTCCAGTGGATCGAAGGAGACGTGTGCGTGCCGGCCACGCTGACACCACTGCTCGAAGGCGCGTGGGGTGTGATCAACCTCGCGGGCTACCGTGATTTTTGGAGCCCGGACCGCGCGCTCTACTACGAGCTCAACACACGCGGCGCACAAAACGTCTTCCGAGCCGCCCTGAGCGCCAAAGTCCACAAGGTCGTCCAGGTCAGCACGCCGCTCGCGTTTGGAGTGCCCAACCAGATTCCCTTCGATGAGAACACACCGCCCGGCCCCCATCCGAGCGACTATGCGCGGAGCAAGTACATGGGCGACGTACTGGGTTGGCGCATGCATGCCGAGCGCGGGCTTCCGGTGACGGTCGTGCACCTGGCCGCAGTGATCGGGGCCGGGGATCCCCGTCCCACCATGGAAGTGCGCCGGGCCGTCGAACGACGGTTGCCCGCGCTGGTCGGCGCCGACACGACGTACACCTACGTCCACGTGCGGGACGCAGCCGAAGCGATCGTGCGCGCATTGCTCAGCCGACAAAGCGTGGGCGAGCGTTACCTGATCGGTGTCGAACGCGCCTCCACGCGTGAGTACTTCCAGATCATCGCGGAGCTCGCCGGGGTCCCCGCACCCCGTCACAACATTCCCGAGCGGCTCCTCATGCCCATCGCACGTCTGTCGGAAAAGGTTGCATCCGTTACGGGGCGGCGTCCTGCTCTGCCGGTCGACATCTTGAAGACGACCGCAGCAGGCTCGCTCATCTTCGATGGCGGCAAGGCCCAGCGCGAGCTCGACATGCAATACACACCCCTCCGGGTTGCGCTTCGCGAGGCCGTCGAGGAAGTCAAAGCCGGAGCTTGACCCGGATCGTCTTGCGCTCGGCCCCGATGTCGAAAGCCGCCGCTCCGTACTTGGGCGGACCGAAGCGCTCAGGCGGCACGTTGTTGGACACGCCCCACCATTCCTTGGGCCGACCCACGATGCTGGTCTCGAGCTCGCCGTCCTTGTTTTCGTCGTGCATGACCGAGACGGCGTACCGGCCCGGCTTCACCTCCTTGAACGTGCATGTCGCCTTACCGTCTTTCGACGTCACGAAGAGGCTCTGCAAGGCCATCTTCGGGTCGGATGGAAAGCCATTCTTGTCGGCGTAGAGCGAGCAGCCGATCTGCCCTTTGTCGTTGGGGATGTTCGAAACTTGGACGACCAAGGACTCGGCGGCGGTGGGCGACCCAGGATCGGCAGCCGCCTGCGGCGGCGCGTTGAGGCTCGCGATTGCGATCCAGGCCCAGAGCAGCGGTCGTTGTCGTGGCATCTTCGATTCCTTTCGTATCACAGATGTATGCACTGGGCCGCGAGACGAGTGCTTTTCCCATCAGGGCAAAAAATGTTATCCATGCGCGTCTTGCGAGCGCTCTCTCGACGAAGCAGGTCATCGACCCTCGTGCTTTGGCTCGCGGCCGCCCTGTGTGGCTGCGGCAGCAGTGCCTTGCCCTCGGCCGAGGGAGGCGGAGGCACGGCGGGGGCTGGGGGCAATCCCGCCGCGCTCCCTTCAGACCGCGAAGGGGTCTTTGATTTCCTGGTGACCTCGTTGAACTTCTATTACCCGGAGCCCATCGAGGAATTGGCCGAGGAGATCCCGAATCCGTGCGGCCTCGACGGCACCACCGACAACACGATGTACCGGCCTCTTTCGTTCGGCGAAGCGGTTGTCAACGGGTTCGACCTCGACGGGGTGGCATCGGCGGACGGCAGCGGGCCATGCGGCCAGGCGGACTATCTGGGCACGGATGGATCGGATGGCATCGACTACGCCTTTTTGGGCATCATCGATTTGATCCGGCCCATCCGTCCCGACCAGGTTGCGCGGGGCGTCCTCGCAAGTGCGCCCTCCGAAGGACTGATCAATTTCGGAATCCGCATCTCTGGCGTCGATAGCTGGAACGAAGACCACGACGTCGAGGTATTGGTCACCGACGTCAGCGAGGTGCCGCTACGCGGTACCGATGGACGCATCATTGCGAGATCCTCGGTGGCGGTCGAGCCCAACCCGGACTGGCAGACCAGGTTCCGAGGGCAGATCGTCGACGGCGTGCTGACGGCCGGACCGAGCGATTTCACGCTGGGTGACATCGATCTCATCATCATTGAGGACAAGGTTCTGCGCCTCCGCGACGCCATGATTCGAGCGTCTTTCACCGAGCGGGCCGATGGCGTCATCGAGCTGAGCTCGGTGCTTTCGGGATGGTGGTCCAAGGACAACATGCTCGACACCATCGGCGGCATCGTTCTGGCAATCGGTGCGAACGACGGAGAGCTGGCCTGCGCGGCAGATCTCTGGGCAGACGCGTCTTCGAATGAAGTCGACTGCGACCTGGTCTCCACGATTTTCGAGGTCAATGCGGTTTCGGGATTTCTGACCGGATTGGAAGGAGTCGAGTAAACGGTGACGCGCAAGTGCCCAGCACGCCTCGCATTGCTGACAATCGCCTTGGCGGCCGCGTGCTCGTCGAGCTCTTCTTCCCCCGAGCCGAACGCGGCCGCACTGAACGACTACGTCCCCGGACCGATGTCGATGCGAAGGCTCACCAAAGGGCAGTACCTGTCCACCGTCGAGGCGATTTTCGGATCCGAAGTGGAGGTCTTGCCCCCGACTGAGGTCGACACCCGCGTGCAAGGTCTTTTTTCTCTCGGCGCGGGCTCGGCCACGGTCACGCCGGCCGGCTTCGAACGTTACGAAGCCGCCGCACGGCAGATCGCAGCGCAAGCCTTGTCCACTCCGCAAAGAGATCGGCTGCTGCACTGCTCGCCGAAGAACGCAACAAGCCCCGACGACGATTGTGCCGCCCAATTCGTAGCCGAGATCGCGCCTCGGGTGCTTCGTCGGGCGCTTCGAGAGGGCGAAGCCGACGCGTATGTCGCGCTCGCTCGGGCCTCGACCCAAGAGCTCGGGGACTTCTACCGGGGACTGGAGTCCGTGTTGGCGTCCTGGCTGTTGTCGGCGGATTTTCTGTTCATCCAGGAACGGGCCGAGCTTGCAGACCCAGGCCGTGACACGGGCCAGCCGTTGACCTCGGAGACCTTGGCGTCCCGGCTGAGTTATTTTCTCTGGAACACGGGTCCCGACGCCGAGCTCCTGCGGGCCGCGGCGGCCGGAGAGCTCGACACCGAGGAAGGCTACCGAGCCCAACTCGATCGCTTGATCGCAGACTCCCAAAGCCTCGAACGGGGCGTCCGAGCCTTCTTCACCGATCTCTACGAGCTCGATGCCCTTGCATCCACACCGAAAGACACGGCTTCGTTCCCGCAATACACCGTGGCGGTCGTGGAGGACGCAAAGGAGCAAACACTACGTACCATCGTCGATCATCTTCTGGTACGGCGCGCCGACTACCGGGACCTGTTCACCACGCGACATACCTTCATGACCAAGAACCTAGGACCGCTGTACGACGTGCCCGTCGAGCGGGATTGGGAGGCGTACGAGTTTCCCGAAGGCGGAGCGCGGGCGGGCATTTTGTCGCACGTCAGCTTTCTCGCGTTGAACGCGCGCTCCGCTCGGTCATCGGCGGTGCTGCGCGGCAAATTCATTCTCGACTCCCTTTTGTGCACGCCCATTCCGCCTCCGCCGGCCGAGGTGAGCTTCGAGGCGGTGGCCCCCGAGAGCGGCCTAGGGGCGACGGCACGAGAGCGCCTGGCCGTGCATCGCGCCAACCCCGCTTGCGCGACATGTCACGACCTGATGGACCCCATCGGCCTGCCCTTCGAAAGCTTCGACGCCATCGGTCAGTTTCGGACCGAAGAAAACGGCGAAACGATCGAAACCTACGGCGCGATCGAAGGAGTCGAGTTCGACGAGATCCGGGGTTTCTACGGCGTGCTCCGTGACACTCCCAAGCTCACGACTTGCCTGGTCCGCAAGCTCTACATGCACGCCGTGGGCCGAATCTACGCGATCGAAGAAAACCGGGTCCTGGAAGCGCTCGACGCCGATTTCGCAAACGCCGGCTACGACTTCGTGACGCTCATGCGCGATATCGCCCTCACGCACGGTTTTCGCTTCACCTCGGGTCCGCGACAAACCGATCCGACTGTAGGAGAGGGCCCGTGACACGCAGCTATTCCAGGCGGAGGATGCTTCGCGGCATGATGGGTGGAGCGACGGTCTGTGTGGGCTTGCCACTCTTCGACGTCCTCTTCGACGACAACGGCCGTGCCCTCGCACAGACCGGGGCCTTGCCCGTCCGCTTCGGCACTTGGTTTTGGGGCTGTGGGATGAACCCTGCGCGTTGGGTCCCTACGATCGAGGGCGCCGGCTACGACCTCCCGCCCGAGCTTGCTCGCGGGCTGGAGGGCTTTTCGAACAAGGTGTCCGTCCTCACGGGCTTCGACACGCCGGTCAACGGTCAGACCAACCATCCTCATTACTCTCCGCCCATGGTCACACTGACCGGGCAAGCGCCCACCACGCCCAACGACATTCCGCGTTCGACGTTCGACGTCGAAATCGCCAATGCGATCGGAACGGCCACGCGCTTCCGCCAACTCGACATCACGGCGGATGGCCAGGGACAGGCTTGGAGCGCACAAAGCGCAGGTACGCCCTCCCCCGCGGAAAGCTCGCCCATCGCGCTCTACCAGCGGGTGTTCGGAACCGGTTTCCAGGTCGGCGGCTCGGCCAACTTCGTTCCCGATCCTGCGGTCATGGTTCGCAAGAGCGTGCTCTCGAGCGTGCTCGAACAATCCAAGACCCTTCAGCAAGAGCTGGGCAGCCACGATCGGCAGCGGCTGGAACAGTATTTCACGTCGATTCGGCAGCTCGAAAACCAGCTCGATGTCCTGCTCCGCGAGCCTCCCGATCTCCCGGCATGCTCGGCGCCGGATCCGCCCGGGCAGGAGAACCTCGCGCAGGTCATCACGCACGTGGTCGACACACACAACCTGTTCGTGGACCTGCTGGCTCTGGCGCTCGCTTGCGATCAGACCCGTGTGTTCAACATCAACCTCTGGCGCATCTTCACGGACGTTCGCTACGAGGGTGAATCGGTGGGCTACCACCAGCTCACCCACGACGAGTTCGTGGATCCAACTCTCGGGTATCAGCCCAAATGCCAGCGCTTCCTGATGCAAGCAATGGATTGTTGGAAACATTTGCTGACTCAACTCGATTCCATCGAGGAAGGCGATGGAACCTTGCTCGACCACACGGCCGTGTTTGCCCATTCCGGGACGGAGTTCCCCAAGGATCACGGAACCAAGAACATCCCGATACTCCTCGCGGGCTCAGCGGGGGGAAAGCTTCGCACGGGGCTTCATGTGCGAGGAGCGGGCTCGCCGACGTCTCGTGCCGCCCTCACGCTGCAGCAGACGTTCGGGCTCGGCGTGGCCACGTGGGGCATCGGCGACATCCAAACGAGCGCGCCGATCGGCGATCTCGTGGCCGGTTGAATCACTGCAAATCCGTTTCGTACTGCTACCCGGATTTTGCTGGACAAAAAGGTACGGCACGATCGCGCCGTTCGGTGTAAGCTTCGCGCGATGAGAGGAAAAGTCGCTTGGGTCGTCGGCATCGGCATCGTGATCATCGCGGCCATGCTGTTCTTTTTCGTGAGTCCGAAAACCGAATTCGTCGTCGGCGGCGCGTTGGTCAACTTGGGCTACCGCCTCCAGGACAAGCTTGCGGAATACGACTTCGCGCGCGACGAATCGATCACGCCGGACGAAATCTGGAAGGAGCTGAAGCGCCAAAACGAGCTGGCAGCCAAGGTGCGAGATGAGTTCCCGCGTACGGTTCGCCACCCCGTCGTCGCGCTGGTGGCGTGCATGGATGCGCGCATCGATACCAACGAGCTCGTGGGAGACACGAGACGCTATTACTACATCGTTCGCACCGCGGGTTCGGTGCTTTCCGAGGCCGAGCAGGAAATGCTCGAGCTCGCCGTGGTCAACGGAGTAAAGCTGGTGCTGCTCACCACCCACACCGATTGCGCGGCCGAGGCTGCAGCAGCCAATCCCGAGACGCACGAGAAATTCCCCGCCATGACCAAGCTCGTCGACGAGCGCGAACGAAGCATCGAAGAATTCATGGCCCGTCCCATCATTCGCGATGCCATCGCGGCCGGTAAATTGAAGGTCCAACGCGCTCGGATCGACACCGACACCGACCGCCTGATGCCCATCGATAGCGACGAGCCGGCGGGCGAAGAGCCAGCGGCCCACACGACGCACTGACGCCTGCTCAGTCGTACCGGGCGTCGATCAGCGCCCCCAGCGCCACTTTGACGCTGGAGCGCTGGTAGCCGTACACGCCAATCAAGACCTGGAGGGCTTGATTGGCCGATTCCCTGAGCTCGGCCTCGAGCCCGTCGTCCTCGTCCAAAATCGCCACCATCGCTCGGCCTATCTCGCCGATTTGGACTCTACGCTCGTGGAAATACGCTTGCCGCAGCCGCTCGATGTAGTGTGGGAAAAGCGCTTCGTAGTCTACTTCCTGATCGGGATGGTCGATCGCCCAAGCTGCAATGGCGCTCAGCAGCTCGTTGCGAAACTGCAAGGCGTCCTCGCCGTCGAGCTTGTCTTCTACGCCCTTCATCAAGTCGAGGTCCGGCTGCTCGTCCTTGCCCGTTACCGGGTTGTAGATGCGCTCCTTTTTGACCCAGTGCGAGACGTGATTGACGTATCGATCGAAGAGGCTCATCGGGCTCCGATCATCGATCAATCCGCTCGCGGCGCGCAGCTCGCTTTCCACGATGTCGAGCCATCTCTCTTTGACTTGGTCGACGAACGCCCGGTGGTCCCGATAGGGTCCATCAGGCTGTGCCTTCAAGAATTCGTAGTCGTCACGCTCGCAAAACTCTGCCATGCGATTGAGGAGCGTCACTGGAGATACGCAGGGATCGGCAAAATCGGCGGCTGCGTCGAGGAGCAGCATTCGGACCTCTCGCGGTGATGCCCCGCTGATGCCCTCGTAGTCGGACGCGGTCGCGCCCTCTTGCAGCACCTCTCCGACACCGCCGGCGAGAATTTTGGCCTGGTCCGCATCGAACCGAGAAGGAACGATGCCGTCCGAAAGGAGGTCGGCCTTTTCGAGCGGGGTCAACGACGCGACGATGGTGCCGAGCTCGCTGCTCTCGAACCTGGAGGCATCCGGCCTGCGCAGACGCGTCAGCACGGCCCACAAGGCCGCAACGTACGTCGTATGAGGCGCAACGTGCTTCGGAATTTGCGGGACGATCTGACCGTCGTAAATCTCGCGCTCGCAGTGCACGTCCAGGAGGTATCCCATCCGGATTCGGACGATTCGACCGCGAAACGAGTTGTACTCCGGGTGTTGGCGGAATGCGCTCAAGTGGAGCTCGTTCGAGCTGGCCACCATGACCGCGTTGATGGGCAGGTTGGACATCTGCAGGGAGACCTCTCCATTTTCGATGGCCAACAGCAGATACTTCCAGGCTTCGAGCGGCCGCTTGAGCAGGTCACTGAACTCCACGATGCCGCCCGAGGCATCGACAAGCTCTCCATAGGGCTCGAACAGGGTCAGTGCGCTCAGCGAAGCGGGCAACGACTCGATGGAACGATCCGCGGTGATTTGCCGTTCGGACGCATCGACCGACATCTGCGGTCCGATGGTCACGGCGCCGACCCGATATCGCCGCGAGATGTAGAACCGTTCCACTTGGATGTGCGCGAGAACCCGGTCGAGGTCTCCCCGATACGCGGTCAGCAACGCTTGGAAGATTTGTTGATTCTTACGGGCAAGCTGGCCAGCCCATACCCAGTCAGGCGCCGCCTCCGCCACCTCTGCCGTTTCGTAAGCGGTCGCGATCAGCCGTTGGCGCACGTCCCTGGGCAAGAGCAAGAGCGGATGCTCCCTCACCGAGCTCGGTAGCTTGGTGATGATCCGGTCCTCGGGGAGGTGAGCGAACGAGTCGGCTTCTCCCAGCTCGTCCGACGCGGTGGTGAAGCCAATTCCACCGCCTTCTCGTGAACGGGGGAAAATCCAAGAAAACCGATACAGCGCGCCGTCATCGGTCTCGGAATAACTTTCGAGCCCGCGCATGAGGCAGGAGACGAACGTCGATTTGGCGCTGCCGTTGGGCCCATGAAGGAGCACGAGTCGATTGGCGCGACCCTCCCGCTCGAAGCCATCCAAAATCCTGTAAAACGAACCTTGCGCCGCTTCGTGCCCGGCCAGGCGATCACGCAATCGCAGCTCGACTTGCCGGCCTCGATCCTGCCGGCCGAGGTCCAAATCGAACAGCTTCCAACGCCTGAAGGCTCCCGTGGGCTTGCTCACCTCGTAGGAGCCGAAAAAATCCATGCAGTCTTTGAGATAGCGCGCGGCGTCGCGCGTGTGCCGCCGCGGGCTCGCCTGCACGAGGTCGAGATACTCTCGAAACGAAAGTACGCGCTTTTGGGACTCGAACCGCGTTTTGACTTCCCGACGAATCGTCTCTAACGCAGTCTTGAGTCCCCCTTCGCTCATCGCCTACTCCACATCGAGCTTCGTCGTCACCGTTCGTCTCTCGAGAATACAGTTTTCATCCGTGCACATGGCAAAAGAAACGTCACAGCTCACCTCGTGCTCTCCCGGCTCGGAGGGCTCGACCTCGGCAACGAAGCGCACCTTCTTTTCGCCGAACTCCTGGGCATCGTCTTTGACCAACTCTTTCTTGTCCAGCGCAACGGCTGATCCCGTGCTCAGATCGACACGGATTGGATACTCCTGATTGACGTGCCAGGGGCCTCGGCTCTCCAGGGCGATCTCGACCTCGCCCCGTTTGCCTACGCGATAGCCCGATTTCGAAGGGGCCACCGCGAGCAGGAACGAACCCGTTTCGATTCGTGGTCCGGCGGGCGCGTCCTTTTCCTTGGGCTCACCCTCGGAGACTCCCATCGATTCATGGTCATGATGATGGGCGTGATCGGCGTGGTCTCCTGCCGGCGCCGGCGCACCACGCTCGCAGGCGCACAACGCGATCAGCGAGCCACAAAGAATCGTCCAGCATGCGATGCGCATTTGCTTCACTCCTCGTCTAGTCTACGACGCAACCCCTCGTTACGTCGAACTCCCCGATCAAGGCTTCTGGGCCTCGATCTTCGTTTGTCCATCTGCAGCCGGCTTGCTCAAAACGAGCTGAACCTGGTCGAGGGCGACATTCGACGCCGGCGATAGGTGCCAGTGATTCACGGGCTCCGCGTCTGCAGAATGGGGTTCCCACTTGACGAATGCGATGAAAGCATTTCGAAGCAGGAGATCTTCGTGTTTTTGGACCGTACGGTAACCGGGCTGGTCAGCCTCCACGCGCAGCACCATCTCGGCCGGAGCGCTCCCCTTGAGGCGCTGCTCGATCCGCACGGCAAGCCTGTATGCCGAGCGACGCCGTATGAAATCGGAGCTCAGCGACTCGACACGAACGATCGCAATCAGATCAGCTCTCGCCACACGACGCTCGAAGGCGCCTTGCATGCTCTCGATGACAAGCGGGTTTTCCACCAAATCGACCGCATCGTCGAAGAGATCCAAATCCGATTCCCGAAACTCCGTTTCGGGAGCATTGGACGAGGCGCCGGCGCATTGGATGGCGCAGCAGGATAGGAGCGCAACTAAAAAACGCACGTCGAAGACCCTAGCATGCCGCACCCACCACGAGCCCGACGGCGTCGAGCGGTGCGCCCCACAACTCGAGGAGATCGCCCGATAGCGGCGCTCGTATCGTCATGGTTTGACCGGTAGCAGGATGATTGAACTCGAGCTCGTAGGCATGGAGCGCGTGGCGGTGGTGTCCGAGCCTCCTCAGCAACCCGGAGGTCATGCCCGTTTCGATGTAGTCCAGAAACGGCTGCGGTCCCTCCGGGCCATATAGCTTGTCGCCGATGATGGGAAAGCCCTGCGCGCTCAAATGCACTCTGAGTTGGTGTTGACGGCCGCTTTCGGGTGCGAGCACAACGAGGGTCGCATCCGGACGGCGTGCCACGACCTGATAATGGGTGATGGCGCGGTAGCCTTCGGGCGTGACCTCCATCAGCAGGTGCAGCCCTTCTCTCGCTCGATCCATCGGGAGCTCGATGCAACCTCGATCATCGGGCATCACGCCACGCACGATCGCAAGATAGCGCTTGCGGACGCGCCGGTTCTCGAAATCGCGCTTGAGCGCACGCTCGGCGGCTCGGGTGCGACCACAAAGCAGCAGGCCGCTGGTTTCGCGGTCGAGCCGGTGTGCGATCTGCGGCGCCGAGTCGCCGAAACGCTCCCGTAGCAGCCGGGTGAGCGTATTTTTGTGATACGTGGCGGAGGGGTGCACCGGTAACCCGGCAGGCTTGTCGATCGCGAGGATCTCGTCGTCCTCGTAAAGCACGTCGAAATAGAGAGGCACGTTCGGCTCCTCGAACGGAGGCCTCACCAGCAAGACCGTCTCACCAGCGCGGACGCGCTCGCTCGCACGCCTCTTGGTTCCATCCGGACGATAAGCGCAGGCGCGAACGATCTCTTGTGCCCGGGTGCGGGAGAGCCTCGGGATCCGGTGCTGAACAAACCGATCCAGGCGTTGGCCGGCGTGCTCGGATGCGACGGGAAAGGTCAGAATGATGGAGGCCGGATCGCACCCGGGGGGCAGCTTGGCCTCGGGACGTCTACGCCGCCTTGACAACCTTACCTGAGCGAATGCACCGCGTGCAGGCCGTCACGCGGCGGACACGGCCGCTGACGAGCGCGCGAAGCGACTGAAGATTTGGCTGCTGCCATTTCCTCGTCTTGATGTTCGAGTGGCTCACCTTGTGCGCCTTGTGGCGGCTCTTGCCGCAGTAATCACATGTCTGTGCCATGGCCGGTACCGGTCTCTTTCAGCAGGCCGCGATGTAGCACCGGTCCCGAGACCCCGCAAGAATGCGGCCTCGCACGGGCAAGCGATCGAGGATAGAACGGCTAGCCATGCGGGGAGCGGGCACCATCACCGGCTTGTTGGCGCTGTATGCGTGCCTGATTCCAAGCACTTACGGCCCAAAGCAGCACTCCGTGTCAACCAAACTGGATTCGCCCGCGCCGTCGGCGTCCCGGGGTGTGGAGAGCCCGCGGGGCAACGCGACTCTCGAAGGCCGCGTGTTCGACGAGCGTGGGCGGCCGCTCGCAGGGGCGACGTTGACGCTGGCCGGCACTGGCTTCTGGCCGGCTCGCTCGATCGAGACCGACGCGGATGGACGGTTCCGCTGGCCGCATGTTCCCGCGGGCATTTATGAGCTCCGCGCCTCGCGGGGCCGCTGGGTGGCACCCCCGCTCCAGGGGGTGATCCTCGACCCCGGGGCCCATCGTGCTTTTGCGTTCCAGCTCGCGCCAGGGTGGACTTTGGCGGGACGGGTGATCGATAGTCAAACTGGGCAGCCTGTCGCCGACGCCCAAGTCACACTGCTGACGGGCCTGCTCGGCCTGCTCACTCGCCACGTGGACGCCGACGCGAGGGGCCGCTTCGAGCTCCCGGGCGTGGTGGGGGACGAGCACAGCCTTCACGTCGAAGCAGATGGATACGTCGCCGCAGGACCACTTCGCTACCGCGAATCGGACTCCCCGATCCTCGTGCGTCTCGACGCCGCCGCGGCCATCGAGGGTCGCATCGTCGATGAGCGAGGCCGGCCGATCGGAGGCGCGCGCGTGGGGGCCTTGGGAGCCGCCCTAGAAGGCGCCTCCTTCGCGCACGGGGCCAATGGGTTGGGGGTGACCTCGGGGCCCGTGCCGCCGATCTCGGCCCTCGGCTCCGCGCAGCAGGCCCTGACCGGGCAGACCGTCACGCGACCCGATGGGACCTTCTCGATCGTGGGGCTTCGCCCGGGCACCTACGACCTCGACGTTCTCCACGAGGACTACGCGCCGGCGCAGGTGGGGCCCTTCCAGGTCGGCGCCGCAAAGACCCGTTCGATCCCCGAAATCACCTTGCAAAGAGGCGCCGAGCTGGCGGGTCGTGTCGTCGACGCGCGCGGCTCGGGGCTCGAAGGGATCCCGGTCGAGCTTCGATCCACCAAGGAGCGCATTCCACGCCTCGCCGTCACGTCTTCCGACGGCTCGTTTACGTTCCGCGGGGTTCGGGGCAACGTGAGCGTCACTGCGCTCCCCTACGAGCTCCCCCCCGCCCGAGCAACGATCGACGTCGAGGACGACGCCCTCGTGCGTGTGGAATTGGAGCTGTCGAGCGGCCTGCGCACTCTTCGAGGCCGCGTCGTCGACGAATCGGGCTTCGGGGTGAGCGGAGCGCTGCTCACCGTCTCTTCCAACAATCCGAAGACCCCGGTCCGCCGAAGCACCAAATCCGACCAGGACGGCAGCTTTTCGGTACCGGCCCTACCCGAACCGCCCTATTCCCTCCGAGCCGAGCATCCCTCTTTCAGCTCGACGCGCTTGAGCGAAATCCTCCGACTGGACGACATCCGCGTGGTCATGACTGCGGGCGTCACGCTCCTCGGAAAGGTACTCGACGATTGGTCCGGCGAGGGTTTGCCCGATGCCGAGGTCGATCTTCGCGGCCCAGCGCGAACCGATGGCAAGACGCGAGCCGATGGCACCTTCGTGCTCGAACGGGTGCCCACCGGAGTCTACGACGTCGCCGTCGCGCACCCCGAGTTCGAAACGCAAAGGAGCCGGGTGGTCGTCGAGCGACCTCGTTTCGTCGATCGACCGCAGCTGCTCGAGACGATTCGATTGAAACCCGGGGGCACGGTCGTGGGCGAGGTGCTCGACCGGTACAATGAAGCGGTCCCGGCAGCGGAAGTCACATGGGGCGATCCGCCCAGGTGGGACCGCGCCGTTCTCACCGACGCACGCGGCCAATTCGAGCTACGAGGAGTCCCTGCTGGCTCCATCTGGCTCACCGCGCGGCACGAAGCAGCGGGCGAGGCGTCGAGCCTCGAATCGGTCTCCGTACGCCCTCGCGAAACTTCGAGCGGAGTCTACGTGCGCTTGCCGGACGCGTTCCGCAGATGAAAGCCCAATGAAAGCGACGCGGATCGTTTCGGGCGCTCAGGGCAGAGGCGCCCAACGATCCCCGGTCTTGCGCACGCGTCCCTCGCGTTCGAGCTTGATGAGATGGGCCTCGAGCGAGCCGAGCGCCAAAGGCCACAAAGCCTTGGGCGTATCGTCGTATGCCTTCGCCACCAGATGCCGAGGCCTCGATGGGGTACCGCGCGTCTCGAGGGCTTCGAGCACCTTGGCTTCGCGCATCAACCGGTGCTCGATGTAGAAGCTCAAAATCGCTTGCGGCTCACGGATCACGTCGCCATGCGCCGGAAGCAGGGCGGCCGGTTCGAGCGACGACATCGTCCGGAGCGACTCGATGTAGAGCAGCATGTCGCCGTCGGTGGGCTCCACGATGATGGTCCCGACGGAGGCGACCATGTCGCCTGCGATCATCATGCCACTGGCTGCGTCGATGAAACACAGATGCCCTGGGGCATGCCCCGGCGTATGCAGGGCAGTCAGTGCAGTGGGCACGGATCCTTCGAGCTCGATGCGCTCACCATCCTGGATCAACCGATCGACCTCGACGATGCCGTCCAGGCGCTTGGCGGTCATGGCGTGCACCCAAAGCGGCAATTGGAGCCGCTCTCGAAGCGCCACCGCCCCACCCACGTGATCAGGATGATGGTGTGTCGCCAGGATCGCCACCGGCTCCACCCCCCGCAGCCGAGTCGACTGCACCCATTCGACCATCACGTCCTGCTCGTCGCGATACGGAGTGGCGGGCTCCACCAGGACCGCCTCGCCGGTCCCGACGACAAAGGTGTTCGTGTGTGTGGCCGGGGGCAGCGTGGGCGTACGCACGGGAAGCATCTGGATCGTCGGCGCGACCTGTTGGACGCGACCAGACACCGTATCGGAGCCGGACGGCTTCATCGCCTCAGCCGCTGGTGACCAGCTCGAGGTCTTCGAGGTCGAGCTCCTGCTCGGGCGCAAGAGCGTGGATCATGGATACGGGGCCACTCGGACGGAAACGATCGCGAGGCTCCGGCAACAAGCACTCGACACGGCCTTCGTGATGCGCGCTCGGATCACCGAGCTGATGCATGCACATTCGAACGACCGACTTGACCGTCTCGAATACACCCCAACCTTGCCGTGCCGACGCAACCAACTCGGGAACGCCTTCTGGAACGCCCAAACGACCGGCCAACTCTTCGACATCGAGGACGCCAGGCAGATCACGCTTGTTGTATTGGATGACGAGCGGGATGCGATCGGGGTCCATGCCGTGAAGCCTCAAGTTGTAGTCGAGGTTTCGAATGCTGTAGTTGTTGCCCTCGATGGCGTCGGCCTGACTGTCCACGACCAGCACCACGCCGTCGAGGTTGCGCAAAACGAGCTGCCGAGTCGAGTCCTGCGCGATCTGGCCTGGAACCGACACGAGATGCAGGCGCACCGTGTAGCCTCGAAAGGGGCCCAGCTCGAGCGATAGGAAATCCAAGAATAGGGTCCGCTCCGCTTCGGTGTTCACGGAAACCAGCTTGCCGCGCAGCTCGGGACGGGTCTGCCCATGCAGCACTTCGAGATTGGTCGTCTTGCCGCCCAAGCCCACACCGTAATAGACGATCTTGAAGATCACCTCGCGCTGCCCGTGATGCACCAACGGCATGATCAGCAAGTACCTGGGTCGCGCTACAGCGTCAAGAAGCTGGCAGACCCCCGAGGGACGTCAGCCGGCGTCTTCTCGTACGGCCGCAGCGCGCTCCCAGCGATCCACGGCCGCGCGCGCCGGGCCGTGCTCGGGGGCCTCGAGCTCGGGATCGGCCTCGATCATACGGTCGGCCAAGTCGCCCGCCCGCTCCAGCAATTCTCGATCTCGTGCCAGATCGGCGAACTGGAGCCCGCTCGCGCCCGACTGCCGATAGCCGAAAAGGTGACCCGTGCCTCGCAGCTCGAGGTCGTGCTCGGCGAGCCGAAACCCGTCATCGGTTTCGCACAAGGCCTCGAGCCGGCCGCGCGCATCTTCGGACAGCGGGTCGACGAAGGTCAGCAAACAGGCGCTCCGTTGACCGGCGCGACCTACCCGGCCTCGAAGCTGATGCAGCTGTGCCATCCCGAATCGCTCGGCTTGCTCCACGACGATGAGATTGGCCCTCGGAATGTCGACTCCGACCTCGAGAACGGTGGTGCCGACGAGCACGTCGAGCGCGCCTTCGGCAAAGGCCCGCATCGAAGCACGGCGATCTTCGGTGGACAGGCGTCCGTGCACTTGCCCCACCCGATCGTCACCGAAGTGCTTTTGTAGCTCTTCGACCGTGCGATCGACTCCGACCAAATCTTCGGTCGATGAAATGGCAGGGCAGACCACGAAGACTGCTCCCCCCGCCTCGATGGCACGCTCGATCTGACGAAGGACTGTGGCCCTTTGCCGGCGACGAAGCATCTTGGTCGTGGATGGAACACGGCCGGGGGGCTTGGCGTCTATCACGGTGAGCTCGAGCCCCGCGTACAGGACCAACGCCAGACTTCTGGGAATCGGGGTCGCGGTCATGACCAGCAAGTGAGGTCGCCGACTCCGGCCCCGTTCGCCCAGACGCAAGCGTTGTGCCACTCCGAAGCGGTGCTGCTCGTCCACGATGACCAGCCCCAGATTGGCGAAGCGGACGTCCCCGCTCAGCAGCGCATGCGTGCCGACGACCAAATCGATCGACCCGGTGGCTAGGCGGTCGAGAAGCGAGCGACGCCGGTCCTTGGATAGCGTGCCAGTGAGCACGTCGAGTCGAAGCCCGAGCTCCTCCGCCGTGCCGCGCAAGGTCTCCGCGTGTTGGTCTGCCAGCAGCTCGGTAGGAGCCAAGAATGCCGTTTGGCCGCCTCCCGCAGCAACCTGCGCGCAAGCGACCACGGCGACGGCAGTCTTGCCGCAGCCTACATCGCCCTGGAGCAAGCGCCGCATCGGAATTTCGCGCTCCAACGCCGCGCTGATTTCGGCCACCGCTCTTTGCTGCGCCGACGTGAGCTCGAACGCGAAGGCTTGGGACGCAGCGTGGACCGCAGGCTCCGCGACGAAGCACTGCGCCGTCTGTCCTCGTTCAGATGCGCGTCGTGACCGCAAGGCGAGCTCCCACAGGACCAGCTCCTCGAGCGCGAGCCTGCGGTGGGCGGGCAGCACCCCATCGGAGCCGAAATCGAAGCCGCCTGGATCGGGCACGTGAATCGCATGCAAGGCCTCGGCCACGGTTCCCAATCCGTGCTCGACGCGAAGGCGAGGTGGAATCAGATCCGGCAGCTCCTGGACGGCCCGGTCCACCGCGGCACGAACGGCCCTGCGAAGGGCCTTGCGCGCGATGCCGGCAATCTCTGGATAACGCGGCTCGATTGCCCCTTCGGCATCTTCGGGAAGCGTCTCGGGGTGCGCCATGGTCGCGACCCCGCGGTAATCTTGAACCCGCCCTGCCACACGGACCGTGCGACCCTCCGAAAAGCGTCGGGAAAGTCCGGGAATCGGCTGAAACCAAACCAGCTTGAGCTCCCGATACCCCTCCTGTTCCGGAACGGCATCCGATTGCACCAGCCGTGCTTCGAATCCGACGCGCCCGCCTCGGGGAAAGGCCCGATGGCTTCGAACCAGACCTTCCACCACGGCGTATTCGCCATCACGAAGCAAGTGAATGGGCGTCGGACATCGCTGGTCGTCGTAGCCGCGTGGCAGCAGCCACAACAAGTCTCCGACCGACGCGTAACCACGATCGCGCAGGACGGCGCCGGTGACGGGCCCGACCCCGGGCAATGATTCCACCGGGTGGTCGAGCAGCGAAGGCATCAGCGCCCTTGTCCGGGTCTTCCGCGCCGGCTCAGCGCCACCGGACGTCGCTGACCTCGTAGTTGCGAACGCCCCCCGGCGTTTCGACCCGGATCTCGTCGCCGATTTCTTTGCCTACCAGGGCACGCGCCACCGGAGAGGTGATCGAGATCTTGCCTTGTTTCAGATCGGACTCGTCGGGGCCTACCAGGCGGTAGGTCACCACCTTGCCGGTATCCATGTCCTCGAGCTCCACGAACGCGCCGAACTTCACCTTGGCGCCGCCGAGCGTCGAAGGATCGATGACCTCGGCACGAGAGAGCCTGTCTTCGATCTCCGCGATGCGCGCCTCGCAAAAGCTCTGCTTTTCGCGGGCGGCGTGGTACTCCGCGTTTTCCTTGAGGTCGCCGTGCTCGCGAGCGATTCCAATCTCTTGCGAAATCTTGGGCCGCTCCGCCTTGAGTGCGGCGAGCTCCGCGTTGAGGGCCGCATGACCCTCGGGTGTCATCGGTACCCGGTCCATTCGGATTTGTTTAGCCGCGCCTGCCAACGAGGCAACCCGAAGCTACGGGCTCGGGGGTCGCAGCGTTTCGAGCTCGCCGGTCTGCGCGTGGTACTCCTGCAGCGAGCAAACGGAGGGTGGTCTGCGCCTCCGGGCCTCGATGGCATCGACCGTGGCCACCGCCGCCGCGATCGTGGTGAAATAAGGAACGCTGCTGAGCACCGTCTGCCGTCGCATCGAGCGGCTGTCACGGATGGCTTTGGCTCCTTCGGTCGTGTTGAACACGAGTGCGATCTCGTCGCTTTGAAGCCGATCGACGATGTGCGGTCGGCCTTCGCCGACTTTGTGGACGTGCTCAGCTTCGATTCCGGCCTTTTCGAGGACCGCTCGCGTTCCCTGCGTCGCGATGATTTCGAATCCGAGGTTCTCGAGCCGACGTGCCAACTGAACGGCCGCAGGCTTGTCGCTTTCCTTGACGCTGATGAATACTTTGCCGCGATCGGGCAGATCGGAGTGCGCGGCAAGCAGCGCTTTGTAGAACGCGTCCGGAAAGTTGTCCGCGATTCCCATTACCTCTCCCGTCGAACGCATCTCGGGGCTGAGAATGGTGTCCACACCCGGGAACTTCGTGAACGGGAAAACAGACTCTTTGACCGCGATGTGATCCGTCACGATCTCGCGTGTATATCCGATCTCCCGGAGCGTCTGGCCGGCCATGACTTTGGCAGCGATCTTGGCAAGAGGAACCCCGATGGCTTTGCTGATGAATGGGATGGTCCTCGACGCCCTCGGATTGACTTCGATGACGTACACGACGCCCTCTCGGACGGCAAACTGCACGTTCATCAAACCGACCACCCCGAGCTCCAACGCCAACGCGCGTGTGGACGCCCGCAACGCCGCCAAAACCTCGGCGGGAAGAGAATGTGCAGGCAGCGCCATCGATGAATCGCCGGAGTGGATTCCGGCCTCTTCGATGTGTTGCAGCAGGCCGCCGATTACCACGTCTTTACCGTCGGCCACGCAATCCACATCGACCTCGATCGCATCTTTGAGAAACTCGTCGACCAAGATGGTTTGGGTTTCGGCGTCCTCGACGGCCTCGAGCGCCACGGTCATGTACCGCGATAGCTCCTCGTGCGAATGCACGATCTCCATGGCGCGTCCGCCCAACACGTAGCTCGGTCGGACCACGACCGGAAAGCCGATCTTCTCGGCCACCGCGAAGGCGTCTTTGGTGCCATTCGCGATGCCACCCCGCGGACGTTTCAAATCGAGCTTGTTGAGTAGCTCTTCGAAGCGCTGGCGGTCCTCGGCGCGGTCGATCGCGTCGGCCGAAGTGCCCAAGATGGGAACACCGGCGCGGGACAGCGGAACGGCCAGCTTGAGCGGCGTCTGGCCGCCGAACTGAACGATGACGCCGTCGGGCTTTTCCACCTCGATGATGTTCATGACGTCCTCGAACGTCAGTGGCTCGAAATAGAGCTTGTCCGAGGTGTCGTAGTCCGTGGAGACGGTCTCCGGGTTGCAGTTGACCATGATGGTTTCGAACCCGATTTCCTTGAGGGCGAACGAGGCGTGCACGCAACAATAATCGAACTCGATGCCCTGCCCGATCCGGTTCGGTCCGCCCCCCAAAATCACGACCTTCTTTTTGTCGCTGCCGCCGCGCACCTCGCTCTCGAGACCCCAGGTCGAGTACATGTAGGGAGTCAACGCGGGGAACTCCGCGGCGCAGGTGTCGACTCTGCAATATACGGGGTCGACCCCGTGGCTGGTCCGCGCCGCGCGAATCTCCGTGGCCGCTGCTCCACGCAAGACAGCGATCTGCCTGTCGCTGAAGCCCATCTCCTTGGCCTGCCGCAGCTGCTCGGCCTGCAGGGGATGGCCGGCCGATTGCTGGAGCGCACTTTCGAAGGCGATGATCTGGCGTATCTGCTCCAGGAACCACAGATCGATGTCCGTGGCCTCGTGGATCTGTTCGACGGTCAGCCCTACCCGCAGCCCGTCCGCCAAATACCAGAGTCGGTCCGCAAGTGGCGTTCGAATGAGATCCAAAATGGCCTCACGCAAATCCTCGTCCGTGGGCTCCGGAAGATCCGCGAGCATCGGCTTGGCCGTGTTGATGCTCTCGCCCGTTTCGACGAGCCTTCGAACCTGGGCCGCCAGATCGCGATAGTCGACTTTGTTGAGCAGCGAGCTCAACCCGTCGCGGCCCGTCTCGAGCGAACGCGCCGCCTTCTGAACGGATTCCTTGAACGTGCGGCCGATAGCCATGGCTTCACCCACGGACTTCATCTGCGTGGTCAAGCGAGGATCGGCGCCTGGGAACTTCTCGAAGGCGAAACGTGGGATCTTGGTCACGACGTAGTCGATGGTGGGCTCGAACGCCGAGCTGGTGCCGGTGATGTCGTTTCGTAGCTCGTCGAGGCGGTAACCGACGGCCAGCTTGGCCGCGATTTTGGCGATGGGGTATCCAGTCGCCTTCGAGGCCAGCGCGCTCGAGCGCGAAACCCTCGGATTCATTTCGATGACGATGACCCGCCCGTCGGCTGGGTTGACCGAAAACTGAATGTTCGAGCCCCCGGTGTCGACGCCGATCTCGGTGATGATGGCGCGGGCCGCGTCACGAAGGCGTTGATACTCGCGATCGGTCAGTGTCATCGCGGGTGCCACGGTGATGGAGTCGCCCGTGTGCACACCCATCGGATCGAAGTTCTCGATGGTGCAGATGACACCGAAGTTGTCGGCGTGGTCCCGAATGACCTCCAGCTCGTATTCCTTCCAACCGAGCAGACTCTCCTCGATCAGGCACTCGTGAATCGGGCTGCACTGAAAAGCCCAACGAATCGCGCCTTCAAACTCGGCCTTGTTGTAGGCCACGCCGCCGCCAGAGCCTCCGAGCGTCAACGATGGGCGTAAGATGACCGGAAACCCGATCTTCTCGGCAATGGCATGCGCGTGCTCGACGGTCCGCGCGACCTCGGCCTTCGCACTGTACAGGCCGATCTTGTCCATGGCTGCCTTGAACAGCTCCCGCTCTTCGGCCTTTCGAATGGCCTCG
>JASFKY010000027.1:0-21437 GCA_050118395.1 Myxococcales bacterium | reverse complement strand
TCAACCCTCATCCATGCCGTACGTGCGCAGCTTTCGCTGCAGGGTTCGACGATCGATGCCGAGGGCCGCGGCGGCGCGTGTGACGTTGCCGTCCATCTCTCGCAACACGCGCTCGATGTGGTCTCGCTCCACCTCGGCAAGGCTGGTGGTGGTGGGTGAATCCGACTCGGCAGCGCGTGGTAACAGCGATTCCCTCGCATTGCCGAACACGCTGGCAGCGATCATCCGGCGTACGAGCTCCGGATCGACGACGTCGGAAATGGAGAACAAAGACGCGCGACGGAGCACGTTGAGCAACTCGCGCACGTTGCCCGGCCAGTCGTATTCTCGGAGCGCGGCCATCGACTCGGGTCCCAGCTGGACCATGCTCTTGCCGAGGCGAGCCAGCAGGTGATTTGCGAGAGGCTCGATGTCTTCTGGCCTACTGCGAAGCGGCGCGATGAAGACCGGAAAGACCTGCAAACGGAAATACAGATCCTCGCGAAACTTGCCAGCTTGCGTTTCCGCCCATAGATCGCGATTGGTGGCGGCGATGATGCGGACGTCGACGTCGATCTCGCCGGATTCGCCGACAGGACGGATCGATTTGGTCTCGATCGCCCGTAAGAGCTTGGCCTGACTCTCGAGAGGCAGCTCTGCCAGCTCGTCGATGAACAACGTGCCGTGCTCCGCTTCCCGAAAGAGCCCCCGTCGGTCACTGTGAGCCCCGGTGAAAGACCCGCGTTTGTGTCCGAACAGCTCGCTTTCGAACAGCTCTCGCGGCACGCAAGCCGCATTCATCGCGACGAACGATCCCGCGTGGCGCGTGCTGTGAGCGTGAATTTGCCGCGCCACGACTTCTTTGCCGGTGCCTGTTTCTCCGAAGATCAAGACGGTCTCGTCGGTGGGCGCGACGGTACGCACGAATTCTCGGACTTCGTCCATCACGGCGCTGACTCCGACCAGAGGAATCACATCGGGGGCAATACCGGCGTCGACACGCACTTTCTCGGCCAATGCTTGCTGCAAAAGTGGCTTGAGCATGTCTGCGTCGATGGGCTTTTCCAGAAACGAAAACGCGCCGAGTCGCATCGCTTCGACGGCCGCTCTGACGGTACCGTGACCGGTCAACACGATTACACGGGTCGGAATCGAGCCACAACGGCGAAGCACCTCCAACCCATCGATGCCTTTCATCTTGAGGTCGAGCAGCGCCACGTCTGGTGGCTCACCGTTCGATAAAATCTCGACGGCTTCCTCTCCGCTACTGGCTTCGCAAACTTCGTACCCGACTCGCCTGAGCGCCTTCGCCATGGCAAAGCGGAAGGCTGCATCGTCATCGATGACTAGAACGCTGCCGCGCATCAGTGCGCACGCTGGTGCACCCCGGTCGCTTTTGCAAGCCCGGCCGGAAGCTTGATTCGCGCGCGCACGCCGCAGGGTTCACGGTTCTCGATGGTCAAATCCCCACCCATGGTCTGCACCAGCATATAGGACGCATAAAGGCCGAGGCCAGTCCCTTCCCCGGGAGGCTTGGTAGTGGCAAATGGCTCGAAAAGCCGCCCCTCCATTGCGGGATCGAGCCCGCCTCCCTCGTCGTCGACCAAGATGTGTATCAGCGAGCCACGACGCTCGGCAGAAAGCCAAACCATGCGTCCGCCCACCTCACGGTTCGCGTCCACGGCGTTTTGTAGGAGGTTGACCAACACTTGCAACAAGCGGTCCGGGTCTGCGGCGACGACGGCCTGCCCGAGGTTTTCGCCGAGCTCGAGCTCCGGGCCACCCTCACGAGAACCAGCAAAGACCAGGGCTCGAGCTCGCTCCACGATGGGCAGTAGCCGCGCAGAAGAGTCCAAGCGCAGTCGAGGAAGGGTACCGCCTGTCAGCAACGAATGGGTGATCTGCCCCAAGCGCCCCGTTTCATCGCGAATCAGCGCAGCCGACTCCGCGAGATCGGAACGAAAGGCACTTTCGACCTGAATCTGCTTGATGGCTTCGCCCATGTCCGCGGCCAGGGTCCGGATGGTGGCGAGCGGCGTATTGAGCTCGTGCGCAACGCCTTGTGCAACCCGACCCAAGCTCGCCAAGCGTTCGGCGTGCAGTAAACGACGCTCCGCAAGCAGAATCTCCGTGCGGTCGACGTAGAGATTCATGATCCGAGGCTCGTCACTGCCTCGAGAGGCCAGTGGAAAGGACAACATCTCGAACCAACGGTCTCCGACGGAAAATCGGCAACGCCCTTCGGAACCTTCATCGAGAGCTCGCCAGACCGGGCAAAGCCCCGCGGGCGTCGTCTCACATCTGCGAACCGACACCGGGCATTCCCAGGTCCCGTCTTTGGTCGGCGTAGGCGCCAGCTCGTCAGCGAGACGATTTCGCCATTCGATGTGGCCGTCCGCCGATACCACTTCCAGTCCGGCGTGGAGCTCGTCGAGGGTGTTCGAGATGACCTGGTATTCGAGCTCGGATTGATCTCGCGCCCTGCTCAAAGCTCGCTCCCTGTCGCGCAGCTCGCGCACGGCGTGAAGTACGACGTAAGCGACTGCGCCCACGGTCGTCACGAACGCAGCCACGTCCGCGATGGTGTCCCAAGGCGGCTTGGGGTTCCAAGTGCCGATCTGGAGGGCGGGATACCACTCGGTGAATGCCAGAAAGCCCGCACCTGCAAGCGCGGCGGCCGTGGCAATGAGGGTGGCGCCTGGACCGCCGAGAATGCCGATGAGCGCGAGATGGAACACGTAGAAGGCGATGAATGGAGATGAAATCCCTCCAGCCGCCCACAAGACGATGGTGAGCAGCACCAGATCGACGAGCGCTTGTGAAACCGCCGCCCTTTGTCCGGTGCCTGGGCCTGGAACGCGTCGCAGCAGCAGATAGTTGTACGCGCTCCCTGCAACCACCACGGCAAGACACACCGGCCAGGCGACACCCGGGAAATAGCCCGCCGCTGCAAACAAGGTCGCCGCCAAAACCCCGGCCATCGCAACCCACCTGAGCGAAATCAACCAGCGAATCCGATCGGCGGTGAAATCGTCGCGCTCGAGGGAGTCGGCGAATACGCTGGAGCGGTTGGGGTCCGAGGCCATCATTCAATCTCGGTTTTTGGGGTCGATCGTGCCCGATGACCAGGTTACAACGACCAACCTGACGATGGCAGGAGAATCGAGCAAAAGAAGGATCGTCATCGCCATCCTTCTCACGTCCACTCTATTGACCATGCTGGGAATTGCGGGGCTCTTGCGGGGGGCATTCGACCTGTCGCTGGCGCCCCTGCCCGAAGACGTGCGCGACCTATACGAGC
The DNA here is from genome assembly GCA_050118395.1 of Myxococcales bacterium. Lineage (GTDB taxonomy): Bacteria > Myxococcota_A > Polyangia > Polyangiales > Houyiibacteriaceae > SG8-38. The sequence continues at coordinate 18,157 of JASFKY010000027.1, read as the reverse complement.
CCGACGCTGCCGTCTCCGACGCGGAGGTTCAGTTGCTCGAAGCCCAGGTGAGCAATCCGTACCGAAGGCCCATGGGCGCCGCAAACGTCGTGGTATCCGCGCTCGTGTTGATCGGGAGCTTTTTGCTCAGCTGGCGGCGCAAGCCCGCGCAGTGGTGGATCAAGCAGGCCGTTGCCGCGAAGCTGATTTGGATCACCGCGTATACGGCAACCCTGGTTCGCCACATCCAAACGACCTTCGTCGTGCCTCCCGTGGAAAGCGCCAGCGCGGACTTGTCCGAAATCATTACGGGCGTGATCTTGGTCAGCTCGTTCAGCGCCCTTTTGCACGTGACCGCGTTATATCGAGCCACTCGTCCCGACATCCGAAAGTTCATCGAGTCGACGGGCAACCCGGGCGAGCCCTCGGGTCGCGTTTAGAACTGGATGCGTCGCATCACGGCTCGTGGAAGAGCACGAATGACGGCCATGATCAGCCTCCAGATCGCGGGAGCGTACACGACGGGGGCACCTCGATCGATGGCTCGCAATACGCGTCGCGCCACGTCGTCGGGCTCTCCCGCAAAGGGCGGAGGCTCGAGACCTGCGGTCATGCTCGTCTTGACGAAGCCTGGCTTGACGGTGATGACCCGCAACCCCTCGGCTCGATGCTTGTGATCGAGCCCCTCGAGATAGTGGCTCAGGCCGGCCTTGGCCGCTCCGTAGATGATGACCGGCTTGCGGCCTCGTTCCCCGGCGACCGAGCTGAATACGCAAAGCGTGCCTCCGCCCGATGCGAGCAATGCCTTCTTGGCGGCCTCGCAGAACACGACCGTATTGGCAAAGTCGATCCGGACCAAACGCTCCACCAACTGGGGATCGGATTCGAGCTCGGCCTGGGTGGCAAAGAGCCCGGCAGTGACCACGACGGCGTCGAGCCCTCCCAACGCATTTTGGGCCTCTTCGATCGAGCGGCCGAACATGTCGGTTTTTTCGAGGTCACAGAGCACGCAGGCCACCGTGCCCGCCGCGCCCCGGACCTTCAGATCGGTTGCGCTTCGTTCGAGGTCTTCTCGGTTCCTGCCGAGAAGGCAAAGCGCGTCTCCACGTTCCGCCATGAGACGAGCCAGCGCCCGCCCCATCCCTTTGGTGGCTCCGAGAAAAGCAACTCTCATGTCAATCCCCCAGCAAGCGCACCGATTGTGCGCTCCGAAAATGATGCTGGGGATCCCAGCGATCCCGAATCTCCCTGAACTCTTCGAGGCGTGTGCCTTCCATTGCCTCGAAGTGCTCACGCCTGGTGAAGGAGTCCTTGGCGAGATAAATGCGGCCTCCTTCGAGCAAAACCTGCTCGTTGAGCGCGTCGACCAGCTCCTGCGTGTCGTCTCGGACCGCGATGTCGAGGGCCAACGTAATTCCCGGCCTCGGAAAGGAAAGAACGCCCTTGCTTTCACGGCCGAAATCCTTGATGACACACAAGAACGACGCGCCTCCACGTTCCGTCAGCACCTCGAGCACCCGGCGCGCCGAGCCACGGCCGGCCTCGCGCGGAAGCACGCACTGGTACTGGGTGAAGCCGCGGCGGCCGTACATGCGATTCCAGGATCGAATCGCATCGAGCGGGTAGCGGAACGACTCGTGGTTGACGATCCCGCTGGAACGCGATCGCCACTGCTTTCGGTAGTAAAGCTCGTTGAACAGCCGGATGGTCAGCCCGTTGAGTATCCATTCCGGCCAATCGAATCGCAGCCGCGGCTGAAAATGCGTCTTGGGGGCCTGGGCAGGGGCTTCGGCTGGATCGGCCCAGCGGCCCGTCATGAGGATGCCGCGCCCCATGTCCTTGCCGCGTGCGAGCCCGTCGATCCAACCCATGGTGTCCGGCCACTCGGTTGCTGCGTCCTCGAGCGCCTGTTGAAATTCGTCGATGTCGTGGATGCGCCGGCTCTCTTGCCAAATCCACTGCGAGGGAATCCGACGCAACCCGAACTCGACCTCCAAGATGTGTCCGGTCAGGCCCATACCCCCGATGGTGGCTCGAAAGAGATCGGGGTATTGGTCCGGGGAACACTCCAGCACGCGCCCGTCGGCGACTCGCATTTTCAGCGCGGTGACGTGATGCCCAAAGTTGCCGTCCCTGTGCTGATTCTTGCCGTGTACGTCGGCTGCCACCATCCCCCCGAGCGTCACGAACTTGGTACCGGGTGAAACCGGCGTGAAGTACCCACGAGGCATCAGCAATCGATTGAGCTCGCTCAAAGAAAAGCCCGCTTCCGCTCGAAAGAGGCCCGTGTCTTCGTCGAATCTCAAAATGCGGTCGGCCAGGGTGGTGTTCACCACGTCGGGCCGATCGGACGCGGGCAGCGATGAATCGCCGTAGGACCGTCCGAGGCCTCGAGACAAATTCGCTTGGAGACTGAGCCGCTCCAGGTCCTCCCCCAGGTGCTCGCGCCCCTCGGCCGAATGCCGGCCCCAACCGCAAAGTGTCGAAATCGGTGGCTCACCCATGGCTTGCCGAGTGTAGCGCGTCGATCGGTCGATCCCTAACGTCCGCGCGCCGGGAGCAGCTCCTCGCGAAGCTCGTCGGCTCGGTCGGTTCGCTCCCAGGTGAAGGTCTTTTCGGTGCGGCCGAAATGCCCGTACGCCGCCGTCGGCGCATAGATCGGACGCAAGAGATCGAGTGTTTCGATGATCGCCGCCGGCCTGAAGTCGAACAGATGCGCAACGACTTTGCTGATCCGCTCGTCCGGCACGGCTCCAGTTCCGAAGGTCGTCACGTATACACCCATCGGCTTGGCCACTCCGATGGCGTAGGCAACCTGCACCTCACAGCGCGAAGCGACTTTCGAAGCCACGATGTTTTTCGCCACGTACCTAGCAAAGTACGCCGCACTACGGTCGACCTTCGATGGATCCTTGCCGCTGAAGGCGCCACCACCGTGCCGACCCATGCCACCGTAGGTGTCCACGATGATCTTTCGGCCGGTGAGGCCCGCATCCCCGTACGGCCCGCCCACCACGAAACGTCCGGTCGGATTGGTGTGAATCTTCGTCTTGTTGTCCAGCATCTTGGCTGGAAGCGTGGGCTTGATCACTTCCTCGATGATCGCATCGCGCAAACTTCGCTGTTTCAGGCTCTCTTCGTGCTGTGTGGAGACCACGACGGCGTTGAAACGCCGAGGCCTATCGTCTTCGTACTCGACGGTGACCTGGGTCTTCCCGTCCGGACGGAGCCCCTCCACGATGCCCTTTTTGCGTACGTGAGCGAGCCGGCGGGCCAGCTTGTGCGACAGGTCGATGGGCATGGGCATGAGCTGCCTGGTCTCGTTGACGGCATATCCGAACATGAGCCCCTGGTCACCGGCCCCCTGCTCCTTGGACGCGGTCGAATCGACCCCGCGCGCGATGTCGGGCGACTGTTGCTCGACGGCCGCCAAGATCCCGCAGGTTTCCGCGTCGAACCCCATGGACGAGTCGGTGTAGCCGATCTCGGCGATGGCCTTTCGGGCAATTTTGGGGATCTCCACGACAGCCTTGGAAGTGACCTCCCCGCCGCACACGACGAAGCCGGTTTTGACCATGGTTTCGATGGCCACCCGGGAGCGCGGATCCTGCTCCAAGTATGCGTCGAGGAGAGAATCGCTGATTTTGTCGCAGATTTTGTCGGGATGACCTTCGGTCACCGATTCGGAAGTGAAAAGATATTGACTCATGTCGGCGATGCCTCTTATCCGCGACCGTCCTATCAGTCAAACGGGTGCGAAATTGACTTCTTTCCCATCATGCTTCGATGCTCGAAAAGAGACCCTTTTTCTCAAAAGGTGACGATGATTGGAATCTCATAGGTGGCGAAAACGTCCAATTGGTAGGGATCGCACTCGCCCTCGAGCTCGCTGCCGCGGATACCCACCAGCACCGTCCCGATCTTGGAGCTGGACTCGTCGCACCGGCGCCGGATTCCCGTCGTGTTGGCCTTTCCGACGCAGAACTCGACGCCCCCGATGGACTCGGTCGAGCCGGAGCAATCGACGATGCCTTCACGACCGTCCGGACACAAGTAAGCCATGAATACGAGGCGGTTGGTCGTGCCGCCCGAAACCTGAGCGACGATCGGGGTCGAAGCATCCAGCACTCGAAGCACGTAGTAGTCGACGTCCGTTTTGCTGTGGAGCGTGGCCGCCAGCGACACGGTCCAAGCATCCTGTAGGCACTGAAGCCCCGCGCCTTCCCCGCAAACGAGGACGGAGTTGTCGGGCGAGTCGTTCGGCTCGAATGCGTCTTCGCATACGCAGCGCCCACTCTCGCAGTGGAACCCTGGAGCGAAACCATTGTCGGCGCAGGTGCCGCACAGGGTCGGGGCTCCGCAAATCGTCGAGCTGCCGCACTCGACGCCCGCAGCCTCACAGGTGCAGGCGCCGACGCATTCGTAGCGAAGCTGGTCCGACAGCACGCAGTCATCGCCGTTGGGACATGGTGGGCAGTGCGAAACGCCACCGCAGCCATCGGGAAGCCCGCTCGGAGGCGAGCACTCGTTCTTGGTGCATGGGTAGGTCGGCTCGCCACCGGGACAACCCGAATCGCAGTTGGCGCCCGGTGGGCAGACACATCGGTTGTCGAGGCAAACGTAATCGCCGAAACAATCGCCGCAGAAGATTTCTTGCGAACCGCCGCACTGGCTCGGGATGAAGCCGCACTCTGCTCCTCCGGAGTAGCTGGCGCAGGTATTTTCGGCGCATCCACAGACAAAGTTTTGGCCGTTGGCTCCGCAAACGGTGCCTTCGGGACAGCTGCCGCATTGAATGGAGCCATCACAACCGTCGGGCAACGATCCGCACTCGATGGTAATGCCCAGTCCGGCGAACTCGGATATCGCCTGCTCGCACGTTCTGGGCTCGCAGGGTGGTTCCTTGCTGTCGTAGCAGCGGCTGTCGCTGCTCCAGCAGAAATAGTCGACGGGGCAGTCCGAAGGTTGACCGCAAGCGAAAAGCCCATTCGGGATGGTCATGTCGCATCCGGCGAGCATCGCCATCGACGCCAAGAGTGCAAAGCGCAGCCGCATCAGAACTTGCCTCGTAGGGAGATGGTGGTGGGCCCGATGCTGATCTCGGGCATGGTTTCCTCGTGGCCGCCCGTGAGTTGCCAGATGATGCCGCCGACGACGGCCGCGCCTCCGACACCGAGTAGGGCGATTCCCGTCTTGGTGCGGCGAGGCCCTCGGTCCGCCAACGTCTCGACGCTGGAGAAGCTCGAACCGGGCGGCGCGCTTTCGACGCTTTTCTGATCCCGCTGTCCCAGACCGACGAAGACCGCCCCGGTCACCAGGGCCACGCCGCCCGCGCCGATCGTGATCCAAGGGCCAGGGCCCGGTCCCACATGATGGGTCAGGGGTCGCTCGGCCTTGATTCGCGCCGCGGCTTCGATGGCAGCCCTTTCGGCTTCGATTTGCGCCTCGAGCTCGGCTTCCCGGCGCGCCTCGATCGCCTGACGCAACACTTCGATTCGGCTCTCCACGTGCTGCCGATCGACGGATCCCGGCCGAGCCTCCAGGTAGCCTTCATAGGCACGCAGCGCATCCTCGTCGCGGCGCATGCGATCGCACACCGTCGCGATGTTGTAGAGAAGATCGGGGCTTTCGGTGAGGTCGTATGCCTCTCGAAACCGGCTCAGCGCCGTCTCGAAATCACCCTCCTGATACGCGCGAGTGCCCGCCGCAAAGGCCTGCTTGGCCTGGTCGATACGGGCCTCGTCGATTTTCGAGCGCTGCGCTTCCACGGATGATGGGCCGCCCACGGTGGCAAGCGTGATGGCCACGACCAAAAGCAGAATCATCGGTCCCCCACGAATAAGAACGCGTGCAAACCACGCTCTCACAAGGTAGCAGCCCGAAAAAGCAAATGCTCAAACGCGAACGACGTGCGGAGGCGCACCCCGCGAGATCCGCGTGTCGCCTTCCCACTCCTGCCCCGAGTGCGGGTAATCGAGATTGTAATGCAACCCACGACTTTCCTTGCGCGTGCTAGCGCAACGGATGATCAGCTCGGCCACGTCGGCGATGTTGCGCAGCTCCAGCATGTCGCGATTGACCAAATGCGCCCAGTAGTACTCCCGGATCTCGTCTTGGAGCATGTTGATTCGCCGCGCAGCCCGGCGCAGGCGTCGATCGCTGCGAACGATACCCACGAAGTTCCACATGAACCGGCGTATCTCGTCCCAGTTCTGGGAAACCACCACCGCTTCGTCGCTGGGCACAGCCTCGCCGACGTCCCAGTCCGGCACTTTGACCGGCGCAGTGCTCGTCGCGCCTTGGACGGCCTCGATCGCTGCCAGCGCGGTTCGATGGCCGTACACCAGCCCTTCGAGAAGCGAGTTCGATGCGAGGCGGTTGGCTCCATGAAGCCCCGTGCACGTGACCTCGCCCACGGCCCAAAGCCCATCGAGCGTCGTTCGCCCGCTGGTATCGACGACGACGCCGCCGCACATGTAGTGGGCCGCAGGCACCACGGGAATCGGCTCCTTCGTCATGTCGATGCCGAACTCGAGACAGCGTGCGTGAATGTTCGGAAATCTGTCCACGATGAAGGACGCCGGCTTGTCCGTCATGTCGAGATAGACGTGGTCGTCACCCAAGCGCTTCATCTCGTAGTCGATGGCTCGCGCCACGACGTCTCGTGGGGCCAGGTCTTTCATCTCGTGGTGCCGTGCCATGAAGGCCTCGCCGCTGCGAAGTCGTAAAATCCCGCCTTCTCCGCGCAAAGCCTCGCTGATCAGGAAGCTCTTCGCTTCCGGATGAAACAAGCACGTCGGATGAAACTGAAAGAACTCCATGTTGGCGAGCTCGGCACCCGCCCGGTAGGCCATCCCGATCCCGTCTCCCGTCGCGACGTCCGGATTCGACGTGTAGAGGTAGACCTTGCCCGCCCCACCGGTGGCCAAGACCGTGGCCTTGGCCAAGAACGTCTTCACCTTGCCGGTTCGCTCGTCCAAGACGTATGCGCCCACGACTTTGGGAGGTCCGCCGAATTTGGAGGCCTCCACGAGATCCACGCCCATGTGGTCTTCGATGATCTCGATGGCGGGCGCGGCGGCGGCGGCTTCGACGAGCACACGCTGGACTTCCTCGCCCGTGATATCGCCTGCATGAACGACACGCCGAGCGCTATGGCCGCCCTCCCGGGTCAGATCGAGGGAATGTCCCTCCTCGGTCAGGCTGAATCGGGCTCCCAGCTCCATCAGCTCTCGAATGCGCGCGGGGCCATCGCGAACGACCATCTCGACGACCTCGGGGTGAGAGAGGCCGCCCCCGGTGTTGAGGGTGTCCTTCACGTGCGCTTCGAAGGAGTCGGCCGGATCCAACACGGCTGCGATCCCACCTTGGGCCCAATTGGTCGCGGAGTCGGTACGGCTTCGCTTCGTCACCATGGTGACCGAGCCGTGGCGCGCCGCCTCGAGCGCAAAGCTCAACCCGGCCACGCCGCTTCCGAGGACCAGGTAGTCGCTTTCCGAGCGCATGAGGCCCAGGGAGTCTATCAGGCCGAGCGGTGGCGCTGTACGGGTTTTTTGATCCCCTAGAGCACCAACTCCTCGGCACGGCGAGGCCCATCTGGAGGAACGAAATATTGAAAATAGCTCACCTGGTACCCGCCGAGCGTGTCGACGACGTGATCTCCGAGCAGATAGCCGCGAACGGACAATCGAGCCTCCTCGCCTGGCAGAAAGGTGAGCACGTCGAAGGCCCGAGGTTGAAAGATTTCCACCAACGCCCCCACCAACTCGCTCGGTTGACCCCGAAAATCGTGGTTGGTTTCGAAGCTCACGTAGCTACCGGTGTCTTCCGGAGTGACGTGCACGGTGTAGTACTCCGACCCGTTGAGCGCGTTGAGGGAATATCCGACCGGCTTGAAGACATGTTCGGATGTGGCGAAACCAGGCAGAAGAGCTTCGATGCCGAGCGAAGCGGCCATCGTGGCCCGTCCACGCTTTCGGCCCGCCACGAAGTGCTCAGCCACCTTGGGATCGATGGCATGCATGAGCACCTCGAGTGTCGGATCGGACGTTTCCGGACGAAAGGGGCGCGTGGTGTGGAACATTTGGATGTAGTGCCCATGCTCGTCACCGAAGCGCACGGGTCGTCCGGGCAACATGGACTGGAGGCGACGGGCATCGTCGTAGAAAGTAGTCGGCTGATGCTCCGGGTAGTGCTCGTTCTTGCGTTCGTAGACCATGAAAGCCACCGACTCGGGCGGAATCGACCGGAGTATTTCTTCGACCGCATCCACCAGCGTGGTCTGCCCGCAGGTGATGATGACGAACCAATCATCGAAGACGAAAAGGCTCGACTCGCTCAAGAGGTATCCATCGCACTGCTCGCTCCGCAAGACCGACAGCACCTTGGTGCCAGCCGCCTCCACCACTCGCCGCCACATCGGCTCGCCAAGCGAGCGAAGGGAGGGAAAGTCGGGACCTACGACCATCTCCAGCTTTTTTTCGGGTCCTTCGAAAAAGCGGGGCATCGGAGTGACGCTCATGATGCGCCCCAAAGCAGCGATTGCAAGCGCGGGAGGCGCATTTTGGCGTGACCCGGCGGCCGGCGATACACTGCGGGGTGATGTTGCGACAAGTCCTGACAGGACTCGGTGTGGCTACCCTCATCGTGAGCACGGCTTCGTCCGTGCATGCGGACATCTATCGCTGCAAGCGCCCGAACGGCGTGCATCACTACACCAACATCCGTGAGCCCGGCGGACGCTGCGAGCTGGTGGTCCGTGGAAGCAAGCGCAGCAAGAGCAGCGCCAAACGATCGAGCTCCTCGTCGCGTGCACCGAGCGCTCGAAGCTCTCGAGATCACGCTCGCTACAGCCGCTACGATGCGTTGATCGACGAGGCGGCGCGGCTCTATCAGCTACCCGAGCCGTTCATCCGCGCGATCATGCGAGTGGAAAGCGACTTCAATTCGATGGTCGTGAGCCGGGCGGGCGCCATGGGGTTGATGCAGCTCATGCCGGCGACCGCGCAGTCGATGGGCGTCTCGGATCCGTTCGATGCGCGTCAAAACATCCTCGGAGGCGCTCGCTACCTCCGGATTCTCGCCAACCGCTTCAGCGGCGACCTCGTGCTCACCGTAGCCGCGTACAACGCGGGAGAAGGCGCGGTCGAGAAATACAACGGGATCCCTCCCTACGATGAAACCCAACGCTATGTGCGTCGGGTGCTGAAACACTATTACGCCTATCGTACGCAGAGCGCGCCGTAACCCATGCTTTGGACGATCATCGCAGCCGCGATTGTCGGGTCGCTCGCGCCCTTGATCCGGAGCTGGCTCTGGGGCGTTCCTGTCGGCTTGCTTTCGTTGGGGACGGTCATCCGTTCCTTCTTGGGCGCGGCGTTGACGGTGCTGGTCATCGGAACGGTCGCCTTCTTCGTCCTGCGAACCATGCCATTGGAGCCCCTGGCGGTGGAGGCCGGAGCGGCAGGGATCGGAAGCGCGTTGGGTCTTTTGCTCCAGTGGAGCTCGGCGCGCCGGATGCGGGAGATGCGGGGGCTCGTGATCTTGCTCCGTCGCTTGGAGGAGGAAGACGCCAGGACGGCGGCGCTCGGCTCCCTGCGTCGTCTCCTCGAGCGAGTGCGGCGGAAAAACCCCGAGCGGCACATCGCGCTGGTCCTGCTGTGCATCGGACCACTGACGCAGGTAGGTTGTTGGGAAGAGGCGCGGGCATGGCTTCGCGACCTGGAGGACGAAGTCCTCGCCGAGCCACAAGCCGTCTTGAGAAACCAAGCGCTCGCGATGTGCGAGCTGCAGTTCGACGACCTCGACGCGGCCCAACGCGCAATCGATCGGATCGCCCGACCCACCGAGGAATCGATCGAGATCTGGCTGGTGGCCACGGAGGCTTTGCTGTTGGCCCTTCGCGGCGACTCGGAGGGCGCGCTGGATCGCTTGGGCACACAGGAAACTTCGGACAATCCTTCGCTCGAAGCCTCACACCGCCTGGTTCGAGCCCACGTCCTGGCCGCCCGTCGCGATGAAGAGGCCGCCATGGCCGAGCTCAGAGTCTTGCACCAGGAAGCCGGCAGCGCGGGCCTCGGACGGGTGATTCGTCCGCGCGGGCCGGCCAGCTCACTCGCCGAGCGCTTGCTTCTGGACCCAGATCAATCCGGCTGAAAGATGACCTCCTGGGTCGTGTCCGTGTCGTAGAACTGCGGGTATCGGTCGAAGGTCACGGCGCCGAAGGTGTTGATGAGGATCGCAAACACCGCACAGGCGGTGAACAGAGCACCGAATCGGCGGCGGCTCAGCGTGACCAGCAGGAGCAGTAGCGGGAGGTAATCGAGCGAGAAGCGATAACCGAACTGCACCCAGCCCGTGTTTTGATAGAGAAGCGTGCACAGCGCGGTCGGCAATACTGCAGCCCAGAGCCCGAGGATGGTGGGGTCGGCCTTCTTTGGAAACAGGCTCCACAGCAAATTGGGTGTCGTGAACCAGAGGGCGAGCCCATGGCGGGTGATTCGGACGAAGGGGCTGGTCTTCATCAACCAGGGCAACGAGAGAAAAAATACCGTCAGATTTCTCCGAAGATAGTGCGTGCTGAAGAGGCCCCAGGTTTCGATCCGAGACCGCCAACGCACTTGCAGGAACCGATGCCCGAGCTCGAGGGGGTCCCCAAAACGCGCCTGATTGTGCCACATCAGTGCAAGCCCCACGAGGCCCAGCGGCACGGCAAACCCGCTGATCGAGACGAGCCGAGTCAGCCAAGGACGGGCTTGCTTCGAGGCAGCGATTGGCGCAGCGATCGCCTCGATGACGAAAAAGGGAGCGAGAAAAAGGGTCGCAGGCCTGCTCGCAACCGCGAGGCCGAGCGCCAATCCGGCCAGAAGGGGCCGCCGGCCTCCGAACGACCACAACAGGTAGAGACAGATGCAGGCTACCGCGACCACATGCGCGGCGAACCAAACCGTGCCTTGCACCGCAACGAAATAGTAGACCGAGCCGACTGCGAAAATCAGCGTCGTCCACAGGTCGTCTCGTAGGGAGCGTCCACTGCGTCCCGACTCGCGTACGAAGCGCAGCACCACGAACATCAGCGCAGGCCCCAGCCCGGCGAACAACACCCAGAAAAGCGCGTCGAGGGTGCGCAAACCGAACACGGCCACCACAGGCACGAGCAGCACCGCCGGAAGCGGCGGAAACGACACGTACCAACGGTACCGGTCCGGGTTGGACGTGAAGGAATAACGCCCCGCGGGGCAAGGGCCCCGTTCCACGACGTCGAAGCAGGCCCAATCATTGGTGCCAGGCGCGCTCGGACCGAGATCGAGACGGCCGTGAAGCCAGGCGTCCGCCAGACGCACGTAGTGGTTGTTGGACGAGGGGTGGGTCAGCCTCTCTCCGGCCGTCGCGGCATAGAGGCCGGCACTGAGCAAGAAGATGGCCAGCGGAAGAGCCCAGCGTCGCTCCCGAACCGACACCAGCCGAGGATACCCGCTATGGCGGCTCCGGCCGAAGTTTGTCCACCTTGACGGAACGAAACCCCCGCTTTAGACGTTCCCAATTGCAGCGGCAGGAGGTTTGGATGGGGTCCCCCACCCTCGATGCAGTCACCGAAGCGCTTCGCACCGTCGAAGATCCGATTTTTCAGAAGTCCCTGGGCGAGCTAGGGACCTTGCTCGAGGTGCGCGTCGAGGGCGACCGGGTTTGGACGAAAGTGCGGGTCAGCTCTCCTTCCGAAGAGGTCAGGCGGAGCATCCAGGAACGCATCGAGTCCGCCCTCCAGTCTCTCGGTGTCGAGTTCGTCGAGCTCGAGACGGAGGTCAACGTGCCGACCCGCGAGGCGACCAGCACCGATCCCATCCCGGACGTGCGAAACGTGATCCTCGTCATGAGCGGCAAGGGCGGCGTGGGCAAGAGCACCGTGGCCACGAATCTGGCGTTGGCGCTCCGCAGGCTCGGCACGCGAGTCGGGCTGCTCGACGCCGACATGTACGGTCCTTCGCTTCCCACCATGCTCGGCATCGAAGGACAGCCCACTTCCAAAGACGGCAAGCGCATCGAGCCGTTGCAGCGTTTTGGCGTCAAGCTCATGAGCATCGGCTTCCTTCTCGAGGACCCGAAGCAAGCCGTCGTGTGGCGCGGACCGATGCTCCATGGAGCGCTTCAGCAGTTCGTGACCGACGTGAACTGGGGAGGCCTGGATTATCTAGTCATCGACTCCCCACCCGGGACCGGCGATGTCGCACTGACCCTGGCCCAGAAGCTGCGCCTGACCGGAGCGATCATCGTGACGACTCCCCAGGAGGTCGCACTTCAAGACGTGTACAAGTCCGTCTCCATGTGCCGAAAGCTCAACGTGCCCATTTTGGGAGTGGTGGAGAACATGAGTTATTTCATCGACAGCGCCGGAGTGAGGCACGAGCTGTTCGGAAGCGGCGGAGGAGAAAAGATCGCCGAGTTCGCCGAAGCGCCGCTATTGGGGAAGGTTCCCATCGATCCGCAGGTTCGAGAATGGGGCGACCAGGGCACTCCCGTGGTTCAGGCCGCGCCGGCCTCGGCTGCCGGACGAGCTCTCGCCGCAATTGCCGACGCGCTGTCGGAACGCGTGGCGAAAGAGCACTTCGACCGGGCCGGCGGCGAATCGGCGCCCGAGGGTGAAGGGCCCAAGAGGCTTCGCATCCTCCGCTGAGCTATAAGCGTCTGGGTGGACCTTTTCGAGCGACAAGCGGAAGCCGGCTCACCGCTCGCTGACCGGATGAGGCCGAAACACCTCGAGGACGTGGTGGGGCAAGCCCACTTGCTCGGCGACGGTCACATCCTCGCTCGCGCCATTCGCGCAGACCGCATCCCGTCGATGATCCTGTGGGGCCCGCCCGGTACGGGCAAGACGACGTTGGCCCACGTCATCGCCAACGAGACCGACTCGCTTTTCGTTCCGTTCAGCGCCGTGCTTGGTGGCGTTCCCGAGCTTCGAAAAATCATCGCCACGGCCAAAGAACAAAAGAGCTACTACGGAAAGAAGACGATTCTATTCATCGACGAAATTCACCGCTTCAACAAGGCGCAACAAGATGCCCTGTTGCCTCACGTCGAAAACGGCACGGTGACGCTGATCGGCGCGACCACCGAAAATCCCTCCTTTGCCGTCAACTCCGCGTTGCTGTCGCGAGCGCGGGTCTTCGATCTGAAACCTCTCGAGCCGCAGCAGCTTCGCGAATTGCTCGAGCGAGCACTCGCGGATCGAGAGCAGGGGATCGGACACGTGCCCCAAAGGGTCGACGACGATGCGATTGCGGCGATTGCCGAAAATGCGGGGGGCGATGCCCGGCGAGCCCTATCGGCGCTCGAGCTTGCCACTGATTTCGCCCAGTCGGCAGGCGTGGAGCAGCTCACCGTGGCCATCGTGCAAGAGGCGCTCGCCACCCATACCCTCCTCTACGACAAATCGGGTGAGGAGCACTACAACGTCGTCAGCGCGTTCATCAAGTCGATGCGGGGCAGCGACCCCGATGCCGCCGTCTACTGGCTGATGCGCATGCTCGAGGCCGGAGAGGAACCGTCATTCGTTCTGCGGCGCATGGTGATCTTTGCGAGCGAGGACGTGGGAAACGCCGATCCCAAAGCGCTGGAGGTGGCTGTGAACGCCGATGCCGCCTTCCACCGGTTGGGAATGCCCGAGGGCATCTTTCCGATCGCGCAGTGCTGTCTCTATCTGGCCACCGCGCCCAAGAGCAATGCGAGCTATCGCGCTTGGCAGGCGGCGCAGGCGGACGTAAAAACGCACGGAGCGCTTGCAGTGCCTTTGAAGCTTCGCAACGCCCCGACGCAGGCGATGAAGTCCTGGGGCTACGGCGAGGGCTATCGCTACCCGCACGACGAGAGCGGCTTCAGCCCCGGCGAGACGTACCTCCCAGAGGCGCTGAGCGGACGCCGGTATTACCGTCCGACCATGCGCGGCTACGAAGCCCACATCCGGCGGCGTCTGAGCGAATGGGAGGCGGCGGCCTCTAAGGGGAAGACGGACGCCGGCTCGGAAGGACCCGACGAAGACGAATCCTGAAGATGGCCGTTCCCGGCTCGGCGTCGGCTTCGATCGAGCCCCCGACTCCTTCGAGCGCCACCGACGCCGCGAACAGGCCGATGAATCGGGCGTACCGGCCGTCCGTCCTGCCCTTGAGCAGCCGCTGTCCCTCGAGGGTGAAAGCCGTGTCCCGTAGCTCGGGTGCAATCGCCGCGCCCGCGTCCCGGACCTCGATGACGACCCAGTCTCCGCTCTGAAAAACCCGAATTTCGGCCTGCGGCTCGGCCACGTGGGCGCGGGTATTGTGGAGAAGCAGGTCGACCACTTCGACCGCCACCTGGGCACCTCGCGCATGGAGCTGATCTCCACGGGAAATCTGGACGGTGACGGGGACCGCCGTGTCGGCGCGCTCGAGCCGTTCCAGGAACACCCCAGCGTCGCCATTGGCGGCCTCGACGGGAATCTGGCCGGTGAGCCAGCGGCTGATCCATGCCAGCTCGTCCAGCCCTCGCCGGAGCTCTCCCACGGCCAGCTTGACGTCTTGCAACGCTTCTGCGGACTCGACGTCGCTGAGGCCCACCTCTTTCAAGAAGTCGACGTTGGCGGTGATGGTCGCCGCCGGATTGCGCAGATCGTGGACGACCAGGCCGAGCGCGTAACCCAACTCCACGGCATCGAGTACATCCGGTTTCACCACTCGAAGTCCCTACCACGGCCCCTTGTTCAGGGAAAGACGAGCACTTGGTCGGCGCCGCGCTCGTCCACCAACGCAGCGATGTGCGTCAGAATCGTGGAGCGGCGGTCCATCACCTCTGCGATCTGTGCATCGCTGAGAAGGGGGTTCGTCTCGTTGCTGGGATCGCGAGCCAACTCGGCGCGGATGGCTTCCTCGTCCATGACTGCGAGACTTTGGACCACGCTTCGCGAAAAACGCTCCGTGTCGAGCAACCCCTCGAGAAGCCTTCCGTACCGGCCCGAAAGCAGCGGAGCGGAAAACGCGCGATCATTGTCTCGCAAAAAAGCACGCTGCCGGGATCGATTGGTCGGAAGGTTCCCTCCACTGAACCGGTCCCAATTGCCGATCAAGAAGTCGAACACGGCCATGGTGGAGAGATCGCGCGCAAGCGCGTCCTTGCCCTCGGGGATGGTCCCGTTCACGACCCAGCTCCGCCACCGGTCCGTGTCTTCCAGGCCGATCGAGCGCAGGCCCTTCACCCAGTAAATGGCCGCACTCGGAGCCGAATCGTCCTCGTCCCAGAGCACACGCCGGCGGACGCTCTGGCGCCGGTCGAGCAAAGCCTCGTAAAAGCGATGTTTGATCTCGTGCCAGGTGACCCTGCGGTAGATGGCAGGCGGTACGTTGTCCAGTCCGAGCAGGCGCCCGATTCGATAGGCGGCGATCTCGTGCTGATAACCGTGCTGGAGGCCATGGCTGCGCAGCTTCACGGCCGCCGTCACCCTGGCCAAGGTCCGCATGCGCAAGACCACCGAGGTGTGACCCACCGGCTTGAAGCTACGCGAGCGGGCCGTGGCGATGACTTCGAGGATCTCGTCCTGGGGCACGTCAGTGCCCACGAAGGGAGGCAACGACGCCGGCTCGGCCGTAGCCACCGAGCCGAGCCAGGCCGTCAGAGTGGCGGCAACAAGAAGGCTAGCGAACGCCCGCGAACAAGTTCTTGGCAATGACCATCCTTTGGATCTGGGAGGTTCCCTCGTAGATCTGGAGGATCTTCGCGTCGCGCATGAGCTTTTCGACCGGATATTCGGTGATGTAGCCGTTTCCCCCGAATACCTGCACCGCATCGGTCGCGACTTGCATCGCGCTGTCGGCCCCGAAGGCCTTGCTGTAGGAGGCCACGAGCGAGTTGCGACCGCCTTCGTCGATCTGCCAGGCGGCCTTCCAAACCAGAAGCCGAGTGGCCTCGTACTTGATGCCCATTTCCGCGATCATGGCCTGGACCATCTGATGCTCGGCGATCGGGACCCCGAACGTCTTGCGCTCGAGTGCATAGGCGATGCTTTCTTCGAGCGCCCGCCTCATGATGCCGCATGCCCCCGCGCCGATGTCCGGCCTGGTTCGGTCGAAGGTCTCCATGGCCAGCTTGAAGCCGCGACCTTCCTCCGCCAGCACGTTGGCCGCCGGAACCCGAACGTCTTCGAAGCTGATGACCGCCGTATTGCTGGCGCGCTGACCCAGCTTGTCCTCGGTCTTGCCCACACTCACGCCGGGCGCATCGCGATCGATGATGAAAGCCATGATGCCTTTGTGGCGGCGCGAGGGGTCGACCGTAGCGAACACGACGTACCAACGGGCCCAGGCGGCGTTGGTGATGTAGATCTTCTCCCCGTTGATGATCCAGTCGTTTCCGTCTTTTCGGCAGCGCGTCTGAATGCCTGCCGCGTCACTGCCTGCAGCCGACTCGGTGATCGCGTACGACGCGAACACGGGCTCGGAGGTGAGCAAACCGAGATACTTTTTTTTCTGCTCGTCGTTTCCGGCGATCAAAATCGGAGTGGCGGCCAGCGTGTTCGCGGTCATGCTCGTCTGGATTCCGGTGCAACCGAAAGCCAGCTCTTCGGTGAGAAGAACGTTGTCCACCTCGGTCATGCCCGCTCCGCCATAGGCTTCCGGGATGGTCGGCGCGACGAGCCCCAGCTCCCATGCCTCTTTGAAGACGTCCATGGGAAACTGATGAGTTCGGTCCGCTTCCCCGGCGACGGGAATGATCTTTTCGCGAGTGAAGCGGCGAGTTTCCTCCACCAGCGCCTTTTGTTCCGCGGTCAACTCGAAATTCAGCATGCTGTACCTCTCGTGATTAGCGGCGCCGCTCTTGCTCTCGGCGCTCGAGCTCGGCTCTGACCGCCCGAGCTCCCATTCGAAACCCAAGCGCGAACCCGATCAGCAGGACGCCCGGGATGTAAATGATGTGGGCGATGGAAGGCATCAACGCTCCCTGGAGGCCCGGATCTCCGCACTGAGCCGCTCGAGCTCTTCGGCCGTCTGCCGTTGGAGCCCTCGCATTCGAAGCAGGTAAAGGAAAATGAAGAGCCAAACAATCGCATACGCGGCGATCAACAGGCCGCCCCCCGGAATGTTTTCCGCCTCGGGTCCCGTCACGCCGACGAACTGTGTGGCCCGCTCCTCGGCGGCGGTTTGCCCGGCCTCGGAGGAAGCTTCGGCCCCGGCAGCGCCGTCTTGGGCGGAGGCGACCGGAGTGATGAGCAAGGTGCCACCCAGCAGTATCGCGGCGATTAGAGCTTGCATGTCCATGTCCTCATCGGTGCATCAACTCGAAACGAAGCTGGGCGGCCTCTTCCTTCTGCCGTTCCGCAGATGCGCGGGCCCATATCAACAGGACGGCCAACCCGGTAAAGGCGATGAAGCTCAGACCGAGCGCCCAGTACATCTCCGACTCGAGCCCTCCCCCTTTGCCGGTGATGACCGTCGGGTGCACACCCCGCCAGCGTTGAACGCTGTAGTGGATCAAGGGGAGATCGATCAATCCGAACAGCGCCAGACCGGCCGCAAATCGCTTCTCGACTTCGCCGGCGCTGCCCATGGAACGCAACGCGAGGTAGGCGGCGAAGATCATGCCCGCCAGGAGCGTCGTAGTCAGACGCGGGTCCCAGGTCCACCAGACGCCCCAGGCCTTGCGAGCCCAGAGCGGCCCGGTCAACAGGACGATCACACAGAACAAGGTGCCCACCTCGGCGCCTGCGACTCCCAATGCGTCCCACCGCGAATCACGCTTCAGAAGGTACATGGCGCTACCCACGGCCGAGGCACCAAACCCCAAGTACATCGCGTAAGCGCTCGGGACGTGGAAGTAGAAGATCTTCTGGACGATCCCCATTTGCTTTTCGACGGGAGCGACGAGGAAGATCGTGTAGAGAGTCGCGCCGAAAACCGCCAAGGTCGCGAACAGAACCAACGACCATACGGTCTTGCTAACGGAATTGCGGGAACCGCTCATGATCGCGCTCGGGGGACGCTAGCATGCAGTCGCGGGGGCGCCAGCCTCGCCAACCCAGAAATTCCGCTGTGAAACCACGGCGGTTTGCCGCTTGCGCGACCCACCGCTAAAGACGGCGCTGATGGATTTGCTCGACCGACGTTTCCTGTTCGTTGTCGGCAAGGGCGGTGTCGGGAAGACCACGGTGGCAGCGGGATTGGCT
>JASFKY010000026.1:0-21461 GCA_050118395.1 Myxococcales bacterium | reverse complement strand
ACTTGGGCATGCACTGATTGCAACCGCAGCTTCGAAAGGGGCGCGATCCTTCGCTGCGATGGTTGCGGTCGACCGGCGCGTTTGATTCATGGAGATGAAATCGTCCTGGACCGAATTGAAATGGAGGCCCCCAATGTGTGAAACCTGCGGATGCGGCGACCCCGAGATCGTGCCGATCGAGGTGCAGGAACGGATCCTGTCGGACAACGACACCCAAGCTGCACATAACCGTAGTCATTTCGAGACCTTAGGCGTTCTTTCCATCAACTTGATGGGCTCGCCGGGAGCGGGGAAGACCGCCGTGTTGGAGGCGACCGCCAAGGCCGCCGGGGGCCGACTGAAACTCGGTGCGGTGAGCGGCGATCTCGCAACCGATCGCGACGCGGATCGGCTCAACGCCGCGGGCATCGTTTCGTCGACCATCACCACGGGCTCCGCATGCCATCTCGATGCTCGGCTCGTGCACCACGCTTTGCATCACTTCCCGTCGAACGACAGCGACATCTTCTTCATCGAGAACGTAGGCAATCTCGTGTGCCCCGCGATCTACGACCTCGGACAGGCGGCCAACGTGGTCGCGCTCTCGGTCACCGAGGGCGAAGACAAGCCGCTCAAGTATCCCGTCATGTTTCAAAAAGCAGATCTCGTTCTGCTTACCAAGGTCGATCTCGTTCCACATCTCGACTTCGATGTCGCGGCCGTGAAGGACGCGCTCGACCGGGTGATGCCCAACGCGCAGATGCTTCAGGTGTCTGCCAAAACAGGCTTGGGAATCGACGAGTGGCTGCGCTGGCTCGAGGAACGACGACCCGTCCGCTCGACGCCTCGAAGCACCGCCGGTCACGACCACTCCCACGACCACGGACCAGAGCAGGCCCATGAACCACACTAGCCTTTTCGCGTCGTTGGCACTCGGCGCTATCACCCTAGGATCATTACACTCTTTGGCGCCCGACCACTGGGTTCCCATCGCTGCCGTCGCGCGCGCCCGCGGCTGGTCACGAGCGCGCACGGCCCGTGTCGCGCTGATCTGCGGGTTCGGCCACGTGACGGTTTCGGTGCTCCTCGGGCTGCTTGCGCTCTTGTTTGGAGCACAGCTGTTCGAATCGCTCGGCGAACACATGGTTTCGATCGCTGGCTTGTTGTTGATCGGGTTCGGTGTCGCGTATGCGATTTGGGGCCTGCGGGGCGCGTTTGCTCACCGCATCCATGGGCACCATCACCATCACTACGATCACGTCCACGATCCATCGCGCGCTACGACGTGGTCTTTGTTTTTGATCTACTGCGCCGATCCATGCGTTGCGGTCATTCCAATCTTGTTTGCAGCCGCGCCCCTGTCCCTCGCGGAAACGCTTTCGATCGTGGTTGCTTACGAGGTCGCTACGATCGGAACGATGGTGGTGCTGGTTGCGCTGGCACATTCGGGCGCGCAGCGGTTCAAGGGCAAGTGGATCGAACGCTACGGCGACAGCGCCGCAGGAGCACTCATCGTCGCGACCGGTGTGATGGTCGCGATTTTGGATTGGTGACGAGTCCGCGGATCAGAACCCGGCGATGAAGTGGCCGTAAGCCCAGGTCGCCGGCGCAGTGAATGCCAGCGCATCGACCCGGTCGAGAATGCCTCCATGACCGGGCAGGATGCCACCGCTGTCTTTGACGCCGCTGCTGCGCTTCAGAACCGAGATGAACAGGTCTCCGGCCTGACCCGCCGCGCCTGCCAAGACGCCCAGCGCAATCGCATCGATGACGGGGAGTGAGGGCAAGAAGATGCTCATGATGGCCGCGCCAACCACCGATGCACCAAGTCCCGCAGCCGAGCCTTCGAGGGTCTTTTTGGGCGAGATTCGAGGGGAAAATGGTGTGGTCCCGAACTTGCGGCCGACGAAGTACGCCGCGGTGTCGCTACCCCAGGCCAGGACCATGGTCAGCAACACCCAAGCGCCGGTGGGCTCGAAATCACGGACCAGCGAGACCGCCGACAGCGCACCGGCCACATAGACGGGCGTGCCGAGGAGCCAACCGGCACGCACGCTCGCATCCCGTAGTGGATCTTCCTTGAGAAGGCTCGCCACCATGGCACCGAGCACGATGATCGAGATGGCGCCATAAATCGCCGTGAAGCTCTGCGCCAAGATGATCGCCGTGCCCAGTAACACGGAGCTCGCCGAGCCCCACGCGGGCAACGTGCGCGACGATGGAACCTTCATCGCCATGAGCTCGTACCCACCGATCGCGATCGCACCCAGGATGAACAGTCGCCACAGCCAATCCGGTCCTGCAAACATCATCCACACGATGATCGGGATCAGGGGCACCACCGTGGCGACACGAAGCGCGGTACCCGTCAATCTCTTCTTCGTGGGTGCTTCCTCCATGGCTTCGTTCATAGCGCGCGCTCCAACTCGTCGGGTGACTCGCTCTTCATCGGTGTGCGCTCCGCGCTCGGAACGCGCCCGAATCGGCGCTCGCGCGCCTGGTAGGCTTCGATCGCCAAATACAGGGAATTCGCGTCGAAATCAGGCCAAAGCGCGTCGGTGAAGTAGAACTCGGCATAGGCCGATCCCCAAAGAAGAAAGTTGCTGATTCGCTGCTCGCCACCGGTGCGAATCAGCAGGTCGACCGGACCGCAATCCATCGAAGGCAAGCGTGCCTCGATCGCTTGCTGGTCGATGTCCGACGGCTGAAGTTGTCCTTCGCGCACTTTCGTGGCGAGCGCACGTGCAGCGTCGATCAGTTCTTCGCGGCCTCCGTAGGACAATGCCAAGGTCAGTGTCATGCCTCGATAGGATCCCGTCGCGTCCATCAACGCTTGCAACTTCGATTGTGCACGCGGCGGCAACTTGTGCAGACGGCCGATCGCATTGAGCCGAATCTGATTGTCGATGAGCTCGTCTCGTTCCGAAACCAAACACTGGCACAAGAGATCCACGAGCGCGTCGATCTCGGCTTGCGGGCGATCCCAGTTTTGCTCGCTGAACGCGTAGAGCGTGAGCGCGGGTACTCCCAAGCGACGCGCGGCACGCATCGTGGCACGAACTGCATCGGCGCCACGCTCGTGTCCCGCGGTGCGCGGCTTCCCTTGGGCCTCGGCCCATCGGCCGTTGCCATCCATGATGATCGCGACATGCTTCGGAAGCCGACTGACATCGACCAAAGCCATGGCGAGCGAGTATCATGCGGCCCTGATGGCAGCAAGAACGGCACCACACGATGGTACACATCGAGGGTGACTATCCCAGGTTAGATATGAGCCTAATATGGCATAAATTGAAAGAAATGATGCTGAAATTGTCATTCATGAGCGTGAAAGTGCCCTTGGAAACGAATGGCTTCGTGCTTAGGTTTGTCATCCATGGCTGACCGCGACTTCTACAAGACGTTGGGTGTATCGCGGGATGCGAGCCCGGAGGAAATCAAGAAGGCGTACCGCCGACTTGCCAAGGAGCTGCACCCGGATCGCAACCCGGATGACAAAGCAGCCGAGGAACGCTTCAAGGACGTGTCGAGCGCCTACGACGTGTTGTCGGATGCCGATAAGCGCAAGCTGTACGACGAGTTTGGCGAGATGGGTTTGCGAGAAGGATTCGACCCGGATGCCTATCGCGCGGCCAAGCAGGGTTTCGGGGGCAGGGGCGTGGGTGGTGCCGGTGGCTTCGACTTCGGCGACATCTTCAGCGCGGCCGCGAGGGGTGGCGGCAGCCGGGGCGGCGCCAGCCAGTTCGAGTTCAATCTCGAGGACCTATTCGGCGTCGGTGGGCCAGGACCAGGTGCTTACGCGCGCGCGCCGCGACGGGGCGCGGACGTCGAGTCCGAGATCACCGTGGACTTCCGTGACGCCGTACTCGGGAGTACCAAGGAGCTCAGCTTGCGCTCGGCGGAAGGGGAGCGGACGCTGAAGGTACGAATTCCACCGGGAGTCCGGAACGACGGGAAGATTCGCCTTCGAGGGCAGGGCGGCCAAGGTCTCCACGGCGGCCCGGCCGGCGATTTGGTGCTGACGGTGCGAGTCCGGAAGCACCCCTATTTTTCCATGAAGGGCAAACAGCTCCACGTGACCGTGCCAGTGACGCCGCTGGAGGCCTATGCAGGCGCCAAAGTCAGCGTGCCGACTCCCGAGGGAAGTGTGCAGCTCACCATCCCGGCGGGATCCCAGAACGGTGCGAAGCTTCGCCTGCGGGGCAAGGGAGTGGCGGAAAAAGGCGGACGTCGGGGGGATCTGATCGCACATCTCGAGCTCGTTCTGCCGGAGGGGAAGTCCCAGGCGGTGGAGGAGGCGCTGAAGACGGTGCAGGAAGCCTTCGATCACAGCCCTCGGGAGAAGCTGCGGTTCTGAGTGCGCTTCAGGATGTTTCACGTGAAACGTCTCTAGGTGAGCACCCCGTTGGCCAGGGTGTTTCACGTGAAACACAGCGTTGACCCCCGCCACTTGCGGGCTTAGATGCGGCCCATGGGCTTTCAGCGACAAATTCGAGAAGCCCTCGAAGAGCTACAGGCGGCGGG
The DNA here is from genome assembly GCA_050118395.1 of Myxococcales bacterium. Classification (GTDB taxonomy): domain Bacteria; phylum Myxococcota_A; class Polyangia; order Polyangiales; family Houyiibacteriaceae; genus SG8-38. Next base: position 16,958 of record JASFKY010000026.1, on the reverse strand, counting down.
TCTTGTCCGCTGTCCCGTCCCGATCCACGGACCCCAGGGTCCCGAGATCCGGGTCGACGGCCGAACGCTGATCTGCCTGTGCTCGAATAACTACCTAGGCTTGGCGAATCACCCAGAGCTGGCCAGCGCCGCCGCGGCTGCTGCGGCGGACCAAGGTGTCGGATCGGGAGCCTCTCGCCTCGTCACAGGAACCATGGACGCCCACCGGGAAGCCGAGGGGGCCTTTTCGGAGTTCCTGGGCACCGCGGACGCTGCGCTCTTCTCGAGCGGCTACGCCGCCAACCTAGGGGCCATCCAGGCCCTCGTCGGTCCGGGCGATGCCGTCTTCAGTGATGCCCTCAACCATGCCAGCTTGATCGATGGATGCCGCCTGTCTCGGGCCGAGGTCCACGTCTACACACACCGCGATGCCGATCATCTGGAGTCTCTTCTTCGCCGCCATCGTGGTGGCGCAGACCGCGCCTTGATCGTCACGGACTCGCTCTTTTCGATGGACGGCGACATCGCCCCGCTTGCGGACCTTGCGAGCCTGGGCCGCGCCTTCGAAGCCGGCCTCATGGTCGACGAGGCCCACGCCCTTGGCGTGATGGGCCCCTGCGGGCGTGGCCTGGCCGCAGAGCAAGGAGTCACCCCGGACGCCATCGTCGGCACGCTGGGGAAGTCCTTCGGTGCCGCGGGCGCTTTCGTGGCCGGCAGCGAGCCCCTGATCTCCTGGATACGAAACCGAGCCCGAAGCTTCGTCTTCTCCACGGCACCCCCGCCGCCGGTGGCCCGTGCCGCGACGGCCGCTCTAACCCTGGTGCGACAGGCAGACCCCGAGCGACGCAGGTTGCTCGCCCATGCCGCCCGCCTCCGCGTGGAGCTCCGAGCGCTCGGCTACGACGTGCCGGACGGCGAAAGCCAGATCATCCCGGTGATCGTCGGTCCAAACGATTCCACGATGAAGATCTCGCGCGACCTCTTCGAACGAGGAGTCTTCGTCCAGGGTATCCGGCCTCCAACCGTGCCCAGGGGAACGGCTAGGCTGCGGGTGACACCGATGGCGACACACCTAGAGGATCAGATAGAGCGAGCGATGGCTGCATTCGACGCCGTGGCTGGAGCTCACAGGGGGGCAAGCCGATGAGGGGTGTTTTCATCACCGCAACTGGAACCGGGGTCGGCAAGACCTGGCTCTCGACGGCGCTCGTCGCCGCCTGCCTCGAGCGCGGCAAGCGGGTGGTTGCGATCAAGCCGATCGAAACCGGCGTTGCCCCGGATCCACTCGACGCTTTGGCGTTGGCGCATGCCTGCGGGGACGCGTCCCTGGCCACCGCACCCGGGCTCTATCGGGCCGAGCCGCCCCTCTCGCCGTACGCGATCGAGAAGTTGGGAGGACCGGCGGTGGGATCGCTCCGAGCGATGGCGCACCGCGCCCGGGAGCTCGGTGCAAGTGCGGACTTCGTCCTCGTCGAAGGCGCCGGCGGCGTGCTGGTTCCTCTCGATCGTCAACACACCATGGCCGACTTGATGAGCCACCTCGACTTGCCTGCGGTCGTCGTGGCAAGCAATGCGCTCGGTGTCTTGTCCTATACGCTCAGCGCGGTCGAAGCGCTTCGAAAGCGCAACATCTCCGTTCGCGCCATCGTGCTCAACGAAGTGGAGCCGGCGAACGCCGAAGACTCCAGCCGCGCCTCCAATGCCGCTGTGCTCGCCGATTGTCTTCCCCGGGTTCCCATTGTGCGAGCCCCGCGGGTGCACAGCCCCGACGGGTTGGTGCCGACGGCGCTGCAAGTGCTCGACGTCTTGGAGCTCTGAGGCTGCCGGTGCCTTGGATTGGTATCACATTTGATTCCTAAAAAGAACCTCGTAGAAACACCCGCGTTGGGGAGAGCCCCAACTCGATCTTCGCGGCGTTCTTTCGTCGCTTGGCGGTGATGCCCAGCCAAGTAGCGCTGCCGGCCAGGGCAGCGAGGCCAATGCCGCCGTACACCCACGTCCACGCGGTCGTCGACTGTTGCGTCACACAGCGACCGTCGATCGCTTCTGCACACGCGCCATTGCGCGCAAGACCTACACCCATCGCTGCGACTCCAGCAACCCCGACGGCGCCGAGCACGCTCGCGCCGACGACGGCGGAGGTCTTCATGCGTCTTCCGTCGACCGCTCCCGCGCTGTTCGTCTCGATGGTTTGCACTTTGGCTCGTTCGAGTGCTTGTTTCGTTGCTTCACGCTCGGCAATCGACTGCCGCAGCGCTGCGATCCGCTCGCGCACTTCGGCTCGTCGCGTTGGATTGGGCGTTTCCTCCAAATAGTGCTCGAACGCGGCGAGCGCTTCTTCTTCTCGTTGCAGTCGATCGGCCGCAACGCCGATGTTGTACTGAAGCTCTCCTCGTGGACTCAGCCGATACGCGTGTCGGAAGTACACCAATGCGGTTTCGTAGTCGGCTTGCTCGAAGGCAGCCCGGCCGCGCTCGAAATATTCCCGGGCCGCCGCATCGTCCGCCGTCTCCTGCGCCACCGCCTGCGCACCCGTCAACAGCATGGCTCCCCAAAGCGCCCCGACCCACAAACCAGCCCTCAAGGTCCCCCGACTCCGTCTCATCCTCTCAAGGTAGAAGGGCGAGCCCCCTGGCGGCAAGCGCGCCCCCGAACGCATTTTCAGCGTTCGGGCCCTTGCCGGGGCACGTTCGAGTTGCACGCGCAATCGGCGAAGCTATACGAACCGCCGACCTCGGGGTTGTAGCTCAGTTGGGAGAGCGCCGCGTTCGCAATGCGGAGGTCAGGGGTTCGATTCCCCTCAGCTCCACCATTTTTTCGGGGTTTGGCCCACGCCGCCTCAACGAGTTGCGCCGGTTCGAACGGGGACTAGGCTCCCGCGCCTATGGCTCGCGTCATCAATTTCAACGCCGGGCCCGCCACCCTCCCGCTGGCGGTCCTCGAGCAAGCACAAAAAGAGCTCCTCGATTTCGAAGGCACCGGGATGTCCCTCCTCGAGCACAGTCATCGCGGAGCGGCCTACGCGAAGGTTCACGAAGAGACCAAGGCTTTGCTTCGTGAGCTGATGGGAGTTCCCGACACGCACGAGGTGCTTTTCATGCAGGGCGGAGCATCCGCGCAGTTCGCCCTGGCCCCGATGAACCTACGCGGCGCCGGTCAATCCGCCGATTACATCATGACCGGCGCGTGGAGCGACAAGGCGCTGGCGGAGGCCAAGGTCACGGGCGAGGCCCGCGAAGCCGGGTCGGGAAAGGTCGACGGGCAATACATCCGCGTGCCCAAGCAGTCGGAGCTCGACCTCGATGCGAACGCTGCGTACGCGCATTTCACCAGCAACAACACGATCATGGGCACCCAGTTTCACGAGTATCCGGACAGCGGCGACGTGCCGCTGATCGCGGACATGTCGAGCGACATTTTGTGGCGCCCCATCGACGTATCGAGGTTCGGGCTCATCTATGCCGGCGCGCAGAAGAATCTCGGCCCGGCAGGAATCACCGTGCTGATCCTTCGCAAGGACCTAGCCGAGCGCAGTCCCAAGACACTCCCCAAGATCTTCCGCTACAAGACGATCCTGGACAACGATTCGCTCCAAAACACGATCCCGACGTTTGCGGTCTACATGGTGCGCAACGTCTTGCGATGGGTCCGTGACCAAGGCGGCGCGGCGGCCATGGAAAAGCGCAACCGCCAAAAGGCCGGCGCCATCTATGCCATGATCGACGAAAACCCGAGCTTCTTCCGCTGTCCGGTCGAAAAGGACTCGCGCTCGATGATGACGCCGGTATTCCGGTTGCCCACCGAAGAGCTGGAGAAAAAGCTCATCGCCGAGGCGAGCGCGGCCGGCATGGTGGGTATCAAGGGACACCGATCGGTTGGAGGCATTCGCACCTCCATCTACAACGCCATGGAGCCGGCAAACGTCCAGAAGTTCGTCGACTTCGCTCGCGACTTCGCCAAGAAGAACGGCTAACGCCGTGAAAGCCGCCTTCGATGCGCCGCCTCGTCACCGGCGAGTCGGATCGAGGGCGTACGTCTCGTAGAGGTAGCGGCGGATGTCGGCCGACTCGAACATCTGTACCCCGGTGTTCGAGTCGACGAGATAGGGCACTTGCATCTTTCCGGAGAGCGCGACGAACCCCGCACGATCCGGGCTGTTTCGGGGAACGTTCCTCAAACGATATGGAAGCTCCAACTCGCAAAGGGCTTCCCGCACGATCCGGCAAAACGGCGATCCCTCGTAGGAATAAAGCACCAAGAGCTGCTCGGGCAGCCGCGATGGGACTGCACGACCTCCTTGTCGGGGCCGAAAGCCCGAGGCCATCATGGAAGTCGGCACGGCGAATGCTCGGTGCCGGAGGAACCAAGGAACGCGGCCAGACCCATACTCGCGGAACAAATAGGCTGCGATGTCTGCCGACTCGTACATCGACACGCCCGTATTGGCATCGACGAGAAAAGGAAACATGAGGCGCCCCCCCGCCGCCTTGACCTGGGGTCGAAACCTCCTGCCCCCTTTCGGACAAGGGTAGACGATCGGATCGAGGCTCAAGGCCGAAAGAGCTTCACGCGCCAACCGACAATACGGACAAAGCTCGAACTCGTAGAGCTCCAGCGGCTCCTGGGGGACGCGCAGTCGTGGCTCGTAATGATTGCCGAAATTCGGTCGGGCCGCGCTAGCCGCCGTCGCCGTCGCCACGTCCCAGAATCGTCCAATCTCCATGGGCCCTTCCTTAGGCGGACTCTTTGCTTTTTCAAGCTAACCTACGCCGATGGGGCGAGAGCTCGAGCTGGTCACCGACCTGACGCCCAAGGGCGATCAGCCGGCCGCGATCCGCGAGCTGGCCGAAGGCCTCGCTCGCGGTGATTCGCATCAGGTGCTGCTGGGGATCACGGGAAGCGGAAAAACCTTCACGGTCGCCAACGTCATCGCGGCAAGCAAGCGGCCGACCTTGATCATCGCGCCCAACAAGACCCTGGCTGCGCAGCTCTACAGCGAGATGCGGGAGCTCTTTCCAAACAACGCGGTCGAGTATTTCGTCAGCTACTACGATTACTACCAACCGGAAGCCTACATTCCATCGACCGACACCTACATCGAGAAAGACGCGATCATCAACGACAAAGTCGATCGCATGCGCCACAGTGCGACGCGGTCCTTGCTCTCTCGACGCGACGTGATCATCGTCGCCAGCGTCTCTTGCATCTACGGCATCGGCTCCTCCGAGTGGTACCAAGAGATGCTCATCAACCTCGAGGTGGGTCAAGAGTTTCGTCGCGATCGCCTGCTGAGACGTCTCGTCGACATTCAGTACCAGCGCAACGACATCGACTTTCACAGGGGAACGTTTCGAGTGCGGGGCGACGTGGTCGAGATCTTTCCGGCGCACTCCGAAAACCTCGCCGTGCGGATCGAGTTCTGGGGCGACGAGATCGAACGTATCGTCGAAATCGATCCCACCCGAGGAAAGAGGCTCCAAGAGCTCGACCAATACGGCGTGTATCCGGGAAGCCACTACGTCACACCGGAAGAGCACCGAAAGCGCGCGATCGACTCGATTCGACGAGAGCTCCAACAGTGGCTTCCGAAGCTCGAAGCAGAAGGGAAATTGCTGGAAAAACAGCGACTCGAGCAGCGGACGATGTACGACCTCGAGATGCTCGAGCAGATGGGATTCTGCCACGGCATCGAGAACTACAGCCGGCATCTGTCCGGGCGCGAAGAGGGCGAGCCGCCTCCCACCCTGCTCGATTACTTCCCGGACGACTTCTTGGTTGTGCTCGACGAATCACACATCACCGTCCCCCAGCTCGGCGCGATGTATCGAGGCGATCGATCGCGAAAGGAGACACTGGTAGAGCACGGCTTTCGTCTTCCGAGCGCGCTCGACAATCGACCACTGCGCTTCTCCGAGTGGCAGGAACGCGTCGGTCAAGTCATCCACGTCAGCGCCACGCCCGGCAACTGGGAAGTCGATCAAGCAGGAGGCGTGATCATCGAACAGGTGATCCGACCCACCGGCCTGCTCGATCCCAAGATCACGCTACGCCCGACCCGACATCAAGTGGATGATCTCCTCGCCCAAATCCGCGAGCGCGTCGCTCGTGACGAACGAGTTCTCATCACGACCCTCACCAAACGAATGGCGGAGGATCTCACCGAGTACTACAGCGAGCTTGGCGTTCGGGTCCGCTATCTGCACAGCGACATAGACACCCTGGAACGTGTTGAAATTCTTAGGGATTTGCGGCGCGGCGAGTTCGACGTGCTCGTCGGGATCAACCTACTTCGCGAAGGTCTAGACCTTCCCGAAGTTTCCCTGGTCGGGATTCTCGACGCCGACAAGGAAGGTTTCTTGCGATCCGCGCGATCGCTGATTCAGACCATCGGCCGCGCGGCTCGCAATGCAAGCGGCGAAGTGATCATGTACGCCGATCGGATCACCGAAGCGATGCGCCATGCGATCGATGAAACCGAACGCAGGCGAGAGCGCCAAAGAGAGTACAACCTGACGCATGGCATCACGCCGCAGACGGTGAGAAAGGCGGTCCTCGAAATGGATCGTTCCACTGGTGCGGGCGACTACGTGGTCATCCCGGTCCTTCGCAAGTCCGAAGCTCTGAGCGCCGAAGCGGACACGGCCGCGCGCATCGAAGAGCTCCGCAGCGAGATGTTACTCGCCGCCGAAGAGCTCGAGTTCGAACGCGCAGCCGAGCTACGCGACGAGATCGAACGACTGCGAGGCGCTCCTCGTCGTTCCAAGCACGGCAAATCGCGGCGCCCCCATGCCAGGCACGCCGGCGACTGACTTCGACGCCGCCCCGATGGGGCCGAGCTCCATCCCTTCAGGTTGCAAGCTCTGGATCCAAATCGCTGTAATTCCAGGCACTTGTGGTGATCGTGAGGTTCCCGATCCGCAAGGCGATCGCGTGAAGGAGGTGGCGGTCCGGGCTCCGCAGACGAGGGCCGCCGTAAAGTGTGTCTCCGAGAAGCGGATGGCCGATCGAAGCCAGGTGCACGCGAACTTGATGTCGGCGGGCCCGGTTGGCGCGCACCTCGACGAGCGAGCCATGCGCTGCAGACCGGCTCGAAAGCACCTCGGTCTGCGCCCGTTGCGCACCAAGGCGTTTCGCCTCTCGCGGGTCGACGCAAGCGCGGACCTTTCGACGATCTCGCGGGTCGCCCGCGATCGGGGTATCGATGATCCTCGGCGCCAAGACGGCGCCCACGCATCGCGCCAGATAGCGTTTCTCGATCCGACCTGCCCGCAGGTCTCCTTCGAGCGACCGAAACGCATCGGCATTACGAGCCGCGAGCATCACGCCGGAAGTATGCGTGTCGAGTCGATGAACGATGCCAGGCTCGCGCCGTCGGTAACCGACATCACGCATCTCCGGATAACGTGCGACGAGCGCTCCGGCCACCGTTCCCCGCTCGCCCTCCCGAAGCGGATGGCTCGGTACCCCGGCGGGCTTGTCGACCACGACGAAGTCCTCCGTTTCGAGGAGCACTTCGAGTGGCAGATCCGGATCGGGGCAGGCATGGAAATCCCTGGGAGGAGGCAATTCATCCACGCTCACCCGCTGTCCCTCCTTCAACACGCAGGCCTTGGGAACCAGGCGGCCGTCGACGCGAACGGCGCCCGATTCGATGAGCGTCCGGGCTCGCCCGCGACTGAGGCCCGGCACCCGCCTGGCCAGCGTGGTATCGAGCCGCTGGCCGGCATCTGCTTGCTCCACCTCGAGCTCGAACGCCTCCATTTCACGTTTCCCTGGCACAGTCAGCGTCCCTTTTCCATGCTGTTGCGCCCATAGGCCGCCCGTCTACACTCCGCCAAGCCGTGGACAAACGAGACTACTACGTGATCCTGCAAGTCAGCCGAACCGCGTCGGCCGACGAGATCAAGCAGGCGTATCGTGCGCTCGCCATGCGGTATCACCCCGATCGAAATCCCGACGACCCCAGCGCCGAGGATCTCTTCAAAGAGGCAAGCGAGGCCTACGCAGTGCTCGGTGATGCGGGCAGACGAGCACAGTACGATCGCTACGGGCACGCCGCCTTCGAAAGCGGAGGAGCGGGCTTCGAACCCGGTGATTTCGGGGCCGTCACCGACATCCTCGAGGGATTGTTCGGCGAGGTCTTCAGTGGAGGCCGCCGTAAGCGTCGCACGGGCCGCGACCTCACGTACGACCTCGAAATCTCGTTCGTCGAAGCCGCCTTGGGAACGGAAAAAACCATCGACGTCAATCGTCCTGCGCCCTGCACGACCTGCAACGGCACGGGCGCCCAGCCGGGCACCCCCGTCCATAAATGCAACGTCTGTCAGGGCCGAGGGCAGGTGAAGTACCAGCGCGGCCTCTTTGCCGCTGCCCGTCCGTGCCATGCCTGCCGCGGCACGGGCCACAAGATCCCCACCCCGTGCGAGGCCTGCAATGGGAGTGGAAGCCAGCTGCGCTCCGAATCGATGTCGGTGAAGATCCCCGCGGGCGTCCAAGACGGCGCCGTTCGCACGGTGCGTGGCGCGGGCGAAGCCAGTGCCAATGGAAACGGCGACCTTCACATCAACATCACGGTCAAAGACCATGCCCTGTTCAGTCGAGAGGGGGCGGACATTTTGCTCTCGGTGCCGATTTCGTATCCACAGGCTGTTTTGGGTGCGAGCATCGAGGTCCCGACTTTGGAGGGTAACGTCGTGATGAAGGTCCCGGCCGGTACCCAATCAGGGAAGATGTTCCGGCTCAGGGGCAAGGGAATTCCAGTCTACGGTGGCTATGGCAAGGGCGATCAGTTGGTCACGGTGGTGGTCGAGGTCCCGCAGCAGGTGAGCCGCCGCCAGCGCAAATTGATCACCGAGCTCGCGCATGAAATCGGGGATGATGTGCACCCCCAGCAGGCTAGCTTCCTCCGTAAGCTCAAGGGTCTGTTCGAATCTTGAAGGTGGCTTGCACGGGCCTCCGACCTTGCCAAGGTAGGCCCATGCGAACCGTAGCCGTTTTTCTTTTGGCGGGTGCATTCCTCGCTGGATGCCCCAAGAACGAAGAAGCCCAAACCAAGAGCGGAAGCGAGGAGAGCTCCGCCGCGACGCCAACCGCCAAGCCGGAGGAAGGTCCCCAGCGTGCCCCGGATCGATATACCGTCGAGCTCGACACCACCAAGGGTCCGATCGTGATCGACGTCCATCGTGACTGGGCGCCTCGTGGCGCCGACCGTTTCTACGAGCTCGTCGAGGACGGGTATTTCACCGACCTCGCATTCTTCCGCGTGATCGGAGGCTTCATGGCCCAAGTGGGCATCAGTGGAGATCCTGCGCTCAGCGCGAAATGGCGACAGAAAACCATTCCCGATGATCCCGTGAAGGCCAGCAATACGCGGGGCACCGTCACCTTCGCCACCTCGGGCCCGGACTCCCGCACCACGCAGTTCTTCATCAACTTCGCCGACAACTCGCGGCTCGACGCGATGGGGTTCGCACCCTTCGGCAAAGTGCGGGACATGGAGCCGGTCGATGCTCTCTACGACGGCTACGGCGAGGGCGCCCCGCGAGGTCGGGGCCCGTCGCAGGGCCTGATCCAGTCGCAAGGCAACGACTACCTCCGGAAAAATTTCCCCAAGCTCGACTACATCAAGAGCGCGAAGATCCTCGAGTGACCCGACCTCTTTCCACGTGAAACTCGACCCGGCTCCCCTCGAGCAAGATGAACTCGGGGTGGGTCGTCGTCAGGAACACCTGGCCTCCCGCCTGGCTCAAAACCTCGAAAAAACGGCGGTTTCGGCTACGATCCAGCTCGCTCGACACGTCGTCCAAGAGCAGAATCGGCACTCGGCCCGTGCGCTCGGCAAGCAAATCGAGCTCTGCGGTTTTCAAAGCCAGCACGATCGTCCGGTGCTGCCCTTGTGAGCCGTGATACCTGGCCCCTACCCCCTGCAGTTGCAGCTCGAGATCGTCGCCGTGGGGTCCATCGGCGGTGAAGCCCCGAGCTCGGTCTTTTTCGAACGAACGCGTCAGTGCGTCTGCAATCGCCGTTTCGGTGGGCTCCACCCGAGGCAGGTACCGGACGCAAAGCTCGGCATCACCCGCGAAAACCTCCGAAAACGCCCGAACCACGCGTGGTGCCAAATCGTCGATCAAACGCTGCCGTGCCCGTCCGATCACGGCCCCGGACTTGGCGAGGATGGCATCGTATGCGCGGATCGATCGTCGATCGCTTCGCTCTTCCTTGAGCAGTCGATTGCGGCTGCGTAGCGCCCTTTCGTAGCTGCGCTGGGTCGTGGCATAGACCGGGTCCATCTGTTCGAGCATTCGGTCCAAAAACGCCCTGCGTTTGTCCGCAGGGCCGGCAGCCAGCACCAGGTCTCCGGGGTGGAACAGGACCATCCGAACGGTTTGAAACCAGGCGCTTGCCGATCTCGGCCGCTTCCCGTCGATCTGCAGACGCCTACGTTGCGATCGCCCCAAATCAATTCGCAGCCGGTGAGGGGCCGGCCCGCTTTCGAGCGCGGCTTCGAGCGATGCAGCATCGGCCTCGAGCGCAATCAAGTCATCCGTTTTTGCGCCTCGAAAGCTCTTGAGCGCACCGAGATAGTAAATCGCTTCCAGCAGGTTCGACTTGCCCGCTCCATTGTCCCCGTGAATCACGTTGAAGTGAGACCCAGGCTCGAACCGCAACGCTCCCAAGTTGCGGAACTCGCGCGTGACGAGCGAGGTGACGCGACTTGCGTTCTCCGACGTCAAAGGCCGCGCCCTAGCCTCAGATCCGCATGGGCATGATGACGCCGATGAATTCGGAGTCCTCCCCGACGGGCTTGATCACCCCCGGATCCCGCTCCCCACTGAGCTCGATCGCGATCTCGTCGTGCGGTAGCGAGCTCAACGCATCCAGCAGATAGCGGGCGTTGAACCCGATTCGCAGCTCATCGCCTGCATAGTCGACGTCCACTTCTTCGCTGCCCTCACCCACCTCGGGGTTCTGACTCTGGATGCGGAGCGTGCCCGGCTCGATGATGAGCTGAACTCCGCCGCTCTTGTCGTTCGCGACCAAGCTGATTCTGCGTAATGCCTCCACCAAAGGAGCGCGTGCTGCGATGACTCTTCGGCTTTGTTTGCTCGGGATGACCTTGGCGTACGGAGGAAAGTTTTCGTCGGCGAGCTTCACGCTCAAGCAAAGATCGTCCTGAGTGAAAAATGCATTTCCCCCTGCGGTGGCGATCCCGATGGTGACCGGCTCTTCGCCCTTGCTTTTGGCTGTTTTCACGTCATCCAAGAGTCGCTTGAGCTCACTGATCCCTTTGTGAGGGACCAGCATGCTGAAGTTCATCATGGCGCCCTTACCACTGATCTTGTGTTCGGCTTTCGAAAGCCTGTGCCCATCGGTGGTCACCATTCGAACGACCTTGCCATCGCCCTCGAAAAGCGTCCCAGCCAAGTGCGGACGCGTATCATCGTGAGACATCGAGTATTGGGTGAGCGAGATCAGCTCGGAGACGACTCCAGCGTCGAGGTGCGCGAAATCGGCATCGCCCGCATTGGGCAAAGGAGGGAAATCCTCGCCGGGCATGGCCGGAATTCGATAACGGACCTTGCCGCAACTCAGCTCGACGGCATGACTGTCCGTGAGCTTCCACCGAACCTCGCCGTCGGGAAGATTTTTCACGATATCGAAGAGTGTTCGTGCTGATACCGCGATGCTTCCACCCTTCTTGATGCTGGCGGGAACCAAGGCCGTCACCCCGAGATACAGATCCGTGGCAGACAAACGCAGCCGGTCCGGTCCCTCCGCGTTCAGCAACACGTTGGAAAGGATGTGCATCGAGCTTTTGCGATCAGCGACTCCGTGCGTGCGCGCCAGACCACGAAGGAACTGTTGCTTTTCGATCGAGAGCTCCATTTCGGATTCACTCCATGCAGAGATGTGTCGGTGTATCCACCATGTTCGATCTCTTAATTTTTAAAACCGTCTTCGTCTTAACAGTTGTGGAATGTGAATGAACCAAGATAACCAATCGGAAGGACGAGGCTTTGGGCAATTTGTCGGGTGGTGGCTAATCCTGGCTCGGCTGTGGATAGCCTACAGACGGGATGATCCACAAGGGCCTTCCACAGGTTGATCCCCAACCCGAGCACAGGGCGTTTGTATACACTAAAAGCGTATGGAAGGCCCGGCTCACCCAGACCTTCCATACGAGCCCCATTCGGCGGCACGAGCCTCGCACCCATCAGATGCCGAGCTTGCGCTCGATGGCATCGACGGCACCCAATACGCGCTCGTCCTGAGCCTCCACGAGGCCCCCAATCTTGCGGACGGCGCTGATGACCGTGGTGTGGTCCTTGCCCCCAAATCGCTCACCCAACTCCGGATAGCTCGTCCCGAGGCGATGGCGGCAGACGTACATCGCGATCATGCGAGGAAAGCTGACGGCTCGGTGCCGTTTGCGTGACTTCAGGTCGGCCAATCGGATGCCGAAATAGCCGCAAGCGATTCGCTGGATGTCCTCCACCGTCGTGGCCGTGTCCTGATTGGGCCCCAGGGTGCGGAGGGTGTCCTTGGTCAGATCGAGGTCGATGGGAAGCCCGAGCAGCTCGGCCTTCACCGCAATGCGCAGCAGCGTCCCCTCGAGCTCTCGGACGTTGCTGCGGACGGCCTGCGCCAGGTAGAGGGCGACCTCGCTTGGCAGCTCGATGCCTTCACTTTCGGCTTTGGTCTGTAAGATCGCGATGCGGGTATCGAGCTCCGGCGCTTGGACGTCCGCGACCATACCCGACTGGAAGCGGCTGATCAGGCGTTCCTGCATCTCCGGAATCTGCTGGGGATAGACGTCGGAGGTCACCACGATCTGTCGATCGGAATGGTAGAGCGCATTGAAGGTGTGAAAGAACTCTTCCTGCGTCTGCTCGCGACCGGCGAGAAATTGGATGTCGTCCATCAGGAGCACATCACACTCGTTGCGATACCTCTGACGAAAGGTGTTGATCTGGTGATTCTGCAAAGACCAGATGAACTCGTTGGTGAATTGCTCGGCCGAGAGGTAGAGGATCCGCGCTCGCGGGTTCCGTTGCACAATCGCGTGTCCGATCGCATTCACCAGATGAGTCTTGCCCAGGCCCACTCCACCATAGATGAACAAGGGATTGTATCTGCGCCCTGGATCGGAGCCGCAGGCCACGCTTGCCGCGTGTGCGAGTTGGTTGGCGGGACCGACCACGAAGTTCTTGAATCGATACTTTGGATTCAAGTCCGCAGATGCAGGAGCACGGGGTGTGGCACGAGGCGCTCGAGTCGGCGGCGGGGGAGGTGTGGACTCGCGCGCAGCTTGCGCTTTTTCGCGCAGTGTCTCGTCGAGCTCCCAGCGAACCTTGGGCGGCCAGCGGTGCTCACCCGCTTGCTCTTGCAGCGTCTCGATGATCAGATCCAAATAATGCGCTGCGATCCACTCGGCGAAGAACTGATTGGGGATCCGCAGGATGAAGGAATCACCTTCGATGCCGCCAAACTGAACTGGTTCTAACCACGTTTCGAAGTTCTCGGCGGAGAGCTGTGTTTTCAGGCGGTTCAGGGCTTGTTCCCACAGATCTTCCATTGTCTCTTTGCCCCCAAAAAGCGCGCAATTCCACGTCCTCGTCCCCAAACGATCCACAGCTCGCAAAAGGGGACGAGATCTTCTTTGTTGTCCACCAACGTATGCCGGCTGGGCGACCGCCGGCTGGTGTCCTCTGACCGAAGGGCGCCGAAACTAGCAGCGAGTTTTCAAACCGTCTACGAAGATCTGTAGACTAATTTCTAACCGCTTGGGATCGCGAAAGATTCGCTTGCAGATTTTTTGACGAGCGCAGGACTCGTTCCCTCGGTCGTTTCCTCGTTGTTGACAACCTGTTGCAATCACTTCGGATTACGCATTGCTATCGTTCGTGCAACATCGAGCTGGAATCCGCCGCCCAATCAATCCACATCGAGGGCGATTCCAACCACGCCGAGATCCGAGCAAAAGCGTCGGGAACCCACGAGTCGTCCACAGTTTTTCCACTTCGAGCTCACTTTCCGCCATCGAATTCTTTCACGAAGGCGTCCACTTTCGCCCACTCTGAATAGAGCCATCGGAGGCGCGGATCCGCGTCACGAGGTATGTCCGTCGACGGGACGCGCCAAAGACGGATTCGCACCGTGGACCCGACGACTTGACCACTCAGAAGGTCTTTGATCTTTGCAAAGGACTCGAGTCCGGTATGCGCGAGCAGCACGCAGTCGACTCGCGGCAATGCATCGAGGAGCGTCAGCACGCCCCCGGGCTTGGGCGGAAGAACGCGGGTCAGAGCTTTGGCCTGATCGCACATGGGCGAGCCTTGTGCTTCCAGCCGTTCGAGCGATCGATCGCGTTTTTGCTTGGAAAAACGGGTTCCTTCGGGAAAGATCAAGACGCTGTCCATTCCCAGATCGGCCACCAAAGTGCGGATCCCCTCGAGCTCTTTGGGCTTGTTGCCCGTCCGGTCGATGAAGTAGTTGGGCAAGGCGTTGCCTACGATGTCGATGCAAGGGTCGAACAAGAGCTCCTGCTTGAGCACGTAGCGAACCCGCAGGCCGAAAGGGCGCTGGACGAATACACAGGGCAACAACGTGTCCAAAATGCTTGCATGCCGGATCAGCAGAATCGACGGGCCTGGAACCGCGTTCTCCGCGCCTTCGACGACGATGGCGAGACGTAGCAAGCGCTGTGCGACCGCGAGGTTGACGGTGGCCCACCACGCTTGGAGTCGGTAGAGCGTCGAAGCTCGCTTCTCGCCGCGCTGGAAGGTCAAGGTGCCTGCAATGAGCATTAACGCTATCAGTTCGAATCCGAGGTAGAAGCATCCGAACAAGAGGAGCCTGAGGACGATGAACGATCGTCGCCGAGCCAGGCCGACGAGGATGCCCAACGCAATCCACAGAGGACTCGTCGCGATCAGCAAAAGCCATGACGCTGCGTAGATGGAGATCGTGACGATTCGCCGCCGCACCGCAGGGGCTTTCGGTGGCTTGACCACGATCCGAAGGCTAGCTGGATTTGGACAGATCGGATAGAGATCCGGACCAACCGCTGAGCTTCGCCAAGCGATTCCACAGAGCCCGACGCTCGGCTTCCGTTTCTTTCGTGCGTTCCAGCCGATGGATGGGTCGAGGCTTTCGGTCGTGCCAAAAGCAACCGGAGCAGCGACCAGCCTCCCGAGACGCACAAAGCCAAACGATGGTGTCCGCTCCCTGCGCCGGCGTTCGTAAGAGGGGCCTGGTGACCTTGTAGAAACGCGGAAGCGAGCTCGATACGCCCGGCGTATCCGCCCATCCCGGATGCATGGCATGCACGACGATGCCTCGCGTCCCGAGCGCTTCGGCCCAGAGCTGGGTCAAGATGACTTGCCCGCGTTTGGTGCGCGCATAGGCCACGGCGCCATCATATCGACCATGCTTCATTTGCAAATCGTCGACGACGATGCGCTGCGTGTACATGCCCCCGGAAGATACGTTGATGATCCGTGCGGGCGACTCCAACTTGTCGATGAGGAGATTGGTGAGAAGGAAATGGCCAAGTAGATTGGTTGCGAAGGTCGTCTCGAAGCCTTCCTCCGTCTCGGTGCGTTCGGCGACGAGCACGCCGGCGTTGTTGATCAGCAGGTGAATCGGGCCTTGGATGCGCGCTGCCAGGGATCGGATCTCCGCCATGGAGCTCAGGTCGGCGATCTGCACTTGCACCCTTGGATTTCCCGTTTCTTCGCGAATGGCTCGCGTCACGCGCTCGGTCTTGTCTCGGTTGCGTCCGACGAGGATGACCGTGGCGCCCAGGCGAGCCAGCTCCCGCGCGGCTTCCCGTCCTAGACCCGACGTCGCACCGGTGACCAGTGCGACTCGACCCGAGAGATCCTCGTCGATGGGAGGATGGGGACGCAGCCAGTAACCAAGCGCCGTGTAACCAAGAACGGATTTGTCCAGTATCGAATCCAGCACCTCGGGCATGTAGAGCCCGCTCGAGTGGACTGCAATTGGCAACGGGAAGAAGCGGCCTGCCCGCCGCGTTTCACCCATCATCGCCAAGCAGTCGACAATTTGGAGGGGAGATCCATCACTGCTAGCTTCGCCGAGGGCGTTACCCATGGGGGCAAAGCGAGCTTGTTGGGGGGCGGCATTCGTCGGTCTGTCGATCGTGCTGTGCCCGTTTTCGACCGTGTGGGCGCAGACCGAAGCGCCCTCCGGCGTTCAAGGGCTGGGCGATCCTGCGCTCGTTCCCTCCGAGGATACGCTCGAAACCACCTATGGCCTGGCCATGGGCTCGGGTGCTCGGGCCGGAGCGACGGGGGTTTCCGCGCTCGCCTACAACACCTCCAACATGGCGGCCTTGCCGGCCTATCACCTCGAGGCCTTCTCCCAAATCATTCCCGGCAGCAAGAGTGACGGGGGGACCTATTGGACCATCGGCAGCTCGGTGACCGATGCGACGACGGCCAAACGCGTTGCGTTGGGCACGAGCTTTCGCGGCGTTTTTAGCGGCGAGAACCGACGCTATCAAGGTTGGGACTGGCGTTCAGGCATCGGCATCCAAGCCATCCCGCAGCTCGGGCTCGGGTTCGGGATTCGGTGGGCCAAGCTTCGCCCCAACAAACAGGATGACCAGCGACTGGGTCCCGTGCTCGACCGGGTCACCATGGACGCCTCGATTACCATCACCCCGCTGCCGTGGCTCAAGATTGCCGGTCTTGGATACAACTTGGTGAAGACGCATTCTCCGCTCGCGCCTCAGATGGCGGGTGGAAGCGTCAGCCTCGCGCCGGTCGAGGGCTTCAGCCTAGGTGGGGATGTGCTGGTGGACCTTTCGACTTTTGAAAAGTCCGAGCTGATCGCGGGGGGCGGCGTCAGTTACATTGCCGGCGAGCTGGTGCCACTGCGCATCGGGTATAGGCGGGATAGCGGCCGTGACCTCAACCAAATCACCGCAGGCGTCGGCCTCAACAAGGGCAAAT
>JASFKY010000025.1:0-22497 GCA_050118395.1 Myxococcales bacterium | reverse complement strand
GCTTCCCACGTCGGTGGCCAGGCCCGCGATCAAACTGAAATAGGGTGTCCACCCGACGTCGGTGATCGGTGCAATCAGAATCTCACCCGCCTCGAGCGCGGCTGCGTCCTGCAGGTTCTCCACCACTCGAGCGCGACCGGTCACTTGACCCCTACTCACGGGTTTTCCGATCAGCGCGCCATCGCTGCCTTGCCGCGTCGCCGGGTCGAGGGGACTCGGTTTGCTTCTGAAGACCTGCGGAAACTGCAACGGCATCTGGTAGTCGATCGTCTTCCTTCGGCCAGCCGCCAAATCCGCCAAGCCTTGCCGGCCTCCGAGTAGCTCGCCGAGCTCGCCATGCGTGAGAAAGAAGACCGCATCCGGATCGGGCAACAGCCCCTCCTCCGCGAGCCGAGTGCCAAGGGCACGATAGGCGTGCTTGAACCGTGTGGTGACGTCTACCAGCGCGGACTTGGTGTGCTCCCGACTACGAATTGCGGCATGTGCAAGTGGAAGGAGCCTGCGAATGATGGGGTGAGAGTGAGCCACGGCGGCTTGCGCGGCGGGAGCTTGCACGCGAGTCGTCGCCGGGTGACGAAGCCGCGCGCGAAGACCCGATTGAATCGAGCGGATCAGGGGCGTGGGGTCGAGCGCCCACTCCTCTTGACGAAGCTCGAGCTCCCGCACCGCGCGGTGCCCGTGCCGTGCCAAGTAACGATCGAACGCCTCCGAAGCGGGGCCCGCATCCGTCGAGCAGAGCCAGGTCAGTGCGGCATCGGATTCGGCATCGGCAAATGCTTCGGAGGCATTGGGGTTTTCGACGAGGCAGTCGATCAGGCGCTCGATCCCCTCCGCGATGTGCGCGCTTTCGACATCCTTTGCACCAGCCAGAAGCGCGGCCAGCTCTGCGTGGTGGGCCTGGCTCGGCTCCTCCCCTTTGGCCAGGATGCCGAGCAAAATGGGGCTCAGCGCTCCCGAGGAGGCCGAAGAGAGCAGGTGTAGCTCGTAGGCTTTCCAGAGCTGAGGCAGGCTCTCGTCGATGCCTCGGTAGAGCTGCCGGGCGCTGCCGAGCTTGGGAATCGCTAGATTCTGTCGCAGCCTGTCGAGCTCTCGTCGGTGCTTTCCGGCGGCCGCCAAGAGCGCGAAGTACCGAAACCCGTTGAACGCTCTTCGGATGCCGGACGCCGGCTCCGGATCGGCCACTTCTTCGACATCCCTGCCGCAAACCGCCAGACACATCTGCTTTTTGGTGGAGCCCGCGACGTGGGCCGAGAGCTCGGCCAAGGTCGTCAGATTGATGAAGAGGTGGCCAAAGAACATGCCGACGTAGCGCGGCTCGTCTCCTGGAGGCACCCGGGCTCCAATCCTGCGATACGTCCGCTGCATGCCGATGTCGATACCTCGACCCGTGACCGAGTAAGTGAGAGGGGTGACGGCCCCAGGCATCATCTCGCCGATGTTGGCCCAGGTGTAGACGTGGTCGGGCTGCGGCCGTGTATCGAGCTCGTTGGGGTCGGCCGGAAGCGTGGTGATCGGCCGTGCCTGGAGCCACCAAAGGTGACCCGTTCGATCGAACGCCCACTCCATGTCGAGCGGGGTTCCATATCCGTTTTGGGCGCGGAGCGCGCCCTCCAGCAGCTGACGAAGCTCCGCATCGCCAAGCAGCGGCTCGTCGCCTTGGAGCTCACGATGGGTCACGGTGCCATCGCGGCTGATGACCCAGTGATCGGGTGTCGCCCGGCCGCTCACCAGCTCTTCGCCCAGCCCGGCCACGGCGTCGACCACCACCTGATCGCGCCTCGCACTCACCGGATTCGCGGTGAACAACACGCCCGCTGCGCGCGCGTCGATCATTTTCTGCACGACGACGCTCATTCGAGGTGGTCGCCGCTCGAGTTGGTCCTCGCGATAGGCCGTAGCTCGCGCGTTCGTCAAAGAGCGAAGACACCGATCGACCGCAGCCCGTAGCTCCTGACTACCTTCGACGTCGAGCACGGTTTCGTACTGCCCGGCATACGACGCCTCGTCGGAGTCCTCGCCCAGTGCCGAGGATCGCACCGCCACCTTGCCGCCGCCCAAGCGCAGGTATTGCTCTTCCAGGTCATCGGGCAGATTTCCTGGAGCCGCTTCGATCACCACGAAAGCGGGCGGCACGTCGAACCCGTCGGCTTTCAAACGCGCTAGCCCTTGCGCTTTTCCACCTACCGCCTCGCCGTCGATCGCACCGAGCGCCATGCACCTCGGTACCGTCATGCATTTTCCAAGCGGCTACGGAGCTCGGCCACGATTTCCGACGCGCAAGGCTGCGCAATGGGAAAAGGCGAGGCCACCGCAAGCCGCCCGGCCAGCCGCCCGTAGCGCGCAAACAAGATCTCTGCGACTTGCTTCGGTGTTCCGACCGCTGCGATTCGGCTCAGAAGGTCGTCGTCGATCAACGCGCCCATTTCGTGCCAGCGGCCTTCTTTGGTCATTCGGCGAAGCTCGGGTTGGAGATCCGCTCGGCCCTCCGCTTCGAGAACGCTTCGATACGCGGGGGTGGACGCATAAAAGGCGATTTGGCTCCGGGTCACGTAGCGCGCGTGGTCGAAACCCGTCTCGTCGAGTCCGGTAACCACCATCGCCTGAATGCAAAGAGTGAGCTCCGAAGGGTCACGTTGGGCGCGTGCCATGCCTCGCTGAAGGTTGGGCAACGTGACCTGCGCCAAGGAATGCTCGGTATGGAACGGGTGCACGAGCATTCCGTCGGCCACCTCACCGATGGCCTGCGTCATCCTGGGGCCCACGCCGCCCAAATAGATGGGCGGCGCACCCCCTCGAGCCGGCCCTGGATTGAATACGGGCGGCATCAAGGTGTGCGTGTAGAACTCCCCACGAAAATCGAGTCGAGCCTGCTCGTTCCAGCTTGCGAAGATCGCTCGCAGCGCCCGTACGAACTCTTTCATGCGAGCGACCGGTTTGCTCCAAGGCATGCTGTAACGGGCTTCGATGTGGGGCTTGATCTGAGAGCCGAGGCCGAGCCAGAAACGACCATCGGAGAGCTGCTGTAGGTCGTGCGCCAGGTGCGCCACGGTCATGGGCGTGCGAGCAAAGGCGATGGCCAGACCGGTTCCGATCTCGAGCTTGGAATGCTCGGCTGCGAGAACCAACGGTAAAAACGGCTCGTGCGGTCCCTCGAAGGTGAAGCACCCATCGAAGCCGCATTCTTCGAGCTCGCGCACTCGGGCCGGGATCTGCTTCATGTCGGTGACCAGCAAGCCGGCGTCGATCTTCATGCTTGGGGCCTCTTTCGAAAGAAGGCTCGTGGCATGGATCGCGGGAGGCTGTCAAGCGTGCGCGGGGCTTGATATGGTCGCAGGAACCGTCTACCTGCTTGCTGCGGAGGTGTCGATGACGGCGCGAATTGGGCTTCTTCCCTTCTGGAAAAATTACGACCGGCAATTGTATCTCAAAGCCGCGATTCTGGCCGACGAGCTCGGCTACGATTCGTTTTGGATTCCGGAGGCGTGGGGATACGAGATTTTCTCGCTGCTCACCGAGATCGCCATTCACACCAAGCAGATCAAGCTCGGCACTGGCATCGTCAATTGCTTCAGTCGCTCTCCTGGTCTTTTGGCGATGAATGCGGCTACGGTCGACGAGATCAGCGAGGGACGGATGATCCTCGGGCTCGGCACCAGCGGCAAACGGGTGATCGAGGGCTTCCACGCGCGCGCGTTCGACAAACCTCTCACGCAGCTTCGCGACGTGATCCGGGTGACGAGAACGCTCTTGAGCGGCAAGCGACTCACCGAAAGCGGAGCGAAGCTCCACGACTACCGTCCATTCGAATTGGCAATGAAACCGCTTCGCGCCGACGTCCCCATTTACGTGGCTGCGCTCAAGCGCAAGTCGATCACCTCGATTGGCGAGCTGGCGGATGGATGGATCCCCACCTTTTGGCCGTACACCAAGCTCGAGCAAGGGCGTTCTTGGATCGCCGAAGGCGCGGCGAAGGCGGGCCGCGACCCCAGCCGGATCACGACCGCGCCGTTCACGACCGTGATTCCGCTGGGTGATGCGGGCATCCAGCAAGCGCGCCAAATCATCGCCTTCTACATCGGTGGCATGGGCGATTACTACAAAGAGCTGCTGTCAGGCTTTGGTTACGAAGAGGAGTGCAAGCGAGTCGAAGAGCTGTACCGTGACAAGAAGACCAGGTCTCAGGCTCCCGACGCGGTTTCCGAAGAGATGATCGAGGCGCTCACCATCGCAGGCGATCCCAAACACTGCATCGCCGAGCTCGAGAGGCGTCGGGCGTACGGTATCGATCTTCCCATCTTGAATCTGCCCTCGGCTTTGCCGTGGGAGATGGTCGAGATGTTCATTCGAACGATGGCACCGCAGGCCGAATGAGGCGACTCAGCCGTGCTGACGGCGGGAGCGAACAGCCTCGGCGAAACCCTCGATGACGGGAACGGTGGCTTCCCAACTCATGCAGGCGTCGGTGATGCTCTGCCCGTAGGTGAGCTCGACCCCGGGCTTGGCGTTCTGACGCCCGCCGACGATGAAGCTCTCGAGCATCACGCCGAAGATGCCATGGCTACCTTCTGCTACCTGTTGGGCAACGGCCTTCGCGACCATCGGCTGCCGTTCGTGGTCCTTGTCACTATTCGCATGGCTGCAGTCGATCATGATGCGACCGTCGAGTCCCTCGGCCTCGAGCGTAGCCACCGTCTCTGCGACCATCTCGGCCGAGTAATTCGGCTTGTTGGTGCCGCCTCGAAGAATCACATGACAGTCGAGATTGCCCTTGGTCGCGACGATCGCCGTGAGACCCTGCTTGGTCACCGAGAGGAAGCGGTGCGGATGGCGGGCGGCTTTCACGGCCTCGACCGCGATCAACACGGTGCCGCGCGTGCCATTCTTGAACCCCACGGGCATGGAGAGGCCGCTGGCAAGCTCTCGGTGCACCTGACTCTCGGTCGTGCGGGCCCCAATGGCCCCCCAAGAGACCAGGTCGGCCACGAACTGGGGTGAGATGGGGTCCAGAAACTCCGTGCCCGCCGGCAGCTCGAGCTCCGCGAGCGAGCTGAGCAGCCCCCGGGAGACGCGCAACCCGTGATTGATGTCGAAGCTGCCGTCGAGATTTGGATCGTTGATTAGACCTTTCCAACCGACCGTCGTTCGGGGCTTTTCGAAATACGTCCGCATGACGACGAACAGCTCCTGTTGGTGCTGGTCACGGAGCGCTTTGAGACGATGGGCGTAATCGAGAGCCGCTTGCGGGTCGTGTATCGAGCAAGGCCCCACGACGACGACGAGTCGGTCGTCCTTGCCGTGCACGATGTCTGCAATCTGTCGCCGGGCATCCGCGACGCGCGCGATTGCCTCGTCACCCGGGTGGATCTCCTCCATCAAGATGGCGGGCGGGATCAAGGGGCGCAGGCCTTCAATCCGGACGTCGTCGGTGGCTGGTCGGAACATGGGCTCGCTGATCTAGCACGGAAGGGGACCCGCGTCTCGCTCGGGCAGCTCACCAGTCCTGCTGTGCTACACCGCGGCCCGGTGAGCGCCTTCGTTCGATTCTTCCCGCTTTGGGTGACCGCTGGTGGGGTGGCGGCGCTCATCTACCCGCCGGCCTTCACCTGGTTCCTCGACTACGGGCTCATCACGATCGGCCTCCAGATCATCATGCTCGGCATGGGGCTGACGCTCGAATTCGCCGATTTCTCCAGGGTTTTTCGTGCTCCCGCACCGATTGGGGTGGGTGTCGTGCTTCAGTACAGCATCATGCCGTTCTTGGGTTGGGCCGTTGGAATTGCGTTCGAGCTTCCGACGCCTTTCGCGGTGGGGCTGATCCTCGTGTGCTGTTGTCCGGGAGGAACTGCATCGAACGTGATCGCCTACCTGGCAAAGGCCGACGTCGCTCTGTCGGTTTCGATGACCGCGTTCTCGACGATGCTCGCTGCGCCTTTGACGCCCCTGCTGACCCGATGGATCGTAGGCAGTCGGGTCGAGGTGGATGCATGGGGCTTGTTCGAGAGCACTGCATCGGTGGTTCTCCTTCCGGTGCTCGTCGGTCTGCTCCTACGCCGGTACACGCCGCGTCTCACGCGTGTGCTGTTGCCAGCGGCTCCCGGTGCGGCGGTGCTGATGATCGTGCTCATCGTGGCGGCCATCCTCGGGGCACGGAAAGAGGCGGTGCTCGATTCGGGACTTCCGCTGCTGGGTGCCGTGGTCAGTGTCCATGGGCTCGGGTTCCTGCTCGGCTATGTGTGCTCCCGATGGATTGCGGGTGACGGCGGTGTCGCACGCACCACCTCCATCGAGGTCGGCATGCAAAACTCCGGATTGGGTGCCGTCTTGGCACAAGCGCATTTCGCCAATCCGTTGACTGCAATTCCGAGCGCACTTTCCGCCATTACCCACTGCATCCTCGGCAGCGCGCTGGCAGCCTGGTGGTCGCGGCGGCCGCCTGCTGGCGTCACGTCGAATTGGGGGTCCTGAAACGTGGAAGTCACATCGGGGCGTCACGATCGAGTCATGGCTTTCATCCGAATCATGGAACGGGCCGCCCACCGGGTCCTCGATCTGGTCGAGCTGTTCCTCATCCGCGACGACAACGCCCCGGCTTGAGCGACGAGGCTCGCAGGGCTCTTTGGCAGCCAATGTGAGGCAGCTCACCTTTTAGGCGAATGCACTCAAACTGTTATGTTATGTTGACACAGTACTCAGGTGCCTGTGGAGACGACAAAAGCCTTGCTTGTTCGGTGGCCGATGCTGGTGGCGGTGATGATCGCTGCTTGCTCTGTGTATGACCCGAGCCTGATGAACAAGAGCCTCGCCTCGGTGCCCGAGCGACCCGCGCCGAGCACCACCTCGCCCGACGACGACGTCGAGGCGGTGTTTGCATTTCGAAATATCTCTCTCGACCAGTCCGGTGATCGATGGCGTCGCTTTGGCCTCGACCTCGACGGCTTGAACACCGCTTCCCTCGGTGACCCTGCCGAGTGCGTCGCCGCCGACGGCAATCCGGTCCTGGACGGGGACAAAGGGATCGACAACTCCTTTGGTCAGAACGTGCTGCCAACCGTCGTCGGGTTGATCGCCTGCCTGGAGGACAACATCGCGCTCAATCAGGGGCTCGGCTTTGGAACCGTGTTGCTGCGTTTGCGCGAATGGAACGGTACGCCCAACGATGCGAAGGTAGACGTCTCCGTGCTGTCGGCGGTGGATGGAACCTCGCTCGACGACGTATCGGACCTCGAGTGGGGTGGACCGAATGGCGCCACCCTCATGCTGCCGGGAGGATCCGCAGAGGCGCCTTCTCCGGCTTGGGACGGCGAGGACGTGTTCTTCGTCGATCCTTCGAGCCTGGTCGCGGGGCAGCTCTCGCACCCTCTGGTCTGGAAGACGGACGCCTACATCCGGGACGGCCGCGTGGTGTTGCCCGTGGACACGGCGGCGACCTTCGTATTTCTCACCGGTCCCGGCCGTTTTTCCATCTCGGTCAATGGATTTCTGATCGCAGATATCAGTGAAGACGGTCAGATCCTCGAAAAAGGGTTGCTTGCGGGGCGCTTTTCAGCGGGCGAGCTCGTCGCCACGTTGGGCCCGCTCGGCATTTGCAACGAGACGTTCCGGGACGGTGTGACCAGCCTGCTCACCAACAATCTGGATCTGCGGATCGACCCCGCGTTGGGAACCCCCGACGAGCGCTGCACCGCCACCAGTGTGGCATTCAGCTTCCAGGGGATCCGGGCCAAGCTCGCCGAGACGATCGCCCCAGTCGAATTGCCGATCCCCGACCCTTGTGCGGGCGGAGTGCAAAGCGGGCCGGAGCCGGCGTTCGATCGATGCTGCCGTTCGGTGCAGCTCAGCGATCCGCGGTCACTTCCCGCCGACTGCACGTCAGCAGATCTACAGGCTTACACCGATCTTCCGAACCCGATCCCCGTGCCGCTCGAGGAAGGTTTCTAGCCGACTTCGAAAGACTGGCCGCAGCCGCAATCGCCGACGGCATTTGGATTCTTCCACTTGAACCCATAGCTCATCAGGCTTTGCTCCCAATCGAGCACGGCACCCTTGAGCAGCTCGAGGCTGCGGTCATCGATCACGACCTTGAGGCCGTCGAAGTCGAATACCAGGTCCCTTTTGGGACGGATCTTCGTTGCGAAGTCATACACGTAATAATAGCCCGAGCATCCGCCGCCCTTGACGCCAAGACGCAGCCCCTCCACGGGCTGCTCGGCCGCGGCGACTTTGCGTTTGCCCATTTCGATGGCTTTGGGTGTGAGGCTGAAGCTTTCGGTCTGATTCATGTGCCCTCTATTTAAGGCGGCGCGGCGGGTCTGGCCAGCCCACGGACTTTCACCACTCGATGGGCTTGCCGCTTTGCCTCGCGGTCCAGAGCGCAGATCGCGCCCGAAGCCGCTCCACGGTCTCTTGGACCGCTGCGGCGACCTGGTCGACCTCGGCCGCCGTGTTGTGCCGCCCAAGCCCAAACCGGATCGAGGCAGCGCTCCAATCTTTGGGAACTCCCATGGCTTGCAGAACGTAGCTCGGTCCGGTCTCCACGCTGCTGCAAGCAGAGCCACTCGAGACCGCAACCACCTCGCAGAGCTCGATGAGCAACTGCGCACCATCCACGTATCCAAAGGAAAGGTTCAGGTTTCCCGGGTGTCGGGGGTCGCGGGCACCGTTCAGCCGGACTTCCTCGAGCGAGCCGAGCAGCCGGTCGGCCAGCGCATCTCGGAGCGAGGCCAGCCGCACCGCTTCTTCTTTTCCTTCCGCGCCCATGATTTTTGCAGCCGCGCCAAAGCCGACGATGCCCGGGACGTCGAGCGTTCCAGAGCGGAACCCGCGCTCGTGCCCACCGCCATGTACGAGCGGGGTGGGTATCCCCCGCTGTTGGAGTGACTTTCGAACGTAGAGCGCCCCGATTCCCTTGGGACCGTACATCTTGTGGCCGGAAAGGCTCACCAGGCCGACGTTCATCGGGTCGACGGAAAACGGTAGGTAGCCGAGCCCCTGCGCGGCGTCGCAATGAAACACGACGCCACGTTCGCGTGTGATGGCCCCGATCGCGGCCACGTCTTGCACCACGCCCACCTCGTTGTTCGAGAGCATGATGCTCACCAAGACCGTTTGATCCGTGATGGCAGCCTCCACCGCTGCGGGGGATACGAGCCCCTCTTCGTCCACATCGAGCCAAGTGATTTGCCAGCCTTCATTCTGCAGAGCATTGCAGGTATCGAGCACCGCCTTGTGCTCGGTGCGGGCAGTCACGATGTGCTTGCCGGTGGACTCTCGGGCCAACGCGGTCCCGCGGATTGCGAGGTTGTCACTTTCGGTGGCGCCGGAGGTGAAAACGATCTCCTCGGGCCTGGCGCCAATCAGCACGGCCACGTCGGCTCTCGCCGCCTCCACGGCATCGCGGGCCACCTTGCCATAGGCGTGCACCCGGCTGGCCGCGTTTCCGAATCGCTCCGAGAAATAGGGCAGGATCGCCTCGAGCACCCGCGGGTCCACGGGGGTCGTGGCGTGATGGTCCATGTAAATCGGCGTTTGGGCCATGAGCAGCCCGATAAGCCTAGCGCCGAGCATGTGCGCCTCCAACACCTTGGTTTATGCTTCGGCCATGCCTGGAGCGAGCATCCTGTGTGCAGTGGATCTGACCCCGGCGACCGAGCGAACGGTCGACCTCGCAATTGCATCGGCCAAAGCTTTTGGAGTGCGCATCGATCTCATCCACGTGCTGGACGATGCGGATTCTTGGTGGCCCGAGTCGCCTGAGCTGCAGGAGGCCGCCAAGGCTGCCAAAGAGGATTCGACCCAGTACGAGGCGGCTCTGGAGCGGCAGCTGCAAAAGGAAAAGGCCCGGTGCGTCGCGGCGGGACTCGAGTGCGATGCGCTGGTGGTTCGCGGGCGCCCGTGGCGCTTGATTCCGGAGGTCGCGCAACAGCGGGGTTGCTTTCTCATCGTGATCGGCTCGTACGGGTCCAGCGGACCTCAAATCGTCGAGCACAAGGGGGTGAGGGAGCTCGTCCTCGGTTCCACCGTGCAGCGCGTGATTCGGGCCGCCGACCGACCGGTGTTCGTGGCCACCGGAGACAGGCCGATTGCGGATGGGCTGCACGGCACCCGGTGGTTCGTGGGCACCGATTTTTCCGAATCGTCCCTGGCGGCGGTTTCGTGGGCCAAACGCGCTTCCGCCCGGGTTGGGGGAGAGCTGCATATCGCAAACGTGGTCATTCCTGCCGGTGGAGAGGACAAGCCCGACGCCGAACGCACCTGGCGACAGGTTCTACGCGATCAGAGCAAGATCGAAGCCGGTCGCAAGCTCGCTGCGTACATCGAGGAGCATGCGCCCAACGCCAAGCAACATCAGATCGTCTCCATCGACTACGCGTCGCACGCGCTGTGCGAAGCAGCCGCCATGGTCCAAGCGGACATTTTGGTGGTGGGCACCCACCGCCAGGGCGTCTTGGGACGGTTGTTGCTCGGCAGCACCGCCTCGCGCTGTCTCGAAATGGCGCCCGTGCCCATTCTGATGGTTCCCGAGCAGGCGCGCTGAGGCGCCATCGACGAGCTTGCTTGACAGGGGGTCGGGCGCACCCTAGACATCCGATATAGGACTTGAACAGTCCTCTATAGAAGTGCCCGGAAATGCTACGAATTTCGAAGATGACAGACTATGCAGTCGTCCTGGCTACCCACTTGGCAGCCGTGGAGGGGCCCTCCGCGGCCCGCGATCTCGCCGTCCAGACGCAAATTCCGGAGCCCACGGCTAGCAAGCTGCTCAAGAAGCTCGCTCGTGCGGGGGTCGTGGTCTCGCAGCGCGGTGCCAAAGGGGGCTACTCGCTCGCCCGCTCTCCACGGGAAATCGGAATCCACCAAGTCATCGAGGCCATCGAAGGGCCCATCGCGGTGACCGAGTGCTCCGACGAGAGCAGCGATTCCGCCTGCGAGTACGAAACGCGATGCGGAGTTCGCGCCAATTGGCAGCGCATCAACCTCGCCGTTCAGACCGCGCTTTCCGAGATCACGTTGGCCGACATGGCCTTGGCAGGTACCGCCGACCTCGTATTGCTCACGAGGTCGGGAGCAGAAGCCGAGCGACTGCGTGCAGCTGGCACGTCGAGCAGCGACGTGCACTGAGTTGGAGTGATCATGTCCACAGCAACCGAATCGATCGAACAGATCCTCAAAAAAGGTTACGACGCCGGTTTCATCACCGACATCGAGCAGGAGTACGCCCCGCCCGGGTTGAACGAAGAAATCATCGCGTTCATCTCGAAGAAAAAGCAGGAACCCGAGTGGTTGTTCGCCTGGCGGCTCAAGGCTTACCGGCGTTGGCTGGAAATGAAGGAGCCGCGCTGGGCCAACGTGAGCTATCCCGAGATCGACTACCAAGACATCTGTTATTACGCCGCTCCCAAGTCGAAGGACGATGCTCCCAAGAGCCTCGACGAGGTCGATCCCGAGCTCTTGGAAACCTACGAGAAATTGGGTATCCCGCTCCATGAACGCGAGATCCTCGCCGGTGTAGCCGTCGATGCCGTGTTCGACAGTGTCTCGGTAGCGACGACTTTTCGCGAAAAGCTCGCCGAATTCGGAGTGATCTTCATGTCGTTTTCGGAGGCCGTGCAAAAGCACCCCGAGCTCGTGAAGAAATATCTGGGCTCCGTCGTTCCGGTTTCAGACAACTTCTTTGCCGCGCTCAACAGCGCCGTCTTCAGCGACGGATCGTTCGTATACGTTCCCAAGGGCGTGCGCTGCCCCATGGAGCTTTCGACGTACTTTCGAATCAATGCGGCCAAGACGGGACAATTCGAGCGTACGCTGATCATCGCCGACGAGGGGAGCTACGTAAGCTATCTCGAGGGGTGCACTGCACCGATGCGAGACGAAAATCAGCTCCATGCCGCCGTCGTAGAGCTGGTCGCGCACAAGGATGCCCAGATCAAATACTCCACGGTGCAAAATTGGTACCCCGGTGACGAGAACGGTAGGGGCGGCATCTTCAACTTCGTCACCAAGCGCGGTTCCTGCGAAGGCGAGCGCTCGAAGATCAGCTGGACCCAGGTCGAGACGGGCTCGGCCATCACGTGGAAATACCCGAGCTGCATTCTCAAAGGCGACTATTCGGTCGGGGAGTTTTATTCGGTCGCGTTGAGCAATCATCGCCAGCAAGCCGACACCGGCACCAAGATGATCCACCTCGGCAAGCACACGAAGTCCACCATCATTTCCAAGGGGATCAGCGCCGGACATGGTCAGCAGACCTACCGCGGCGGCGTGAAGATCATGCGAGGCGCGACCCATTCGCGAAACTACACGCAATGCGACTCTTTGTTGATCGGCGACAAATGCGGCGCCCATACCGTCCCGTACGTCGACGTGCGCAACGCGTCGTCCCAGCTGGAGCACGAGGCGACGACCTCCCGCATCGGTGAGGATCAGCTCTTTTATTGCAGGCAACGCGGACTGTCCGAAGAAGACGCGGTGAGCCTGATCGTCAACGGCTTCGCCAAAGAAGTATTGAAGGAGCTGCCCATGGAGTTTGCAGTCGAGGCCCAAAAGCTCCTCGGCGTGAGCTTGGAAGGAGCTGTCGGTTGATGTTGAAGATCGAAAATCTACACGTCGAGGTCGAGGGCAAGCCGATCCTCAAAGGCATCGACCTCAGCATCGCCGCGGGCGAGGTACACGCCATCATGGGTCCGAACGGGTCGGGTAAGAGCACGCTTGCTTACGTGCTCGCGGGCCGCGAGGGCTACGAGGTCACCCAAGGCCGGGTGCTCTACAAGGGTCTGGATCTACTGGAAATGCCTCCGGAGCTGCGGGCGGCCGAAGGGGTTTTCTTGGGCTTTCAGTACCCGGTGGCGATTCCCGGAGTGAGCAACATCTATTTCCTCAAAGCAGCGATCAACGCGATTCGAAAGCACCGCGGCCAAGATCCATTGGACGCGATCGACTTCATGAAGCTGTCTAAAGAAAAGGCCGCCTTGGTTCAGCTTCCCGACGAGCTCACCAAGCGCGCGGTCAACGAGGGCTTCAGCGGAGGCGAAAAGAAGCGCAACGAAATCTTTCAGATGGCCATGCTGGAGCCGTCGCTGGCCGTGCTCGACGAAACCGACTCGGGTCTGGACATCGATGCGCTCAAGATCGTGGCGGAGGGAGTCAACGGGCTGCGTAGCCCAGAGCGAGCCATGCTCGTCATCACACACTATCAGCGGTTGCTCGATCACATCGTGCCCGACGTGGTGCATGTGTTGATCGACGGCCGAATCGTTCAAACCGGAGACAAGGACCTCGCCAAGCAGCTCGAAAAGCAAGGCTACGCCGAGGCCCGGGGCGCGCAGGCACCGTGACGGGCGCGAACCACCAGACGCTTCTCGCGAGCCTCCCCTCGTCGTTCGACGCCGGGCCTCCATGGCTTCGCCTCCTTCGAGAGCATGCGACGAAGACACTGCGCGAGCGCGGGCTCCCTACCAAAAAGACCGAAGCTTGGCGCTTCACACCGGTTCGGTCCTTGGTCGATCGAGAATATTACCCCGGCGAAGGCGGGCTGCCTTTCTTGCGTTCGCCGCTGCCCGGTGGAGTCGCGGTTCGGAGCTTGAGAGAGGTTCTCGAAACCGAGCCCGCGCTCCTCGAAGGCAAGCTCAGCTTGGGAGGCGACCCCGAGCATTTCGCCGCTCTCAATACCGCGCTGTTCAGTGACGGACTCTGGGTCGACGTGCCCGCGGGGCAGGTCGTCTCCGCTCCCTTGGAAATCGTGCATCCGGTGTCCGCAGGCCCGGAGCCCAACATCGTTTACCCCAGAGTGTTGGTCACGGTCGGGGACGGTGCGCAAGTCGAGCTGCTCGAAACCCATTCCGGCGCCCGAGCGGAGCAACTCATCAACTCGGTCGTCGAAATCGACGTGGGACGCAATGCGCGTGTCAAACACGTGCGGGTGCATGAGAACCCGGGCTTGCAAGTCGGACGGGTCGATGTCCGTCAGGCGGCCGACAGCAGCTACCGATCCACCGTAGTGACCATGGGTGGGTCTCTCCTTCGCTTCGACGCGCGTTGCCTTCTGCAAGGACGAGGGGCCGAGTGCCAGCTCGATGGCGCTTACCTCGTCGAAGGCGAGGATCACGTGGACCACCATATGTTGGTCGAGCATCGTGCGGAGAGCTGCCGAAGCACGCAGACCTACCGCGGGATCGTGTCTGGCAAGGGCACCGCGGTGTTCGATGGGCTCGTCATCGTGCACCGGGATGCCCAGCGCACCGAAGCCCATCAAGAGAATCGCAACTTGCTCCTTTCCGATACGGCCACGGTGCACACCAAGCCGCATCTTCAAATCGACGCGGACGACGTGATCTGCAGCCATGGCGCCACCGTGGGCTCGCTCGACGAAGACCAGCTTTTTTACCTGCGAGCCAGAGGCGTCCCCGAGGAGCTCGCACGCGCCATGCTCACCTTCGCGTTCGTCGAAGCGATCGTGGATCGCGTGGATCACCAAGACACCAGAGCTCGGCTTCGCGAAGCCCTGCTGACGAGGATTCCGCACGGCGAGGAAATCCGGGGGGTCGCATGACTGAAGCGTCGGCCGTCACGCCCATCGGCGGGCAGCTCTTGGATGTCGCTCGAATCCGTGCCGATTTTCCAGCTCTTCGGCAAGAGGTGCACGGCAAACCGCTAGTTTACCTGGACAGCGCGGCGACATCACTCAAGCCTCAATCGGTCATCGATGCGGTGACCGACGTGTACGCGCGGGACTGCGCCAACGTGCATCGGGCGGTGCACCTGCTGTCCCAGCGCGCCACGGCTCGCTACGAAGACGCACGTCGCAAAGTTCAGAGGTTCCTTGGTGCGACCAGCGAGTCCGAGGTGATTTTCACGCGCGGAACGACCGAGTCGATCAATCTCGTGGCTCAAAGCTGGGGCAGGACGAATTTGCAGCCGGGCGACGAGGTTTTGGTGACGGAGCTCGAGCACCATTCGAACATCGTGCCGTGGCAAATCGTTTGCCAGCAAACCGGAGCCAAGCTCGTCGTGGCGCCGATCACGGATCGAGGCGAGGTGCTGGTCGAGCAGTTCGCGAAGAAGCTCAGTGACCGCACCCAATTGGTGGCGGTATCGCACGTGTCCAATGCGCTCGGGACGATTTTGCCGGTGCAAGAAATGGTCGCGCGAGCGCACGAGTGGGGTGCGGTCGTGTTGGTCGACGGCGCCCAAGCCGCGCCGCACGTGCCCCTGGACGTGCAGGAGCTCGACTGCGATTTCTATGCCTTCAGCGGGCACAAGCTCTATGGACCGACCGGCATCGGAGCGTTGTATGGCAAGGAGCGCCTTCTCGACGCAATGCCGCCATATCACGGCGGAGGCGACATGATTCGCTCCGTCACCTTCGAAGAGACGATCTACAACGATCTTCCGTACAAGTTCGAGGCAGGGACTCCGCACATCGCGGGAGCGATTGGGCTCGGCGAGGCGATCGACTATTTCACGTCGTACGATCGAGAAGCGCTGCACCAGCACGAACAGGCACTCCTGCGCTACGGTGCAGAAGCCCTCGAATCGATCCCCGGTATCCGGCTCGTCGGAACAGCCCCCCACAAGGCCGGTGTGCTTTCGTTTCTCATGGAAGATGCCCATCCTCACGACATCGGCACGATCGTCGATGCAGACGGTGTTGCCATCCGCACGGGGCACCATTGCGCGCAGCCCGTGATGGAACGGTTCGGGATCGCAGCGACGGCGCGAGCCTCGCTCGGCATCTACAACACGACCGAAGACATCGACGCCATGGTGCGCGCCCTCCACAAGGTCAAGGAGCTTTTTGGTTGATGGACTTACGAGAGCTCTACCAGGAGGTCATCCTCGACCACGGCAGGCACCCGCGGAACCACCGGCTGCCCGAGCACTACAATCGAGAGGGTCACGGCTACAACCCCCTTTGCGGGGACAAGATCACGCTTCGGCTGCAAGTGGAGGGAGATCGCATCACGGACATCGGATTCGTGGGGCAGGGCTGTGCGATTTCGCAGGCCTCCTGCTCGACGATGACCGAGGCCATCAAGGGAAAGACCCTTCAAGAAGTCGAAGCGTTGTTTCGCAAGTTCCACGCCATGGTCACGGGCGAGTCTTCATCGAAGGATGGCGAGGAAGATCTCGGAAAGCTCGCGGTCTTCGCCGGCGTTCGCGAATTTCCGATGCGTGTGAAGTGCGCGACTTTGGGGTGGCATACGCTCCATCAAGCCCTGCACGAGGGCGGCGGCGAAGTCACGACGGAGTAGACCCGTGGGCGATGACATCGAGCGATTGAAGATTCACAAGATTCAGCCGAGATCGACGGCAGACCACGTCTTTTTGCCTGTCGCAGACGGCCACCCTGCACCCCAAGACCCGATCACCGAAGCGTTGGGAGGCACGGGTGAGCCGCCCGAGGAGCCGATCGACCCGAAGAAAGTCGAGACGGCGATCGTCGAAGCCCTCAAGACCGTCTACGACCCCGAGATTCCGGTCAACATCTACGAGCTCGGTTTGATTTACGCGATCGAGGTCGATGAGAAAGGCCATGCCGAGATTCGAATGACGCTGACCGCGCCAGCGTGCCCGGTGGCAGGCGCCTTGGTGGAAGAGGTCGCCGAAAAGGCGGGGCGCGCCGAGGGCGTTGTGACTTCCCACGTGGAGCTCGTCTGGGACCCCCCTTGGACGCCGGATCGCATGTCGGAAGCCGCGAAGCTCGAGCTCGGAATGATTTGAGGCGCCGTGCCTGCGCTCACTTCTTTTGGCCGGTGAACTGATCTTCTTTGCTTTTGAACAGCACGTTGAACGTGGTCAACGACCCATAGCAGCCCGTGATGTACTGCTGAAGTTGGACCTTGTCTTCGTCACTCAGGCCTTTGTGGCTGTTGATCTTCTGCTCGAGAACCCGAATCCGATCCCGCACCATGACGATCTTCTTGAAGAACACGTCGAGCGGAATTCGCTTTTCCTGGGTTCCCTCCTTGCCGGGCACCAGCACGAGCTCCCCATCTCGCCAGCGGTCTCCGATTTCGACCTCGCGAATCCCGAGCTCGTCCAGAAGAACTTCGCGCAGCACTTGGCGAAACGTGTCTTGATCCATGTCGATTCCAATCTCCGAGGGAATGAGGGGTCGTGGTTTCGGAGCCGGCTCGTCTCGATAGCGGCGCGGGGTTCCAGCGGCTGGTGCCCGCTTCAGGGCCTGATCCCAGGGAACCTCTTTGGGTTTGTGGCTCGAGCAGGTGGCGGTGTCCTTGAGGGGCCAGTGTCCTTGTCCCAGCCTACAGTCTCCAACCCACGATCCGTCGGGTTCCTCCCGCTTGCGAATGTACCAACCACAGGTTCCACATCGACCTGAGAGGTCCCGACTCATCGCTGCCGAACTTAAGCCAGGGCTGGGCGCGGCGCCACCCAGCCCCCATGATTAGATTCCTCTGCGTGATGCTCTACTTTGCCTACGGTTCGAACCTGGACGCTCACAACTGGAAGGCTTGGTGCGCTTCCAAGGGATATGATGCGGCGTCGATCGAGCCGATCGGTCCGGCCTGGCTTCCAGACCACGAGCTCGCCTTCCACTACCGGTCGCGCCTTCGCTCCGGCGGCGCGCTCGACGTGCGAAAGCGGTTGGGTACGTCGACGCCTGGGGCGCTGTTTCGGGTGCACGACTGGGAAGCGCTCGATGCGAAGGAAGGGGTTTCGGGAGGCTATTATCGACGGTACCAAGTCAGCGCGCTGACCGCGGACGGTCACGCTCATCGCGCGACCACGTATCGCGTCTGCGAAGAGCGGATCCAGACCGGTCTGGTGGCGCCGGGGCCCGAATACCGAGAGATGGTCCTGCGGGGGCTGTCGCGATTCGGCCACGATCACGAAGGCTTCCTCTCGGCGGCTCGCGGCGAAACGGCGGTGCCCGCACCAAACGCGATCTTCACCTACGGAACGCTCATGAGCGGGCAAGCTCGACACGAGCTCCTCGCGCCCAGGGTGCGGCGAGCGCACGGCCCTGCGCTCGTCACGGGCGCATCGCTCATCGAGATCGATTGGTATCCAGGGCTCGTCTTGAGTCGCGAGGGAGCGGTGCATGGCGAGCTCTACGAGCTCGATGACGTCGAGGCGACGCTCGGGGAGCTCGATGCGTACGAAGACTTCGTGGGTTACGACCGCGAGGGCTCCCTCTACCGGCGTTCGCTGATCGGGGCGATGACTTCGGCGGGCGCGATGCTCGCTTGGACATACGTCTATTTGGGTGAAGCAGCCGGGCGCAGGGTCATCGTCAGCGGGCGCTGGTCCGGAGCTTGACGAAAGAATGGAGAGCCGTAAACTGATATCGATGACAACCAAGCGCGACACGCAGCGTAGCTATTTTTGGTTCACCGACTGAGGTGGCCTGCGCGCGTTGTCGCTCGAAGGCCGCCTCTCAGGGCGGCCTT
This sequence comes from Myxococcales bacterium, assembly GCA_050118395.1. GTDB lineage: Bacteria > Myxococcota_A > Polyangia > Polyangiales > Houyiibacteriaceae > SG8-38. The sequence goes on along the minus strand of JASFKY010000025.1, from coordinate 4,090 downwards.
TTCGGTTAATGGTCCGGGGTCGTCGTGAGAGTGGCCGGGAGCCTCGACGATGACCAGAGCGGAAACGACCCAATCAAACAAGACATCTCCCTCTCGCGCGACGGCTCGAGACCGCAAGGCGATCGTCGTCCACGACGGCTCCGCCTTCGACCTCGCCTCCGATCTGCGCCGCTTCGGCTTCGAAGTCGCCGAAGGCCCTTTGTTTTCATCCAGCGATTTGCGCGGGATGGAGGGGCGACTGGCCATCATCGCGACCCGCGCCGGGGGAGCGCGGAGCAATCGTTTGCGCGAGTGGACACATCAGCTTTGTTGGAGCGGATCGCCGGTGCTTGCCGTGGGCGCCGCGGTGGCGCCGGTCGCCGAGTTCTTCGGCTCTCACTTCGGAGCATCTCCGGAGCCCGCGGTCGACGGGCGACTCAGCGACGTGTGCTCGTCGGGCGAGGGCCTGTTCGAGGGCTTGCCGAATCAGCTGCGCCTCGCTTTACCGTCCGGCGGACGCTTCGAGCGGGCTGCGCTCAGCGACGAGTTCAAGACCACCGCGTGGACCAAAGACGGGGAGCTCATCGGTGCCTCGCACGTGTTTCGTCCCGTGCATCTGTTGCACTTGGCCGCCCTGGAGAGCCGCGAAACGCGTTCGTTCGTGTTCGAGAACCTTCTGCGTCTGCTGCGGGAACGCGGCGGCCGTGCGTTCTGAGGCCATCTTGACACAAAATGACAATTGCCCGGAATCTCGCACTGGCTTGGTAATATTTGCTCCGGCTTGAACGTGAGTTGAGGCCGCGCTCGTTCCCTTCTGTCTTTCTTTGCGCGACGTTAGAGCAGCAGTCGCCCATCGGGGTCGATTCCTGTCTTCGATGCAGGATCCGCAGAAAATGCCCACGTTTTCGCGTGTCTCTTGTTTGACGGAGTGCCCTCCAGCCGCTACTCCCACCCGCAAGCGGGGATTGTGGGGCGCTGGTGTGCTCCCGCCATACCAACTGGAGGAGATTCACGATGACCAAGAGCATGTTTCAATTGGGTCTGGTCCTGGCGATTTGTGCCGCAATGATGGGCTGCAAGAAGCCCCAGGAATCCGCCGAGAAGGCGGACGAAGCCGCCGGCGAGGCGATGGAAAAGGCCGACGAGGCCGCCGAAGCAGCGGGTGCGGCCGCCGAGGCAGCCGCGGTGGGAGCTGCAGAGGCAGCGGGCGAAGCTGCTGAAGCCGCCGGCGAGGCCGCCGAGGACGCTCAGGAAGCTGCCGGGGAAGCCGTCGAGCAGGCCGACGAGGCCGCTGACGAAGCAGCCCAGGAAGCTCACGAAGCGATGGAAAAGAAGTAAAGCGGTCGCTCAGCGTCTTTCCATGTGAAAGCCGGCTCTTTGGAGCCGGCTTTTTTGCGTCGGTAGAAGACCGGGGGCTTGCATCGTAGGCTGGTCAAACTAGAACACGTTTCATTCCGGCGGCGATGCCGAACGATGTGAGGCCATGTACTTCGATTACACCCCCGATCAACAAGCGCTGCGGGACGAGCTGCGCGACTACTTCGATCGCCTGATCACGCCCGAGCTCCTGGCCGAGCTCGATCGGGTCGAAGGAGGAGGACCGCTGTACCACCAGGCCATGCAGCAGCTCGGGGCCGACGGCTGGCTTGGCATCGGGTGGCCCAAGGAGCACGGCGGCCAAGGTCGGGGTCCAATCGAGCAGTTCATCTTCTTCGACGAGGTCCAGCGCGCCGGTTTCCCAATTCCAATCCTGACGCTCAATACAGTCGGCCCGACGCTGCTCAAGTTCGGCACCGAGGAGCAAAAGGCCACGTACCCGCCCAAAATCCTCGAAGGGAAGTGTCACTTTTCCATTGGCTACACCGAACCTCAGTCAGGCACCGATCTCGCTTCCCTCAAGACGAGCGCGGTTCGCGAAGGCGACCACTACGTCATCAACGGGCAGAAGATCTGGACCAGCCTGGCTGACCACGCCGATTACATTTGGCTAGCCTGCCGCACCGATCCGGAAGCGCCCGCCCACAAAGGGATTTCGATCCTCATCGTTCCGGCTGACGCCGAGGGTGTTCAGATCACGCCGATGCATGCGCTCGGCGAGAACAACGTGCATGCGGTGTACTATGACAACGTGCGCGTGCCGGTCGGCAACCTGGTGGGCGGTGAAAACAACGGCTGGCATCTAATCACGACACAGCTCAACCACGAGCGGGTTGCATTGTGCTCCGTCGGACCGCTCGAAAAGATCCTCACCGAGACCGTGGAATGGGCCCGCAAAACGCCCAATGGGGAGGATGGGGTGATCCTCGATTTGCCATGGGTCCGGGCCAATCTGGCTCGCGTTTACGCGAAGCTCGATGTCCTCAAGCTGCTGAATTGGCAGCAGGCATGGGGCATTGCCGAGGACAAGCTTTCTCCCGCCGATGCTTCCGCGATCAAGGTCTATGGCTCCGAGCTTTACGTCGAAGGGTCCCGGCTTCTCATGGAGGTGCACGGCGCGGCAGGTGTCCTTCACCATAGCTCTGAAGGCGCGCTGCTTCGGGGGCGCCTCGAAAAATACTACCGGATGTCGCTGGTGCTGACCTTTGGCGGCGGCACCAACGAGATCCAGCGGGACATCATCTGCCAAGCCGGGCTCCGTATGCCTCGGCTCGGCCGGCGCTGACGAGGCAGGACGTGGATTTTTCATTTACCGAGGAACAGGAAAGCATTCGGGCCCTGGTCAAACAGGTGCTCTCCGATTTGGTCACCGATGAGTCGCTGAAGGCGCTGGCCAAAGACGGCAAATGGTTTCACGAGCGCGCTTGGGAGCAGCTGGCCGCCTCCGAGATGCTCGGCTTGGCCATCCCCGAGGCTTACGGCGGCGCGGGTATGGGGCTCACCGAGCTGTGCCTTCTGTTGCAGCAGGTGGGGCGTACCGTGGCGCCGATTCCGGCCATCGAGACGCTGGTATCCTCGGCGCTTCCCATCGCCGAATACGGAAGCCCCCATCAACAGGATCGCTTTTTGGGGCCGATTGCCGCCGGACGGGCCATCTTGACCCCTGCTTTGGTCGATACCGGTAGCCGCGATCCGCTCCGTCCGTCCTCGATTGCTCGAGCCGACGGGTCGCGCTGGCGCATCACCGGGCGTTTCAGCAACGTCGCCTATGCGGACACCGCGATGCGAATCCTGGCGCCGGCGCGCACCGAGTCGGGGGCAACCCTGGTAGCGCTCGTCGATCCCCGCGGCGAAGGAGTCCGTCTGGGCACGCAGCGAGGTACCAACGGGCAGCCGCTATGGCTGCTCGAGCTGAGCGAGGCGGTCATCGAAGCCGAAGACGTGCTGGGCGATCCAAGCAACGGGGAACGTGTCCTCCGATACCTCGTCGATCGAACCATGCTGGGCATCTGCGCCGTCGAGCACGGCATTGCGGAGCAGGCGTTGTTCATGACTGCAAAGTACGCCGGGGAGCGCAAGCAGTTTGGGGTCCCCATCGGGACGTTTCAGGGTGTCACCCAGCGAGTCGGTGATGCGTACATCGATGTGCAGGCCATGCGATCCTCGATGTGGCAAGCCTGCTGGCGACTCGATCGGGGGCTTCCCGCCGATCGGGAGCTTGCGGTCGCCAAGTTCTTCGCATCGGACGCGGGCGCTCGCGTCGTGGCGGCAGCTCAGCACGTTCATGGCGGGATGGGGTTTGACCGCGACTACCCGCTCTATCGGTATTTCATGACCTCCAAGCACCTCGAGTTCACCCTGGGCGGCGCTCATGAAACCCTGACGCGTTTGGGCGATCTCATCGCGGGCTGACGAAAGCCCCTCCTCCTCTGCCCGACCGCAAAAAGACCCCGCCTGGTCGTCTCAGGGCGGTAGTCCATCGATGCCAGGCGGGGAATGGATGAAGGAGAGGTTGCATCCTTTCATACGTGGGTCCCGCACGCCCGTTACGGCTCGACGACGAAAATCGGAGCCAGGCCTTTTTGCAAGGCTGCCCGGCAGGGTCGTGCATTGTCCTCGCCTGCGACTCTGCTGTAGCTTTGCACGCATGGCCGTGACCGCATTCTGGCGAGCCGAAGCGCTCAGCACCCAATCCAAGACCAATTTCATCCGAGAGGTGTGGGACCGTTTGCAT
>JASFKY010000024.1:0-23749 GCA_050118395.1 Myxococcales bacterium | reverse complement strand
GAGCTTGCGGCCTCCGCGCATGGCATGGCCGCGATAGTCCACCTGCATCAACGCCGGGAACACACCCGATATCGACGTCGCTCGCCCGAGCAGCCCCCCGCCGCTCAAGAGCTCCATGCGGCCGTCTGACCCCACGTGCTCGTACGAGCCTACGACCTCCAGCGTCGCATGACGCACCGCAAGCGCACCCAGAACCGAGTCGCCAGTCGAGGCGCTGATCAAGCGGCCGCTGGTCAGCTCGATATTCGTGAGCCCACCTGGAGGGACGGTGATTCGCCCCACGACGTAATCCCCGGCCTCCCATTGCTCTCGCGCAACGGGCGCACATTCGAAATCACCCGACTCGAAGTCCGCGATCCTCGCCACCGATGACAGGAAAATTTTTTCTTTCAAAGCGCCGGCTCCGCAGCCGAAACGATATCGAAGGATGCGCTTTGCGACGTGAATGCGTGAGGTTGGGATTCGCCCTGCCGTTTTTCGCTGCCATGAAACACGAGACGATAGGTTCCTGCTTCGGTCTGCTGGGGAATCTGCCACGCAATCGAAACCGAAAAAGCTTCATTGATCGGAGGGGGCGGCATCGCGAACGGGTCGAGGGGATCGTAAGGCGGTATGACCCGGCTTGCTTGCGTCCACCGCACCTGTGTCGTCCAGTCTCCGTCGGTCGTGATCGTAGACCAATCCGATTCCGTTAGACGCTGCACCTCGACGTAGCTCTCGCCGCGACGAAGCGCATTGTCTGGATGGCCCGTCCAAAACGCCACCGACACCGTCTGGCCCGGTGCATACGACGCGTTGGGAGCCGCAAGGGCGTCCCCGAACGACGCGTCAGTGGGCGGTTCGTCGTAGTCGTTGCCCAACGGCAGCGAATCCACCAAGCCCCGAAGATCCCCCTGATCCGCAGGGTCGGGACCGGGCTCACCTTCCTCGAGAGCCCTCGTGAGCCGTGCGATCTCCTGCTGGAAGGCGGGAAGAGTCCACGGGCCGAAGAGGGTGTGGCCGCCCTCGTACTGCTGGACGGCATACTCCTCGGGTGTCGTGATGTAGCCGGAGTAGTCGTTCGAGTAGCCGGCGATCACGACGTGCTCCACTTGGTCGCCAAGCACGGATCGGACGCTGTCACGCATTCTACGCCCTGACATAGTCGTCGCTTCGCTGGGTATGAACACCAGGGCAAGCTGCCCCACCTTCGCAATGCCGATGGGCAGCGGGTCTTGCCTCTCCTTTCGGTAGAGGATCGGCTTGGGTGCGTGGCAAGCCCGAAGGTCGTCCGTCACTGGAGGAGGATCGAGCACGACCTGAACCAGCGCGTCCAAACCCTCGTCGCGCTCGACCATGCCCTCCATGAAAAGAGGATGGCCGCCTCCATCCTCTGTCGATCCTCCTGCAAAGGAGTACCCGTAGGCAGGAAAGCATGTTTTCTTCGGCCCCGCCCCGGTGAGCTCGGCGCCGATCTCGAGGTCGGTGAAATCCACGGCGCTCAGGCGATAGTCGACGCCCCCTTGGAGCTCCGGCTCGACGGCATCGAAAATACCGATGGCTGCATCCAGTTGGCGCTGGCCGATGATTCGAGCGCTGTCGTAATCATCGACGCCGGGACCCGTATTGTCGAGGTTCAGGTTGCCGGTCACATCCCCGCAGTTGCTCTGAGCAAACGCGGCCACGAACCCCTCGGGCGTCTCGGCTCTCTGCCGGATTTGCGATTCCATTTGTAGGGCCGCAAACCCCTTGTGATCGGCCGAAACGAGCGTGTTGTTGTAGGTGAGGGACGTCGGGTGAACGGCAAACCAATTGATCGCGCCGATGGGTCCATCGGCCCCTTCGAGGCGCAAGAGCGTCATCTCCTGGTCGGTGTCGTGCGCGTATCGTGCGCGCTCTTGCTCCGGGTTTTGTAAGTACGCCACTGCCGAGCGATTGACGCCAGCATCGTCCACGGGCGCGGTGCCAACGAGGATACGACCGGGCTGGAGGCTGTCGTGCGCAGACTCGATTGCCTCCGTGATGCCGCCGACCACAGCATCGAAATAAGCCTGGCGGAAAGCATCTTCATGCGCATATCCGCCAGGGCTCGAATGCGTATGCGTGGCGCTGATCACCACGTTATCGAGAGTGTACAGGTCCCCGTGCGCCGCTCGAAGGTTGTCGGCCACGGACAACCGAATCTCGTGGGACATGTTGAGGAGCTCCGTGACGACGAACACGAGCCTCGGCCCGCCATCGGGCTCTCCCATGATGAAGGCACGAGCCTGGAGCCGCGTATGCACCCCATTGGCAATGTGCGTGGGACGCACGTAGCCGGTGAAAGGAACGTCCACCACGGGGCCCGTAATGTCCGCGATGCCGGCACCGATGAGATAGTTGGCTTCCTTGGAGTCCGTGCCGGCGCAGGCAGACACTGCACAGGCCACTAGAACGGCTCCAATGAAACCGCGTTTGAGTCCGGTTGGAAGCTCCCTCATCGTGAAATCAGCGCGCCATCGTAACATGGTCCGGCGCGCCGTGCTCTCGTCGGCGGGACATGTCTTCCGCTTCCCAACGAAAATCATCGAGGTTTGCGGGTGGCATGAGCCTTGGGATTCGTCAATGTGGCGTTCCTTCGGATTGAGGGTTGACCCGACCCCCGATTCTGTACGACAAACACGCGGTGGAGGTGGATGTGCGATCGCTTAAACTTTGTCTGGCGGCCTTTTTGGCCATTTCACTGTCCTTTGGCGTGGGCTGCGGGGACAGCAGCTCGAATGGCGGAACCGGAGGCTCGGGTGGGACCGGGGGATCCGGTGGTTCGGGCGGTTCGGGTGGTTCGGGTGGTTCGGCCGGTTCGGGCGGTTCGGGCGGAGCGATCACCCCCGAACCCTACGCAGCCAACCTGTGCGTGGGTGACAAGCAAGAGGCGGCCGGAACCTTTTGCCAAAGCGCGTTCGAGGCATGGTCCGGGTGGGACGTCGATCAGGATGGCGGCGCTCGGGACGCAGCCTTGGCGTCGGCGCGCACGACACTCGCGGCCGCATGGGATGCTGCCGAGTCGAATGCCGACGGGCAAAACGCGAGCTGCTCGGATCTCGCTTGGAGTGCAGCCGAGGCGAGCTCCGAGGTGGAAAACCTGGTCACGTCGATCAAAGATGCGATCAATGGCGGTCTCGATCTGGGACAGACCGACCAGGCCCAGTGCGGCGCTGCACTGCTCCAAGCCGCCGGTGATGCGTGCACGCAAGTCTTGTCGGCCGAAGGCACATACATTGGCGACCTCGCCGCCGACCCCGATGGCGCCACGCTGGAAGCCGCCAAGGCGGCTGCATCGAGTGCTTTCGTCAGTGCATGGGCCGACGCCACGTCGGGAACGTGCCCCACGACGGCTACAGATACGGGCATTGCCGCCGACGTCGAAAGCCTGAGCGATCAGGTCGTGCTCAACACGACCGTCACGCCGGGGCTCGATGACGAAGCGTTCACCGCGCTCGAACCGGGTGCCACCGAGTACCTGGGACGAACCTACGAACCGCAATGCATGCAGGGTAACCAATACCGCTACTTCGCGAAGCGCGGCACGGTGAACAAGCTGGTCATGTACTATCAAGGTGGCGGCGCATGCTGGGACAATCTCACGTGCAGCGTCCCCACCTGCAAGACGAACCCAGACGACAATCTCGACGGGTATGACAGCGGCTTTGCCGACTTGACCAATCCCAGCAACCCATTCCGCGATTGGCACATCGTCTTCGTGACGTATTGCACCTGCGACATCCATTTCGGCGATGCCAGCCCGACTTACACGGCCACGGGCTACCCTGACCTCACGGTGCAGCACAAGGGCTACCACAACGCCAAGGTGGCGGAGAAATGGGCGCGGGAGCACTTCCTGAATCCCGAGGAGGTCTTCGTGACCGGATCGAGCGCGGGGGCGTACGGCGCCTGGTTCAACGCGCCCTTGCTGCACGAGGTCTGGCCCGCGTCACAGTTCCACGTCCTAGCCGATGCGGGCAATGGCGTGATCACGCAGGATTTCCTGCAGAACGAGTTCGGCAACTGGAACTTCGTCGCAAATCTGCCCGACATCCCGGGTGTTCTCGAGGCGATCACGACCGGCGACGGGATGCCCGCTTATACGGAATCAGTCGCCAGTTACTTCCCCGAAACCAACTGGGCGCACTACTCGACGCGCTTCGATGGAGGTCAGGGCGGTCAGACGGGCTTCTACAACATCATGCTGACCGGCAACCCACTCGCCGCCACCCAATGGTGGAACGCGAGCTGCCAGTTCGGCGAAAAAGTGTTGCAGCAATCCGAGGATACGTATGCCGCCGTGTCATCTGGCACGGACAACTATCGTTACTATTTGGGCACGGGTTCGCGCCACACGATGTGGGGAGCCAACAAAGTGTACGACGATACGACGGGCGGTGTGCCGACGGTCGTCGACTGGGTCGATGCCATGCTTGCCAGCGGACCCGACGGGCGTGACCCATCGTGGACCAATGTCCTGTGCGAAAACTGTGGGTTGACTCTACCGGGCGATCCCCAGCCAGACCCGCTCCAACCACCCTTCGAGCAGCAGGGTCAGGACGTCGTCATCGTTTGCCAATGAACGAGACCTTGCTCTCCTAGAGAATGCGGCGGAGCGCCATGAGGCCCATACCGCCGGACGCAATCGCCCCGAAACCAAACAACAGCCGGCCGAGCTCGTCCCCCACGGAAGCGGGGACGAACGGCAGGGCTCGCTCGAGCGTTCCTTCGGGAGCGTAAAACGTCATCCAACCGGCGCCTGCGGCGACGCACAAGAGCAAAATGGAAGCGAGCGCATCACTCGTGCGATGATCACGACTCAGCAGCACGAATCCGAAGAGCAGGAGCACCGCACCACCGCCTCCCAATGCCAAGGGAGAAGCCCCGAAAAGGGGCGTTCCCTGCAAGGACACGAAGCCCAGCACGGCCGCACAGGCAGCAGCTCCTCCCAACACGCACAGGACCCCGATGGCCTTGTCCATCGAGCTCAGCATAGCCGAATGCGAGGTCGGCCGGTTAATCCGCGACGGCCCTACCCCAGTAGTTGTAGGACAAGACCCTGACGCCGGGGATGTACATGCGTTCGTCCGCGATGACGCGGAACCCCGAGGATCGCAGCAGATCGGGGATGTCGCGGTTCATGTTGCAGCCGCCGGAGAGCCGTCGCCAAACCGGGTTGAACCGGTGCTGCCACCTTTGCACGTTCTCCTCGGGCGCCAGCCCGTGCTCGCAAAACAGGAGCTGGCCCTCCGGACGAAGCACGCGGCGCACGCCCTCGAGCGCGCGCCCGGCATCGGGAATGGAGCACAGCGTGTAGGTGACCACCACGGTATCGACGCTTCCGGAGTCGAGCGGAATTTCTTCGCCCGGCAGGTCGATCATTTCGACATCGAGCTTGGAGTCCCCGAGGTTCTTCATGGCCAGCTTTCGCATGCCCTCGGAGGGCTCGAGGCCCCAGACCTTGCGAACCTTGTCGGTGTCGTAATACGGAAGATTCAGCCCGCTGCCTAGGCCGATCTCGAGAACCTCGCCTTCGGCCAGCGGAACGACCTTCTCGCGCTGCTTCATGTTGGGCTTCGAAGAACAAGCCAAGTGGGTGAGGGTCGGCAATACATAGCGGTCGTACAAGCCCATCGCGGGTTTCATGTACCAGGTCTCGCGCTGAATTGCAGGTGGCGCTCAAAAAGCCGCGGGCGGAAACTTCACGTATTCGTCGACGAGCAGCTCGGCAAGCTCTCGATTGGCCGGCCGCTGCTGCCCCATGCGTCCCCTTTTTTGGAGGTCGGCGCAGAGCACGTCGAGCACCGTATCGACAGCCAAATCGCTGCTTTGCGTGCGCCAGGCATCTCGCTCCGCTTCGTCCCGAAAACAGTAGGCCTTCCAAGAGATGGAAAAGCGCATGTCTTCCCAGCGGTATCGGCCCACTTCATCCTTGCCGTCACGCACCACCCAAAGTCCGTCGCCCATCGCGTACAGGCGCATCCGAGGCAAGAAAGCAGGCATCGGCCGGTCGACTTCCATCACGCGATCGACTCCGTGAAAGACGCTATCGGTGTCCATCAGGACCGCCGTATTGAACCGGACATCGAACGTCCTGGCCGGCCCGTCGATGCCGTCGGGGTAAAAAGCGAACTCGCCTCCATTGGTGTCTTGGTACCACGACACCGAGGTCGCGATGGGCATGCGGTATTCGTCGAACAGGCCCGAATGATGCATGACCACGAGGAGCCATTGGGGGTGTCGCTTGCGATTCATTCCCCGAAACTCGGGCACATCGGTGTGCACGGCCAGCTCCTGACCCGGAAGCAGGATGTTCGCGTACACGATGGCGGGCTCGACGACGGGACGGCCGAAAAGCGCTTGGGCCGCCTCGATCAGTCGCTCGTTCCGGTGAAGGGGCTCGATGCCAGGAGCAAAGACCTCTGGCCCGTAGGCATAGGTTTCCCGAAAGTAGTTCGTACGGGCGACGAGGGTTCCGAGGTCTTGGTCCCTTCGCCCCAACCTACCCCCCGTGCGCAGGAAGTTGAACGCAGCGTCGAAACGCTGAGGAAGCCCTTCCCCGATGCCCTGGTTGAGTCCTTCCTCCGAGTACATTCCATAGCTTCCGAAGTCCTCGCAGAGCCCTACGAGGGCACGGGCCTGCTCCGCGTCGAGGAACGGGTCGAGCTCCACGTACCGGTTGTAGAAGTGCTCTTGCATGGCCGGGGGCACCGTTCTGGAGGTTGTTGTAAAGATTCTCGACAAAATGTAAAGACGGTTTGCCATGAACGCGAAAATCGTCCGTTTGACCGCGATGCTGCTGACGTTGAGCGCTTGCAAACAAGCCCAACCTTCTCCCGCCCATGAGTCGATGGGCGCGGCTCCTGACGTGGCTGGCAACACGGCGCCCAGCCCTCGTACCGAAGCGCACAATGCAGACGTGGCTCAGAGCCTGCCGCTCGATGATCCACAGGACTTCGAAGACGCTCGGCGCGGGTTGATTGCCAGCGATCCGGATCTGCAGGTCATCGGAGCCGACGGCCAGGTCATCTGGGACGTCAAGTCCTATGGCTTCATCGAAGGAGAGCCTCGACCAAGCGTCAATCCGAGCCTGTGGCGTCAGGCAATGCTCAACGACATCCACGGCCTGTTCGAGGTGGCCCGAGGCGTGTACCAGGTTCGTGGTTTCGACCTCGCCAACATGTCGCTCATCGAAGGAGAGACGGGTTGGATCGTCGTCGATCCCCTCACCTGCGAGGAAACGGCCCGCGCCGCCCTTGCCTTTGCGCGCCAACACTTGGGCAACAAACCAGTCTCCGCCATCATTTTCACCCACAGCCACATCGACCATTTTGGCGGTGCGCTGGGCATTTTGTCGGAAGAAGAGGCGGCACGACGCCGAGTTCCGATCATCGCGCCGGAGAACTTCATCGCGGAAGCGACGAGCGAGAACATCGTGGCCGGCGTGACCATGAGCCGCCGATCGATGTTCATGTATGGCTCGCGGCTGCCTCGCAACGAACGCGGGCATGTCGGCTCGGGTCTGGGGAAGGCACCCGCGGTCGGCACGTTCAGCATCCATCAGCCGACGATTACCGTATCCTCGACGCCGACCGAGATGTCGATCGACGGCGTGCAATTCGTTTTCCAGTATGCGCCCGAATCAGAGGCCCCGACCGAGCTGACGTTCTACCTCCCGGACCGAAAGACATTTTGCGGAGCCGAAGTACTCTCGCACAACATGCACAACCTCTACACACTCCGAGGCGCGAAGGTTCGTGATGCCGTGAAATGGAGCGGGTACATCGACCAAATCATGGAGATGTTCGGTGATGCCGAGGTCTATTTCGGCAGCCATCACTGGCCCATCTGGGGCAACGCACGCATCATGGGTTTCTTCGAAAAGCAGCGTGACCTCTACAAGTACATTCATGATCAGACGCTCCGCCTCGCACTCCAAGGCTACACGCCGAAAGAAATCGCCGAGCAGCTCGAGCTCCCCGACTCGTTACGGCTTCCTTTTTACAATCGAGGCTACTACGGCACGCTCAAACACAACGCCAAGGCCGTCTATCAGAGGTACTTCGGCTGGTACGACGGCAACCCCGCCAATCTCGATCCTCTGCCCCCCACGGATGCGGGCGCTCGCTACGTCGAGTTGGCCGGAGGCGCAGCCAACGTGCTCGACAAAGCCAGAGCTGCATACGAAAGCGGTGACTATCGCTGGGTCGCCGAGTTGGTGAATCATCTCGTGTTTGCCGACCCAGACAACGAGGAAGCCAAGGAGCTTTTGGCCAAAGCCTACGATCAGCTCGGCTATCAGGCCGAATCGGGGCCCTGGCGCGACGAGTACTTGACCGCAGCCTTCGAGCTACGTCACGGGGGCCCCGAGGAGGGGATCGACCTGGCCTCCGCGATGAAGATGATCGAGCACACGCCCTTGGAACGGTTCTTGGACGCCATGGCGGTGCGATTGGACGCCACCAAGGCAGATGGCAAGCGGATGGTCATCAACTTGACCTTCAGCGATCTCGGCAAGAACTACGTGTTGGAGCTCGCCAACTCGGTCTTGCATTACCACGAAGGCGATCGCGACCCAGACGCCAACGCGTCCCTCGAAGTCACCCATGATCTCTATCTGAGAATGGCCGTCGGATCTGCCGGTCTGAAGGACACGCTGTTTTCAGACGACTTGCACGTCGAGGGCAGCCGCCTCGACTTGCTTGCTTTCTTCCGAATGTTCGACAAGCCCAAGGGTACCTTTCACATCGTGACGCCCTAGCGAGAGATCCATGCGCCCAAGCCGACCCCAGACCGCGCTACACGCCCTCGCCCTCATCGTCCTATCCGCATGTAGCGAAAGCTCGGACACCTGCCCTCAGGCGCAGGGCCTCATCGACGACGGCATCGCGCGATTCAGCCCGGCGGATGTCTCGTGTGAAGCCTTACCCGCCTCCATGGCGCTGGTTGAACCCAGGCTCGTTCGGCGCGGCGTCCCACCGAACTGGCTGGACACGCCGGCCTTTGAAAATGACGGGCAAGCATTCGGAGCCTCGATCGCCATCGAGAGCGGCACGAGCCTCTATGGAACGGGCGAAATCGCGGGTCCGTTGCTTCGAAATGGAAAGGTGACGGAGGCATGGACGGAGCAGCCTTATCGCGAGGACCCGCCGCCGGGTTCGTTCAATCTCGAGTACGACGACCAGCTGACGAATCTCTATCAGGCGCACCCCTGGGTCCTGGCGGTGCGAGCGGACGGATCGGCGTTCGGGGTGCTTGCCGATACCACCTATCGAACCCAAATGGATCTGCGCGATGGCATCCGCTTTTCGGCGTCGGCGCCCTTTTCCGTGATCGTCATCGAAGCGGAATCACCGCAGCGCGTACTCGTCAAGCTGAGCGAGCTCACCGGCACCATGGAGCTGCCGCCGTTGTGGGCGCTCGGTTATCAACAGTCGCGCTGGTCCTACGTTCCCGATAGCCGAGTGATCGAAATTGCCGATGAGTTCCGCTCCCGATCGATTCCATGCGACGTGCTCTGGATCGACATCGATTACATGGATGGGTTTCGGATCTTCACGTTTGATGAAAGCCGCTTTCCCGACCCGGGCGGGCTCAATCGCTACTTGCACGACCACGGTTTCAAATCCGTTTGGATCCTCGACCCGGGAGTCAAAGTGGAGCCGGGCTATTTCGTGTATGACGAGGGGCTCGCTGGAGATCATTTCATTCAACGACCCGACGGAACGCCATTCGTGGCGACGAGTTGGCCTGGCGATTCCGTCTGGCCCGACTACACGAGCCCCGAGACTCGGCAGTGGTGGCAAAGCTACCTCCCCGGCTTCCTCGACCAAGGCGTGGACGGAATCTGGATCGACCTGAACGAGCCCTCGATCATCGCGCCGCCCAACGGCTCGTTCCCCGAGGAGCTCGTGCACGTTGGGGGTGGCGATCTGCCGCCAGATACTCACGCTCGCTACCACAACGCATACGGAGTGCTGATGTCGAAAGCCACCCACGAAGGGATGAAGGCAGCAAGGCCGGACCGGCGCCCTTTCTTGCTTTCGCGCTCCAACTACCTCGGCGGGCACCGTTACGCAGCCATGTGGACCGGCGACAACTCCGCGACATGGGATCATCTGTACTGGTCGGTGACCATGACCCTCAACATGGGCCTCTCGGGGCAGCCATTTGCGGGACCGGACATCGGTGGTTTTTGGAGGGCTCCCACTCCGGAGCTCTACGCGCATTGGATCGGGGTCGGTGCGTTCTTTCCTTTCAGCAGAACCCATACCATGCAGTTTTCACCTGATCAGGAACCCTGGTCGTTCGGTCCGGAGGTCGAAGCGATCGCACGTACGGCCATCGAGCGACGCTACCGGCTACTGCCTTACCTCTACACCCTGTTTCGCGAGGCATCGGTCGACGGCTTGCCGGTCTGGCGCCCCGTGTTTTTTGCCGACCCTGCCGATCCGGCCCTGCGAGGCGAGGACCACGCGTTCTTGCTCGGGACCGACATCTTGGTGCTGCCTCGACTCACCGCGGGCGATCTGCACGCCTTTGCGACCCCGTCGGGAATCTGGCGAGAGATCACCCTGGTAGGAGAGGATACGGCGCAGACACCCGAGCTTCCGGTGCTCAAGATCCGAGGGGGCGCCATCGTTCCTCTGGGCCGGATCGTCCCGAGCACTGCACAGGCACTGCTCGAACCGCTCACCCTCATGGTGTCGCTCGACGCCGAGGGCCGTGCCCGCGGCTTCCTATACGAAGACGCAGGTGATGGCTACGGCTACCAAGAGGGTGATTACTTGCTCACGACCTATGCGGCCGAACGCGTGGGGCAAACGGTCGAGGTTCGGATCGAAGCGGAGGAAGGCCAGCGCGTCCGACCCGAGCGCTCGGTCGAAGTGGTCGTGGTGACCGACAGTGGGCTCTACCAACAACGCGGACCCGAAACCTCAACCATCGTCGTTCCGCTGGAGTGATTGCGTGTGCTACGCTCCTTCGGTTCCCATCGTCGAAGTCAATGGCGAGCCCGGCAAGATTCGGCTGGGAAGCCAAGGAGTTGCTTAATGAAGGAAATACCGAAGTCGTACGCTGACATCCTCCAAAAACCCTCGTTCGCGCATTTTTCGACGCTGATGCCCGATGGCAGCCCGCAGTCGAGCCCCGTCTGGATAGATGCCGATGGGCCTCATCTGTTGATCAACTCCGCGGAGGGCCGCGTCAAGGACCAAAACATCCGACGGGATCCGAGAGTCGCCGTCTCCATCACCGACCCGGACAACCCCTATCGCTGTTTGATGATTCGAGGCCGCGTCTCCAAGATCACGAACGAAGGAGCCGACGACCACATCAATCGCATGGCCAAAAAATACCTTGGCGTCGATGAATATCCCTACGGGCAGCCCGGCGAAGTCCGGGTTCTCTATTACATCGAACCCGAAAGCGTCGCGGCCTGGGGATGAGCGACACCTGCGTCGGCTCTAGTCGCGCTTGAGCTCAGCCCAGAAAATTCCCCGGAAGTCGCCCGGCGCATAACCGGTCGCCTGGTCCTGGGGGTAGAGCTCTTCGAGCTTGGCCTTCACGTCTGGCGCGATATGGGCGCCGTGGCAGGTCACGCACAATGGCTGGACGAAGATCGGCTCGACGTAGCCCACCGTGTGCTCGTCGACGAGGACTGCTGCGGGCTCACGCTGATCGGGATGGTTTTCGTATCGATCGAGAAAGGGCTTCATCCACGGCTTGGGTGCGTTGTCCGGGTTGCGCAGCTTGTTGCTACTGCGACCGACCTGCACGGAGGGCGAGCTCGATTTCTCGGCGAGCTGCGGAGCCTGCACTCGACAGACTGAAATCGCCTGCACCGGCCCCTCTTGCAAGCCTGTGACGAGCGCCTCCTTGAGCTGTTTCTTGAACGGCTCGATGGCCTCGGCGCCTTCGACCCGCCACTTGGATTCATTGATCTTCGAACGTTGGCAGGCACAGGCCAACGAGATGAGCAGCAGCACCACACCGAAACGCGACATACCTCTTGCTTACTGCGTCCGTGGGGCCGGGATCAAGCCGAAGCCATCCCATTCATCGTGCCACGAGTTGCAGCGCCGTCGCGGTAGGAACGCACAAGACGTGGCAAAAGAGCGATTGTGCGCCTTCCGCGCTATGATCTGCACATGCCGGCTCTGCTCTTCACCTCACTGTTCGCCCTGGCGTTGCTCTGGCCTCGGGCGGCCAATGCGCATCTAGATCTCACCGAGCCCGTTTCCCGGTACGGACCGGATGTCCTGAAGGCCGGTCCGTGCGGCATGAGCGGCGGCGAACGCACGCGCAATGTCACGTATTTCGAGCCGGGCCAAACGATCGAAGTTCGCTGGGTCGAGTACATCGATCACCCCGCACACTACCGGATCTCCTTCGACCAGGATGGCGACGATGACTTCGTCGACCCGACCACGATGACCGAGCTCTACTCGAACGGAGCAGTGCTTTTGGACGGGATCGAGGACCAAGGGCCGGAAGGGCGCGACTACTCGGTAAGCGTCACGCTGCCTGACGTCACTTGTGACAACTGCACCCTTCAAGTGATCCAGGTGATGTACGACAAGCCTCCCTATGCGACGCCGGGAAACGACATTTACTACCAGTGCGCCGACCTGGTCCTGCAAAAAGGCGGCGCGACCGATGCCGGGACAGACCCTGGCACGGATCCCAATGTCGGGATGGAACCGGGATCTAGCTCCGGGTGCCACGCTGCGGTCGGCAAGTTGCCAAACCTCGGGTTACTACCCGCTCTACTGCTCCTCCTCTGGGCGCGGCGTCTTGCCGCACGGTCCGGATTGCCCGTATAGAGCTTGGCCATGCGCATCGCCGATTTGTACGCGGCTCGGGGGAGGCCGGTATTGTCTCTCGAGTTCTTCACGCCCAAGAACCCTGCCGGCAAGCGGTCGATGTTCCGCGCAATGGAGCGGCTCCTGACCATCAAGCCGAAATTCGTGTCGATCACCTGCGGCGCGGCAGGCACGACGCGAGAGCGAACTGCGGACTTGGCCATCGAGATTCAACAAACGTTTGGAATCCCCACGATGGCGCACTTGGTGTGTACGGGCACCACCAAGTCCGAGCTCGACATGACACTCCGTCACATGCAGGCGCACGGCATCCACAACGTGCTGGCGTTGCGGGGTGATCCCCCGCGGGGCGACACCCATTGGAAACCGGTGGAGGGAGGCTTCCGCTATGCAAACGAGCTCACCGAGTTCGTTCGGGCAGGATACGCGCTGGGAATCGGAGGAGCCTGCTATCCGGAAAAACACCATGAAGCACCCAGCCTCGAACGAGACATTCAAAACCTGAAGCGCAAGGTGGAAGCCGGGGCCGAGTTTCTGATCACACAGCTCTTCTTCGACAACGACAAATACTGGCGCTTCGTCGAGGCGGTCCGTAAAGAAGGCATCGAGATTCCCATCGTTCCCGGCATCATGCCGCTGCTGAGCCTGGCTAATCTTCAGCGCATTGCCTCACTTTCACCCGGAACCACCGTGCCCGAGTCTCTGGAGGCGGCGCTGCGGAACGCCGGCGACGACGAGGAGGCCGGACTCGAGGCAGGTGTCGAATTCGCCGCGAAGCAGTGTAGAGGATTGCTCGAAGGCGGTGCTCCGGGGCTTCATTTCTATACGCTCAACCGCTCGAAGGCGACCCTTCGAACGGTCGGCAAGCTACGAGCCGGCAAGAGCCCGCCTTTGCCGAGCAAGATTCGCTAGGCCTCAGACACCGCGTATCAAGGCCAACGACACTCCCGAACCCATCATGAGCAGACCGACGCAAATGACGGCGAACCCAAACGCTCCCGCGTAGCACCACGCCATCACGCTGGCGCGCTCTCCGTTTTGCAGTAGGGCGTTGAATCGCAGCGGGCGCCAATACCAACCGCGAGGAAGCTGGCCTCGTGGCTGGAGCGCCCGATAGAGCAACACGTGATAGACGAGGCCGGTAGGAACCCCGAGTACGAATCCTGCCGCCGTGACCCAAATTCCCCCTTCGTAGAGGGTCTCCCACGGCGCGAGCCACATGCCACTGGCAACGCACATGAGCGCGACGATGGCGACCACGAGGCCTAGCTCACGCATCGTGCGGCCTCCAAGAGTTCACGGCCGCGCCGCCTTGGCATCGTCTCTCGTACATAGGTCGAGATTGCGAACGTTGTTCTCATCGTAGGGGTCGAGCGCGAAAGCGCGTTCGAATGCGCGGCATGCCCTTTGGGTCTGCCCTAGCTCGAAGGTGACGATCCCGAGGACCCGTTGGTTGTGGGGTGTGTCTGGTTGGAGCCGCACCGCCTCTTCAGCCGCCCGAAGCGCTTCGTTACCCATGCCGCGCCTGAGATAGAGAAGCGCCAGGTTCGCGTACGCTTTGTGGGCCTCGGGGACCGATGCGGCCCGTTGCATCGCGGCGATGGCCGCATCGAGCTTCCCCTCGGAGGCCAGAAGCAGCCCCTGTCGGTGGAGCAACCGCCAGTCACCAGGAGAATGCTCCAGTCCCTGGCGTGTGTAGGACCAGGCCTGCTCCAGATCGCCCCGATCCGAAGCCAAGAACGCAAGTTGATTCCAGGCTTCGGCGTTGGCCGGCTCCACTCGCACGGCATTTTCGAAGAGCCGCTCGTCGTCGGACCAAACCGATGTCTGCGCAAGCGTCCAAGCGCAAGCGATCGCGATCGTCGCTCCGCCTGCACCCACCGAAAGGACTCGTGGAAGTCGAATCAAGACCGAGGCGAATGCGAGCAGGAGCCCAAGGCTCGGCAGAAAAATGTATCGATCCGCTGCGTAGTTCTGCACCGGCACGAGCAGATGGCTGACCGGAGCCAGGAACACGAACCACCAGGCGACACCGAACGTTGCGGCCGTCCGTCTCGATCGATCGAACAGCGCCCAAGATACTGCCGCCAGCCCGAGCAAGGCGGCTAGCGCCCCGGGGAGCCACCGATACAGGGCGGTCTCGTCCGGCCCGACCTGATACTCGATCGCATAAGGACCACCATAGGCCATGAGCTTCAGGTACTGAGCATGGGCCTGAAAGAAGAGGAAAAGCGTATCGAGGAAGCCCCCGCCGTGATACGGCACGATGACTCCAAGTGAGCGCGAGACCCACACGTTGGGAATGAATGCCACGAGCCCGAATACCCCGTACCCCACGACGAGAAGCATTTGCCGTCGCCGCTCGAGCGGGAAATCGAGCCACAGCACGATCAAGACGAGCGCTCCAAAACCGGCGATGGTCAACGCCTTGGCGGCCACCGCCAATAGGAACAGGCAGCAGGCCGTGAATGCACGGAGCAGTCCGCCGCGCCGCAGGTACGCGATGGCAACGAGCAACGAAGCCGAAACCAGCAGCGCTCCTAGGACGCCTTTACGTTCCGACAGCCAAGCGACCACCTCGACGTGCGCCGGATGCGTCGCAAACAGGATTCCGGTCAGCCAAGCGAGCGCACGGCTTTGGAACAAGGCAAAAACCAGGGACGCAAGCACCGCGCAAGTCGCTGAGTACAGCAACACCTGGGTCACATGCTGTCCGCCTATCCAGTCGCCGTAGAGCGCGTAGTCGAGCATCACCGACAGATCCCGAACCGGCAGATATTCCGCGCCCAACCGGTAGCGTTGCTCCCACGAAAAATCCGTCAGCACACGCCAGACCGACGTCGCGCTCAGATGGTGCAGAAGGAGGTTATCGCGGATCAACCATGGGTCGTCCCGAAGCACGAATCCATAGGTGGCGGTGCGCCCGTAAAGCGCCAGCCCAACGAGGCCTACCCAGGCGGGGTGAAGGCGCTCCCAGAGCTTTGCTGCCCGTGTCGTCGCCACTGCCCGAGCCTACTGCTGAAGGCGATCTAGCGACAATCTTCGACAGTCAGATTCGCTTGTGCGTTACGCAGATCGTCTCGATCTCGGCCACGCGAAAAGACCGGGGGACTGCCAATGGGGGCATCCACCATCAACCGCTGGCCGCCCTCGATCGACTCGCCAGTCCACACGTCATACCAGGTGCCTTCGGGGAAATAGACGGACCGTGACGCAGCGCCTTCTTCCACGACGGGCGCCACCAGCAGCGCGTCACCAATCATGAACTGGTCGCTGATGTTCCAAGTGTCTCGGTCATCTGGAAACACCAGCATGAGATGCCGGAGGATCGGAGCGCCGGTATTCTCGGCTTCCGAAGCCAACGTCATGAAGTCGTTCATCAACGCGCAGTGAACGAACGCGAACTTGCGGAAATGAGCCGTCGTCTCCTGGTCGGTGTTCCATCTCCAGTTGTTCAATTTGTCCGCTCCGTCATGGGTGCGCATGATCGGGGTGAAAGCGCCGAGCTCGGTCCATCGCTGAAACAACTCCTTGGTGCTCGGTCCGTCACCCCGAGCGAATCCTGCGATGTCATGGGTCACGAACGGCTGTCCCGCCAAGCCGAGGTTCAGCAGTGCCGGGACCACCGTAGGAAGGCCATCGAGCTCACCCCAGTTGGTTTCTTGATCGCCCGTCCAGTGGATTTGTGCGAATCCTTGAACGCCGGTGAACCCGGAGCGCGCAAAGCTCACCCAGTCGCCGTCGGGTCGAACGCTCTCCAGCGCTTCTCGCGAAGCGTGATGCCAATCGACGGGAAACGTATTTCGGCGCTCGATGGGATCGCTGCCATCTGCTGGCACCGAATCGACGGGCACCCACTCCCCGAAATCGGCCATCCATCCGTCGACGTCGTAGACGCGTACGATCTCCTTGAGCGCCTCGACGACGTACTCGAAGGTGGCCGGATTCGAAAAGTCCGGATGGGCATCTCGTTGCGGAATGTTGGGGACTGCGGCTTCGATGTAGGTCTCTCCTATCTGGTCCCTCAACAAGAGCCCCGTGCTCTGCATGTCGTTGAAGCGCTCGGCGAAGCGGGCCGGGTCGTCCTCCGCAGCCACACTGCTCGGATCCACGATGAACGGGTTCACGTAGGTGAGAAATTTGTAGCCTGCATCGTGAAACTCCGAGACCATCCCCGCGAAGCTCGGATAGAGCGTCTCGTCGGCGTTCCACACGTACTGGACGCCGGAGCCCCCGTCGAAGTTGAGACGAATTCCACCCCAGTCCTGAACCCAAAACGCCGCCGTGGGAATGCCGGCTGCTTCCAGCTTGTCGCGCTCGGACTCCACCGCCTGTCGGCCTCCCTGGGCCGCCATCCACAAGTTGTACGCCCACGAGGGAGGTTGATCGGGGCGGCCCACCAGATCGCCGAGCTGCCGAATCACGTCGAGACCGGTGGGCCCGTGGAACACCCGCCATTGGACCGGGGCTCCGCTGATGACCTCGATCCAAGCGATGTCTTGGTCGGTCGCACACAGGTCCACGTCCACACGACGTGACGTGGTGAACAACGCCCCGAATCCCCGCGCATCGATGTAGTACGGCATCGGGAAGTAAGTCGTGTGCTCGTTCCCGACGGATATGCCGGGGCCCCCGTCACGGCCATTGCCCTGCTCGTTGACCATCAGCTCGAAAGCCTCTCCGCGCTGATTGGTCGCGTTGTACTGCTCTCCGAAGCCGTGAAAGGTGCCCGACGCGTCGCAACGAATGCCCACCGCAATCGAGTCGGCCGGTGGACCCGCAAGCTCGAGGCGGAATTCGCTCGCTTCGTCGCCGACTGGCTTGGCCGTGAGCGTCGCGCTTCGAGATGCGCTCGCATACTCCACACGGACACCTGCTCCTTCGGTGGCGACCGATTGCACCAACAACGGGTCGGCGACTTCATTGGTGCGCTCGAACGTGATGGCGCCAATCCCAACGGGTTCTTCGTCGAAGTTGCGCGCAATCGGTCCGGTCGGCGCGAGTGCAAACAACACCCGCTCTCCAATGACCACCTCCACCGTTCCATCATCGGTTGCAACGACCTGGGCGTCGCCCAAGCCCGAAGAACCCTCCCCATCGCTGCATCCGCTAACGGCAATCGCCAAGACGAGCCCGAGGCCCATGATCCAAGTCACTTTCATCTATCCGCTCCCAAGAATGAACGCGATAATCAAGGGATCGGACCCGCTTCGCAAGCCGACGACCCCAAGCAACACCAGTCTTCAAGGGAGGGATGATACGCGAATGCGACCCCAGGCCGGCTCCGTGAGACTTCCCACGTAGAGCCAATCTCCCGCTTGCTCCGCGCTGGTCGTCTTGGAAAAACGGGTGCTTCCCGCGTCCTGAAGATCATGAATGACCTTGCCCTCCGCATCGAGGCCCAAGACGAACGGGTGACGTTTCGGCTTGGGTTGGAGAGATTCGGGGATCCGAAAGATCACCTTGCGAAGCCAGGGTTTCGGGCCCGCCGCGTCCAGAAGCGCGTTGCGCGGCGCATAGAGAGCCAGCCAGAACGTTCCATCCTCTCCGGTCGAAATGCCGTCGGGAAATCCAGGCAGATTGTCGATGAAGAGCTCGACTTCGCCTTGCCGCGGACCACGTACGTACACCCGCTTCGTGCGGTAGCGCATCGTTTCATTGACCAGCACGTAGGAGTCGTCCGGCGCGACCGCCACACCGTTTGCGAAGTGCAATCCCGTCAACACGACTGAGCACTCGCCCGTTTTGATGTCGTATTTCACCAAGCGGCCGTTCGGGGCGCTCTCGAGCGCTTCGTACATCACTTCATGGTGGTTCCACTTGTAGGAGGCGTCCGAAAACCATGCGACGTTCTGTGAATCCACGTCGACGTCATCCGTGAAGCCGAATGGATGGTCACCTGCCTCGGTGCATAGAACCTCGACCTCTCCGCCGGGATCGACGGAAAGCAGGCCGGCCACCGCGTCGGCCACGATCAGGTTCCCATTGGCGTCGAAATCGAGCCCGAGCGGCCTTCCGCCAGTATTTGCAAAGACCTCCGGATTCGATCCATCCGGTGCGTACCGCAAGATCTGACCTTCTTCGACGCCCACGTAGGCGCGACCTTCGCTATCGACGGCGACATCCTCGGGACCATGGCTGTTCGGCGTGGGGAAGAGCTCCATGCCCGCGAGAACGTGGTTCACGGCGTATTCGTCCGTGAGCGGTGGCACGGGTTTGGGCTCCCACGACACCGGTGAAATGGGAACGGGCCACAGAAACAGATAGAGCACCAACACGATCACCGCCGCGCCAGTCCAAATCGCAATCCTCTTGACCATCGTCATCCCTCCCAAAACAACCGAAGCCGACGAACCTTGAGCCCGTTTGTATCGAGCTCGGCGACGAAGGCTCCGTCCCGAGAACGCCCGCCCCATTCGAGGCTCGCCAGCCCCGACACCGTTGGGCCCGAGGCCAGCAAATCACGCACTTCGAACGCCGTGCATCCTTCGACGAAGCTGCTCAACGTAGCGGTCGCGGACCCTGGCAGATCGACCGTGGCTTCGTCGGGAAAGGACCGACTTCCGCCCTGCGCGATGTCCGCGGCCAAGCGCTCGATTCGCTCTCGGCCTTTGCGGCCCACACCCTGCTGCGACGACTTGAAATAGGCCATGAGCCACTTGGGCCCGAAGGCGCGCAGCATGCTCCAGTTCATCACGGCAATCGTGCGCATCCCCAGCAAGCCCTCGCTCATCAGGATGCGGGTCATCCGGTTGAGCTCCCAGTGCGCCTGCATTCGGCCGATGGCCAACCTTCCGGTGTCGTCGGAGACGATCTCGTAGAGCAGGTTCGCGGGTACCGTCATCTTCAGCCCGGTCTTCGAGTTGGTGGTGTGGATGTCGACCGCCCGAAAGACGTGCATGTCGCACACGACGTCACGACGGCTCACGATCTCGATGTCGCTCGGGGCGATGAACGCCTCGTAGAAGCGACCAAGCTCGTCACCCAAACGGCCCGGGCGCTTTCCTTTTTGGGAGGCCGGCGTACCGACCGGATCTTCGAGAATCGCGTCGTCCGAGTAGAGTGCAAGCCAGCGTTCCTTGTCGTGCTTCGCCGCGATGTCCGGCGAAGACTTGGCCAAGTCGAGCAGCGTTTGACGATCGGGCCGCGAAGAAGCGCTTCGAACGGTGGATTCCATCATGGCCGTGGGTTCTACCACAACCGGAGCGTCGCCCTACACCCTACTCTCGTTTTTCCGATTCGGGCGACGATGAATCGACTTTGACCTTCTTCGGGGGCGGAGCAACGTCGTTGATGAGCCCCATCATGGTGACGGACAGCAAGTCGTCATCACCTTTTCCGAGGGGGCACAATTGCTTGCCCAGATATCGACAGGCCTTGGCCTTCCACTGCTCCGGGTCCTCCACGTACTTTCCCTTTTGCGTATACCACTGGCCCGTCGGGGTGCGGGCCAGCAGCCCGTTGGCGTACTCCCACTGGCCGAGAGCGCTCTTTGCCCTTCGTCCGCTCGGATAGAACCATTCCCCGCTCCGGCTCTTGGCGATGCGACCGTTGGGGTGATTCAGCTCGAGATAGCCGCGCACGATGGGACGACCGTTGGACCAGGTCGTCGTGGGCTGACGTGTCACCCGGTACCCCACGTACGGAGCGCATACTTCTCGTCTCAGTTGCGACAAGTCGCGTGCCTCTTCCACGGTGAGACCTCGCTTGTAGCGGCCCTCTTCTTCGTCGAGCCGAGCCAGGAAGTCCATGATGGTCAGCTCTTCGCAGGTCGGCGACGCCATCAGTGTTCGCTGGGCGAAGGTGGTGTTTGCGTAGAGGAGGGCAACGAGCGTCAAGCCAACCCATCGGCGTTGCGCCGCGGGATCGCGAGCGATCCACATCACCTCACTCGTTTCCCGAAAGCCCGCGGGGCCCTCGCGCGCTTCGCTTACGCAACCGGTTGGCATCCGCGAACCTGCGCTCCACCCAGCGTATGAGCTGCTGATGGGTCCCTTCGGCGTCTTTGCCCCCATTTCGTTGCACGTAGGTCCCATCGGACTGCATCTCCCAGGCGCTCCGCTGGTCGTTGAGCAACACATCGAGAATGGTCCGGAGCTCTTGCTGTAGCGACGGAGGCTCGACCGGTGCCAGCACTTCGACACGACTGACCAAATTGCGGGTCATGCAGTCGGCGGAGCCGATGTAGTACTCCTCCTGCCCGCCGTTGCGGAAGTAGTAGATCCGCGAATGCTCGAGAAAGCGTCCCACGACGCTGATCACCCTGATGTTCTCGGAAAGGCCAGGAACGCCAGGGCGCAGGCGGCACGAGTCGCGCACGATGAGGTCGATGTGCACACCGGCTTCCGATGCCTCGTAAAGAGCTCGGGTGATGTCGACGTCCTCGAGCGCATTGGTCTTGATTTGAATCAGACCCTCGTGGCCCTCGGTTACCCGACGCACCTCTCTGCGAATCTTGCGCAAGAGCGCCGGCTTGAGGATCTTGGGTGCGGGAAGCAGTTTCTTGTAGCTGCGGCTCGGCTTGTAGCCCGTAGTCAAATAGTTGAAGAGCTCGGTCGCGTCTCTGCCGATGTCCGGATCGCAGGTCAGCAAACCAATGTCCGAATAGAGCTTGGCCGTCTCTTCATGATAGTTCCCCGTGCCGATGTGCACGTATCGGCGCAGCCCGTTGTGATCCTGCCGGACGACGAGAATGACCTTGCAATGGGTCTTGAGGCCAACCACCCCATAGGTCACGTGGATTCCGGCCTGTTCGAGCTTGGCCGCCCAGTTGATGTTGGCTTCCTCATCGAACCGCGCCTTGAGCTCTACGACGACCGCCACTTGCTTTCCGTTGAGCGCAGCGTTCACCAAATGCTGAATGACGCGAGACTTCGACGAGGTTCGATAGAGCGTCATCTTGATTGCCCGAACTTTCGGGTCCTCGCTTGCTTCCCGAAGAAAACGCTCCACCGAAGTGCCGAATGCTTCGTATGGATGGTGGACGAGGAGAGCGCCCTGATCACGGATGGCATGAAATATGTTGCTACGACCCACGAGAATTGGAGTGTCGACGGGCCGATGATCCGGGTCACGGAGCTCGGGAACGTCGAGCGTTGCGAGCTCGAACAGATCCGCAAGCCCGAGGAAACCGGACACCTCGAACACGTCGGCCTGCTCGTCCAGACCAAGCTCGGCAGCCAACCTCCCCCGGTGTGTGGAGTCGATCCCCGTTGCGACCTGCAGGCGAACGATCGGCGCGAATTTGCGTTCCTGAAGCTCCGACTCGATGAGGGCAAGCAGGTCGTCTGCTTTGTCCTCGTCCCCTTCGACGTCAGCGTTTCGGGTCACTCGAAAGAGCTCGATGCGATCGACGACCATGCCTGGAAACAAGAGATCCAGGTTGTTGGCCATGATCTCCTCGAGGGGAACGAAGACGAGAGAATCGCCCACTCGGACGAATCTCGGAACGCCAGCACCGAGCGGCACCTTGACCCGCGCTAGCAGGGGGGCCGGATCGTTCGGGTAGTGAAGCGAGACGAGCAGGTTGAGTGACAGGTTCGAGACGAACGGAAACGGATGCGCGGGATCCATCGCCTGTGGCGTGACGAGTGGAAAGATGTTGTCGAGGTAATGATCGCGCAGCCAGCGCTGATCCTCGGAGCTCAGCGAAGTATAGACGGCCACCTGGATTCCCGCATCGTCGAGCCGCTTGCGAAGCTCGACCCACAAACGCTGCTGCTCGACGTTGATCGATCGAATGACCTCATGGCACTCCTGGATCTGCTGTTGGGGAGTGCGGCCATCGATGGTGAGCTTGTGGACGCCCGCGGCGACCTGCTGCTTGAGGCCGCCGATTCGCTTCATGAAGAATTCGTCGAGGATCGTTGCCGTGATGGCGAGGAATTTCACGCGCTCGAGCAACGGGGTCCGCTCGTCGTCCGCCTCGTGGACCACTCTCTTCACGAACGCCAACCACGTGAGCTCGCGGTTGAGGTAGTATTCGGGTGAGCTCAAATCGATGAGGGCCTTTCGGGTCTTCCGATTTTCCTGCTTTGGAGCTGGGAGCGCCTCCTGAGGGCTTCCGTTGGTGGTGGGGGTCGAGGCCATGGCGTGTTTTCTAGACAATTTGGAGTGTAGCGCGCACCCCGGGGTAGGATCTAGGCTCGAAATTGCACATCATCACGGTAGTCACTAGCCTTGGAGGCCGCGTTGACTGAACACCCGACCTTCTCTGGGCCACCACCGTGATCACCAAATCGGACCAACTCTCCCCACGCAGACGGCCCAGCCAGGAGCGCTCACGCGACCGCGTGGAGCGTATTTTGGACGCCACTGCCGCGCTTCTCGGCGAGACACCCGTCGACAAGATCACCACTGCGGCGATTGCAGAAAAAGCGGGCGTGCCGATTGGCTCCCTCTACCAGTACTTTCCAAACAAGCTCGCGGTGCTTGCCGAGCTTGCGCGTCGCGTGATGGCGGAAGTCGATCTCAAAACAGCCAGCCTCATCGCGGAGGACTTCGGTGTGCTGCCTTGGGATCAAGCGATCGACAGGGCGATCGATGCGACCATGCAAGGCTATCGAGAGCAGCCGGGCTATGCGCAGCTGTTGCTGAGCATTCGGCCGACGCCGGAGTTTGGCGCGATCACCGACGAGTCGAACGAGCGGGTGGCTGCCATGCTCGCATTTCATCCCGCCGTGCAAGAGCTCATTCCGTCCGATCGAATCCAACTCGTCACCCGCTCCGCCATCAAGGCGGTCAATGCGCTGCAGGACTGGGCCCTATCGGTCGACGACCCCCGTCTTGCAAATCAGATCATTGCCGAGATGAAGACGCTGTTGAGGGGCTACCTGGCGCTTTACCTCACTCGGGCGACGAATTCATCGGCGAAAAAGTAAATGATTTTGGTCGCTTGCCAGAGTTCATTTTTTTTGTGAATATAG
>JASFKY010000023.1:0-23802 GCA_050118395.1 Myxococcales bacterium | reverse complement strand
CGTAACCGATGGCACCACGATGGTGGCGGCCGAGGGAGGCAAAGAGCTGTTTTGGTCCACATACAAAACCCATTGCGCCGATCGCGACACCTGCCCCAGCCTGGCGGCTGAGTGCGAGGCGCCTTCCGAAAGCGGATACGTGAACCACCTGATCTTCTCGAGCGAAATCATCCAAGGGGAAAACATCTGGCTTCCCATGGAAGAGGGCGAGCTGATCGGTGTCGACTGGCGGATGAAGCTGCTTCGGACCACCGACCACCGCCACCTGGCCGTGGTGAGCTGAGCCTCGACAGGCAATTGAAACTCTCGAAGTGATCGAGTCTCGATGAATCGTATCTACAAGAGTGAGCTCAATCGTGACGTCCCGGTGGCGCATCCCGCTGAATTTGCGCCCGTCGGGATTGGACCGCTCTCGGTGTGGCCGCCGGTGGTGCTTGCTCCGATGGCGGGCGTCACCAACTGGCCGTTTCGTGCGATTTGCAGGCGGTTTGGCGCAGGGTTGTACGTGAGCGAAATGGTCACGGCGCGCCCGCTGGTCGAAGGTCGCTCCAAAAGCCTGATGCTGGCCGAATTCGGCCCCGACGAATCACCCCGAAGCCTTCAGCTATACGGTACGGATCCCCATTACGTCGGCGAAGCGGTCCGATGGCTGGTAGGTGAAGGTCTCATCGATCATGTCGACATGAACTTCGGCTGTCCGGTGCCGAAGGTGACGCGCAAGGGAGGCGGCGCCGCGATCCCCGCCAAACCAGAGCTTCTCGCACGCATCGTACGGGCTGCGGTGCGCAACGCAGGCGCGACTCCCGTCACCATCAAGTTTCGCATGGGCATCGACGACAACTTGCTCACCTATGAAGATGCCGGACGCATTGCGGAAGGGGAAGGCTGCGCGGCGGTTGCACTCCATGCTCGCACGGCCGCTCAGCTCTATGACGGCGAAGCCCGATGGGAGGCCATTGGGAATCTCAAGCAGCGCGTTCGCACGATTCCGGTCCTCGGCAACGGCGACGTTTGGGAGGCGCACGACGCGCTGCGCATGATGCGTGCGACCGGATGCGACGGCGTCGTCATCGGACGCGGCTGCCTCGGGCGACCATGGCTTTTTCGTGACCTTGCGGACGTCTTCGACGGTCGGGAGCCGCAAGACCCACCGAGCTTCGGCGAGGTGGCCGACATCGCGCTGGAGCACGCCCATCTACTCGCCACGTGGGCGGGAGAAGCCTCTGCAATGCGAATGTTCCGGCGACACAGCAGCTGGTACACCAAAGGCTTTCGCGGCAGCGCGAAGCTTCGCTCCCAGCTGATGCGGGTCGGTGCGCTCCAAGAGCTAGAACGCATGTTGCGCTCCGCGGACCCGGCCGAGCCCTTCCCCCCGAACGCCATGCGCGTCCCGCGGGGCAAGACCGCCGGTCGCCAAAAAGTCGCCCTGCCCCAAGGTTGGGTGACGCCCACAAATGGATTAATATCGAGTGTTTGAACGACAGGAGGACCACCGATGAGTGAGCACCGGGTAACGGTTCATTGGATGCGCAACGGCGAGGAGTTCACGCCGAAGACCTACAGCCGCGATCATGTTTGGAAGTTCGAGGGCGGCAGCGAAGTGCCCGCTTCAGCGGCCCCGGAGTACTTCGGCAATCCCGAGCTCGTCGATCCCGAACGAGCATTCGTGGCATCCGTCTCGAGTTGCCACATGCTGACCTTCCTCGCGCTGGCCGCCCGAGATGGATTCGTGGTCGACCATTACGAGATTGACGCAGTGGGCTTCTTGGAACGCAACGGCGAAAGGAAAATGGCCATGACCCGCGTGGTTCTACGGCCGACGATCAGATGGGGAGGTGAGGCTCCCAGCCCGGAGCAACTCGACTCGCTGCATCAGAAAGCGCACAAGCACTGCTTCATCGCGAATTCGGTGACGACGGTGATCGAGGTGGCTTCGCCAGCCTGACGGCGATGGTGTGACCGTCAGGCTGGCGAGCGCGCCAAAGCCGACGTATCAACAGACGGCACCGTCGGGAATGCATTCCCAACTGGTCCAGCAATAGCCGCAGTACGATCCCTCACCGCAACCCGTCGTCCGGCAGTCGAACTGTGCCAGACACTGGTCGAGCTCAGGCGTCGGGGTCCAGCCGCATCCCCACGGCTGAAGCTTGCACTCGCCGAATTCCCGGTAGCAGGCAAACTCCGGCAAGGCGACGCAAGGAGATGACACATCCTGATCAGCGCAGATCTCTCCATTGCAGCCGGTTGGGCGGCACTCGTCCGGGGGCAGACAAGCCCCAGCCTCGGGAGCTAGGCAGATCCATTCGGCGCCTCCATCGGGCGTCTGGCAAAAATCACAGGTCCAGCCCGACTCGCATCCATTGGTCCGGCAATCACCGGCAGGCGGGACACACCAACCGACGCACACATCGCAAACCGGGCAAGCAGGATCGGGCTGGCAAACGTCTCCTGCATTGCAATTCTGTCCGTCCCCGCACTGATCCGGGCCGTAGCACTTGGGCACGCACTGCCCGTCGAAGTTTCGGATGTGCGTGTCCGCCGGACAGTCCTCTAAGGGAATGCATTGCCCGGCCTCGCACACGTATCCGGGCATGCAGTCGACGACTGCGCACAGGTCCACGCATACTCCGGCAGGAGGGGGTTGGGGAAGGTTCGGGTCGGCGGCATCTCCGGGTTGAGGCGCCAGGGGTTGGCAGTAGTGGCCCGGTGGACAATCGGAGTCCTCGTAGCATTCACCCGGCTGGGTCTCGGGAAGAATGTTGCAGGTGAACTCCAGATCGCCTAGCGCCGTCATGGGGGCAAACCCTTGCAAAAGGGTACGGTCGCCCTCGCAGAACAGTTGCCCCTGACCTTGGTACGCCCCATCGAAAATCGCGGGTTCGACGAGCATGAAGCTGGCTTCGAATGGTTGGCCGAGCTGCATCATCTCGAAGGGCTCCACGTGGACCACGCCCACGATACCCGGTGCTTGAGGGCTCTCGCATTCGGCGTCGAAGCCGTTCTGCCATCTGGGATCGACGCGACACATTCCCTCCCCAAAGCTCTCGAGGCACTGCACGAGCTCGTGGGTCGGCGTGAAACCGCACTGGCCGTTTTGCTGTCGTTCGCAGGTGGCCTGTTGGTAGCATTCGTAGACAGGTCGCCACTCACAAGTGCTTGCCACGTCCATGCCCTCTTCCACACAGAGTTGAGCGCTGCAGCCGGCACGCACGCATCCTTGGCCGGGGGGCTCTTCGCAGTATCCCTCGTGCTGTACGCCGACGCCGGCACATCCCGCTTCACAAGCGTTGATGTAGTTTCGGCCGTCACCGCCGCAGACCGGCTCGAACAGCCCGGGACAGAGACAATGGCTGGGGCCCGGCACACACCAGCCGCTGCACGAGTCCCCGACGAAGCAATCCCGATCCGAGTCGCATTGCATGGGCTCATCGCAACTCCCGCGATGCTCGACCTCGTGCGTCCCCTGGGCGGCCTCCTCGATCGAGTAGGTTTTTCCGTCGGTGCCGCATACGAAACCCTCGATGGGTCCGGCTTTCGCCTCGCCACCGTCGCCACAGCCGGAAACCAACGCCAAGACCGCTGCGACGGCCGCCCAATACGTCCAAGCTCTCGTCATCTCACCTCTCCACGACATATCGCCATCTCTGTCACAAGCAACTTCAGTGCCAGCTCGCGCCGAGGAAACGGGCGCAATTTCCACGTTGCGGCCGCTTCGACTGTGTCAGCCCGTGCCAACGCGGCCCAGGAAGCCTCGCAAAAACTTCAGCCCTTGCGCGTCAAACGCTGCGTCAGCCGAGTCACCCGTTTGTGTGAGGCTGCGTCGCCCTCGATGGCGGCCGTGCCCGCCGCGTGGATGAGCGCTCGCCGCACATCTTTGCGTCGATGCTCGTAAAACTTGGCCAGCGCGAGCTCGACCGTCGCTCGAAGCACGTCGTCGTCGGCTGCATTCAAAGCCTTCAGGAGCGCGCGCTCCTCTCCCTCGACATCGCCCTCCCGCCGCGCGATCCGTGCGCTCAGCATCCAGGCCTCGACCGTGCAGGTCGAGCTTCCCCCGCCGCCTGCGGCCGCGGTCGCGAAGGATCGGGCTCGCGACCGGTCTCCCACGCGTTCAGCCACTCGTGCGTAGGCCAAGTGGTCGCGCGGATCGTCGGCGGCGTGCACCTCGTCGAAGTGGCTGACCAGCTGGGCGATCAGAGCCGCCAGCGCGATCAAATCGTTGGCATTGTGCTCGATCACCTTGGCGATGGGCGAGACGTCGCCCCCGTCGAGATAGTCGAAATAGAGTTGCGGGATGAGGGCTCCAGAAACGTCGTCCTCACGGTACATTCCAAGCACCTTTCTCTCCAGCTCCACCAACCGGATCGAGCGCAGGCGCGATCGCAACACCCGACGCGCGCAATGCAATAGATCCACGTGCGGGGGCAAAGACGGCGCCCGAACCCGATTGAGCACGAAACGGTTTCGAAGGAGGGGCCAGTCGAAGGTCTTTCCGTTGAAAGAGACCAAACAGGAGGCATGAGCCATCCGCGCGGCGAGCCAGTGAAGCATGGGGGCCTCTGCCCCGAGTTGCGGGAGAAAGAGTTGTTGAATGCGCATCGACTCGTCTTCGAACCAGCCGATCCCGATGAGGAAGGGTACCGTTCCAGTTCCGCCGGCAAGCCCGGTGGTCTCGGTGTCGAGAAATAGAGCGCGCTCGATGTCGATGCCTTCGAGAGATGGATCGAGGGCCAGTTGGGCAAGTCGATCGGTCGACACCTCGAGCGCCTTGACGATGGGCGCCCGCCCATGATGGTGGTGCGGCTCGAGGTATTCGTCGATCAAGTGAAGCTCGCCATGCTCGGTCTGCAGCACTTCACCGGGAAGCGCGCCACGAATGCTCGCGACGTCGAGCACTCGGGGAGACGTTTGCGCAAGTCGCGCCAGGCTCCGTTTGATCGACATGGCCAGCTCAATGCACCGGGCTCACGCCCACCGCGTCCAACAACCCGAGCACCAACCGTTTGCGCGCCGCCTCCGGTTCGTCTCCGCCCGATGCATCGGGACCAATGCACCCGGGACAGCCTTCGTCGCAAGCGCAGCTCTCGATCAAGTGTCGTGCGCGCCGGAGCAACTGGTTCCTTTCCTCGTAGAGGCGCGACGCCAAGCCAATCCCTCCCGCGACCGAGTCGTACAAGAAGATCGTGGGATCGAAGCCCGGCCCATGTCCCTTGCCCGGCAGGGCTTCGTCTTCCTCGCGACTTCCGAGGGCGCGCCCGAGATCGCGTGGATCGATCATCAGCCCGACCGAAGCGACCACGTGCATGGCTTTCGAAAGCCCCCGCAATGCATCGACGACCACGGCTCGCGGCTCGGCCTGAGCCCTCACGAAATCTTCGGGAAAAGTCAGCCAGAAAGCCGTGGTGTGCTTTTGCATTTCGGGCAGATGAACTTCACCATAGCCGACGTTCTCGTGCGTGTGGAACTTGATCTTCTTGTAGCCGACTACCTTCTCCACGACGCTCACGTCCCCGAAACCCGCATCGAGTGCAACGTCGGTGTCGATCGGCGCGCCCAAATCCTGCTCCAGCACCGTGACCTTGCTGTGGGTCATCGCGGTCGTGTAGTAATCGGGCTTCACCCGGCGCACGAAGGCTTTGTGGTTTTCGAAGTCGAGGCGTTCCACCTGATATTGCGCACCCTCGTGCTGGTAGATCGCTTGCTCGTGCAACATCGTGTGCGTGCTCCGCCAATCCATCTCGGCGATGGTGCGATTCCCATCGAGATCGATGATGACGAAGTTGTCCCAGCTCGCGCTCCTGAGCGAAACCTCGTTGGCGGGATAACTGTTTGCTGCCCAGTGATAGATGGAGCCCGAGGCCGTTCGAGCCGGATGCAAAACACCGTGCTCGGCGAGATAGTCCAGCGCCTCGCCCAATGCGTCGTCGGGAACGTCCCCGTAGCCGTCATCCGGCTCGAAAGGGAGCTCGAAAGCGGCGCACTTGAGGTGCTGAATCAAAATCTCGATGTTGTCCGGATCGATGCGCGCGTGCTCGATCGGCGCCGAAACGAGCTGACGCGGGTGGCGAGCCATGTACTGATCGACCGGATTGCTGGAAGAAACCATCACCGCCAGCGAGAGCTCGCGACGCCTGCCGGCTCGGCCAAAACGCTGCCAGAGGCCGGCCATGGTTCCCGGGTACCCCGCACACACCACCGCATCGAGCGCGCCAATGTCGATGCCGAGCTCCAATGCATTGGTTGCCACGACACAGCGGATCTCTCCGGCCCGCAACGCGCCCTCGATGCGGCGGCGGGTCTCCGGAAGATAGCCACCACGGTAAGCATGAATCGCCGAGGGCTCGATCCCATCCCGGGACAATCGATCGCGCAGATACTTGAGCATGACCTCCACGCCGTTGCGGGAATTACCAAAGACCAAAGTGGGCACTTCCGCGCGAACCAAGTCCTGGGTGAGACGCACCGCCGTCTTGATGTAGCTTTGCCGAATCCCGAGCTCGGCGTTCACGACGGGAGGATTGTAGACGAGAACCTGTCGCGGCCCGCTCGGGGCGCCGCTCTGCTCGATTAGCTCGACCGGCTGCCCGCAAATCGCGGTGGCATGCTGGCGTGGGTTGCCGATGGTGGCGGACGCAAACAGGAACGTCGGTGACGAGCCGTGAAAGCGAGCAATGCGGACCAGCCGCCTCATCACGTTGGCCAAGTGCGAGCCAAACACGCCGCGATAAGTATGCAGCTCGTCGATCACGATGTATTTGAGGCTCGCAAAGAGCCGCGCCCAGTTGGCGTGGTGCGGCATGATTCCGGCGTGCAACATGTCCGGATTGGTGAGGAGCACCCGCGCGCGTTGCCGCCCAGCCCTGCGCGCATCCGCCGGCGTATCCCCGTCATAGGTGATCGCGGCAGCGCTCAGGTCGGCATCCCGCATCAGGCTTCGCAACGACTCCTCCTGATCCCGGGACAATGCCTTGGTGGGGAACAGACAGAGGGCGGTTGCGCCGGGATCGGAGCAAAGGGCCTGCAGAATCGGCAGGTTGTAACAAAGGCTCTTTCCCGACGCGGTAGGCGTGGCCACCACCACGTGCTTGCCTCTCGTTGCCAGCTCGAAAGCTAGAGCTTGATGACTGTACAGCTCTTGGATACCCCGACGAGCCAGCGCGGTGCGAACCCCTTCGGCGGAAGCCTCGGGGAGCGCTGTCATCCTCGGCTCGTGAGGCTCCACGCGGTGACTCCAAGACACGTTTCGCCAGATGCTCTGCGAGTGCCATTGCTCGAGCACCGCGGCCACTCCGCGCGGCCCCTCCCATGGCTTGTCGGGCCGCTTCAGAGGCGTCCGCAGCTCCTTTGATTGCCCCCCCACTGCGCTCATGCGCAGCACTGTACGGTTGTTTAGTCGGCGGGGTCAAGATTCTCCGCGCCGGTTTGGTCGCAAGGCGTTTCCGCCCTAGGCTGCAAAGATTCTTGGGGGCGCAGCCTCGAACCGAAAGGGAGGAATGCAAGCAATGAAAATCATCACGACGGCACTGATCGTGCTCGGGCTCGTCCTGGGCCCGTTGGCATTGAAGCCGGCCATGGCAAACGCACAGAGCACCTCGCAAGCTGAGCGAGCCGCCAACAAAGAGGCCCAAAAGGCCAAAGAAAAGGCAAGCGAAGCCGAGGACAAAGCCGAGAAGGCCGAAGACAAGGCCAAGAAGGCGGGAGCAAAAGCGGAGAAGGCCGACGACAAGGCCAAAGAGGTGAAGGACAAGGGCAAGTCCGATGTAGAAGCGCGCAAGCAGGCGCAACGAGTCGAGGCCGAGTCGCAGAAGGCCAAGGCGGATGCCAAGAAGGCCAAGGCCGACGCCGCCAAAGCGGAGCAGAAAGCAAGAGCGGAAGCAGCCAAAGCCGCGCGGAAGGAACGACTGCTCGACCAAGAGCAGAAACGCCACGAAACCGAGATGAAGCAAATCGAAGCGCGACGGCAGCGCGTGATCGAGCTCCACGAAAAGCAACTCAGGAACATCAAAGCGGCCGAGGAGCGCGAGAAGGCGCGTCACGACAAGCGCGTCGAGCAGATCGACAAGCTCTGAGCACGGACCGACGAGCAAGGCTGGGAATCGCGTCTCGACACGAGACGCGGTTTCTTCAGCTTTGCCCGGGCAACGTAGCGTTGGGATCGTAGGGCATCTTCTCGCCGGCTTCCAAACGCTGTTGCATCTCGTACTTCGAAGGACAGCGTGGAATCACCTGGTTGGCGAGGAACACGCCGTCACCGCCGAGCTCGCCCTGCACGGTGACCTGGATCCCCATGCCATCGCGGAACGTATCGGGCACCACGCACTGCGGAAAGCGCACGGGCATTTCTTTACCCTCTTTTTGAAGGACGAAACGCCACTCGCAGGGGTCCTCTCGAAACTGGATCGAGCCCTTGCGAAGCTCACCCTCGACTCGCAACGGACGGCCCTCGAACGCCGTCGGCTCACTCATCACCTCGTGCACGAGCTTCGAGTAGACGAACGGATTGTCGCTGCCGGTGAGCAACCAGACGGCCGTTCCGACGAGGACGACGAACACCAACCCCACCTTGACCGCGCCGGGCACCCGCTTCGGCGCCGGTCGATCCGCAGGGGTCTCCGGTTGATCGCTAGCCATGGCCGCCATTATGGGGCGCCGAGCCGGGTTTTGCCAGGGCGACCCATCGATGGGCACGCCCCGACCTCACCCTGGCTTACGGCTGCACCTGGAATGCGATGACCAGCGCGTAAATGCAGAGCGACTCGATGAGCGCGAGGCCCAGAATCAGCGGGACCAGGATCTTGCCCGAAGCATTCGGGTTTCGAGCAATACCTTCCAGGGCCGCGGCCGCGGCGCGACCCTGACCCATACCGCAGCCGAACGCTGCGATCCCGATTCCCAAGCCCGCGGCAAGCGCGCGGCCCGCAATCGCGGTGGCCTGACCCTCGGCTTCCGCGGCTTCCTGTGCGAATGCGGTCGCGGTGAGAGCGAGTGGTGCAGCAAAGCTGACAAGTCGAAGAGCCAATTTCTTCATTTTCAGGAGCCTCCTCAAGCCTCTCTTCCGAGAGGGAAACTTAGTGTTCTTCTTCGTGTTGAATCGCCAGAGCGATGTAGATCACCGAGAGCAAGCAAAAGACCAGAGTCTGGACCGTGATGACCAGGCAACCCATCACGTAAAAGACGACGGGCACGGGCAACAGCACGAGCCCCATGGCCGCGAAGAGCCCTACGAAGATGCCGAGCACGAGATGATCGGCGGTCATGTTGGCCATGAGACGAATCGCAAGCGTAACCGGTCGAACGATGTGGCTGATCACCTCGATGACGAACATGAGCGGATTGATGAACCAGGCGATCCACCACGGCACCTTGGGACCGAAGAAGTGCGAGAAGTACTTGACGAATCCGTGCTCTTTCACGCCGTACACGTGAGTGGCGACGAAGATCACCATGGCCATGGCGAACGTCGTGTTGAGATTGTCCGTCGGCGGCAAAAGCCCCGGAACGAGACCCATGGCGTTCGAAAAGAAGATCACGAGGGCACACGTGCCGATGAGCGGCAAGAAATACTTCGCCGGTTTGGGTCCCATGAGGTCGGCCGACATGCTGTAGGTCGCACCCACGATGGTTTCGATGAAACCATAGAAGGTGACCTTACCGTCCGGCAGAATGTTTTCTTCGGTATTCTTGAGCCGCCGATTGACGTAGATGCCCACGAAGATGAGGAACAACACCACCACCGCGTAGGCGATCACGTGCTGCACCCCGAGGTGCGAGGTGTGCTCCATGTAGCTCGGGCCGAAAGTGCTCGAAATCCAATGCTGGAATGAGTCGTAAAACGGCAGGAAGCTGAACCATGATTCGCCGTGTGGCATGCTTCATCCCTCCCCTGTCCGAGCTTCACGCGCCGATTGCGCTTCCTGCGCGGCAAGCTCGGCTCCCGCGTAGAGCATCCCCAGCACGAGCGCTCCGAGGCCTACGGAAAAGCCCAGCGGGTCCACGCCCCAGCGAGCCAGCAGCGACCAGCACACGGCCAAGAGAATCACGAGCTTGGCCCCCAGGAGCGCGGCCGCGAACCCCTGACCGACGAAACCGGCCCCAGCGACGATCCGGCTGGCGAGCCAAGTGATGGCCCACGCGTCGATCGCGGCGACGAGGCCTCCCACGGCCGCACCGATTCCGACGATCGGCCCCCCGAGCACGAATGCCAGCGCAGTGAGCGCCAACGCCGCAACTGCGACGTATCGAGGAGTTCGGGTTTTCAGTGAGTCGATCACGAGGATTCGTCTTCTTGTTCTTCCATCATGCGCTGCGCGCGGCGGACGCCCCTGTAGAGGCTCTGAGCGCCCGCGGCAAGCCCAAAACCGAGGCCGATCCATTTGAGCCAAGGCTCCGTGCCGAGCTTACCGTCCAGCCACTGGCCCCCGAGATAGCCAAACGCGATCGAAAGGCCGAGCTCGAGCCCGATCGTCGACAAGCTACCCAATTGCTTGAGCTGCTCCCGTTGTTCTCGGTTGAGGAGCATGGCCAGCACATCGTTCCCAAGTTCCAAGGATCAGCGCCCCGAAGAGCGCGCGGCGTATAGCACGGAGGTATGTGGGGTCAAGGTTGGTCCAGGACCAAATTTCTAGGCGAAAATCGTTCGTTTCCCGGAGGTTCAGAGCGCGCTGAAGGCCGCCTGGAACGCCCGGCCGCTCCGCTCCAGGACATCGGCGTCGTGGGCCAGGGAAATGAAGGCGGCCTCGAACTGACTGCAGGGCCAGTAGACCCCGTTTTCCAACAGTGCGGCATGCCAGCGGCCGAAGGCCTCGCGGTCGGCATCGGCGGCCTCGTCCCAGTTTCGGACGGGCTTGGCGCGAAAGAAGGCGGTGAGCATCGAGCCAACTCTTTGCACGGTAATCGGTACGCCTGCGGCGCTCGCATGTCGCTCGAGGAGCCCCTGCACGGCATCACCCTTTTGCTCGAGGTCCTCGTACACCCCGGGACGAAGCAGATGCTCGATCGTGGCGAGGCCGGCGGCGACCGCAACCGGGTTTCCACTGAGGGTCCCCGCTTGATACACCGGCCCCACGGGGGCGACTTTCTCCATGATTTCGCGCCGCCCGCCATAGGCGCCGACCGGCAACCCTCCCCCGATGATCTTGCCGAGGCAGGTCAGATCGGGACGGATGTCGTAGAGCGCCTGGGCGCCTCCCCATGCCACCCGAAAACCCGTCATCACCTCGTCGCAAACTAGAAGCGCCCCGTGCTCTCGAGTTTGCTCGCGCAATGTGTCGAGCCACACCGGATCGGGGGGAATGCAGCCCATGTTGCCAGCGACCGGCTCGAAGATGACCGCAGCGATCTCGCTTCCCCGCTCTTGGAAGACCTTCTCGAGCGCATAGCCGTCGTTGTAGGGGACCAGCAGTGTGGTCTGCGCGATCGCGGCAGGCACACCTGCGCTATCGGGCTTTCCCAGCGTGGCCAAGCCGCTTCCACCTTTGACGAGCAGATAGTCCGCTCCGCCGTGATAGCCGCCAATGCACTTCACCACGAGGTCGCGACCGGTGTACCCGCGCGCGACGCGCAACGCCGCCATGGTGGCCTCGGTGCCGCTCGAGACCAGGCGCGACATTTCCATGGATGGCACGGCGTCCCGAATTCGCTCCGCGATGACGATCTCGGATTCGGTCGGGGCGCCGTAGCTGGTGCCTTTGCCGGCCGCTTGCCGGATCGCTTGCACGACCTCGGGGTGCGCGTGCCCGAGGATCATCGGCCCCCA
Source organism: Myxococcales bacterium (assembly GCA_050118395.1). GTDB lineage: Bacteria > Myxococcota_A > Polyangia > Polyangiales > Houyiibacteriaceae > SG8-38. The sequence goes on along the minus strand of JASFKY010000023.1, from coordinate 12,050 downwards.
CGATCCGACGTAGTCGATGTATTCGGTGCCGTCGGCACCCACGAGCCATGGTCCGTGCGCCTCGCGAATGAATATCGGCTCGCCGCCCACGGCGCGAAATGCGCGGACCGGAGAATTCACACCACCAGGAATCACCTTGGAGGCGCGCGCGAAGAGCTCTTGGGAGACGGAGTCGGCCATGAGCCGCAAGCTTCGGTGCCCCTCGGGGGATGTCAAGCGTTTGGAGGTGCGGGGCTCGGGGTCTGAGGAATCCGACGAACGGCGCTTGCTATGGAACTATTGCTGACTTTGGCCCTGGCTCTGTGGTTGGCGCTGAATAATCCGCTGGGGCTGGCTGTTGCTGCGGGGTAGGCGCTCATGCTAGCCCGAGCGCCCGAGGAAATTCCATGTCGAACGACGTCCCAGCCATCAATGAAATGGTCCAGCGCGAAAGCGCATTCATCGATCCCATTCTTCACGAAGTGCACAAGGTCGTGGTCGGTCAAGATGTCATGATCGAGCGGATCTTCATCGGACTGCTCACGGGCGGGCACATCCTGCTAGAAGGTGTGCCGGGTCTGGCGAAAACCCTGACCGTCAACACGATCTGCAAAACGATCGCGGCTAAATTTCAGCGAATCCAGTTCACCCCGGACCTGCTGCCCGCAGACGTGATCGGAACGGTGATCTACAACCAGCAAAGGGGTGAGTTCACGGCGAAGAAGGGACCGATCTTTGCCAACCTCGTCCTGGCCGACGAGATCAACCGTGCCCCGGCCAAAGTGCAAAGCGCGCTGCTCGAAGCCATGCAGGAGCTGCAGGTCACCATCGGGGATACCACCCATCGCCTCGATCAGCCCTTCATGGTGATGGCGACGCAGAACCCCATCGAGCAAGAAGGGACCTATCCGCTGGCGGAAGCGCAGGTAGACCGCTTCATGATGCACGTGAAGGTCGACTATCCGAGCCAGGACGAAGAGCGAAAGATCATGGACCAGATTTCGGACTATCTGCTCCTCGGCAAGAACGCGGGCACGGGGATGGACGTCCAACAGGTCACGACCACGACAAGGCTCTTGGACGCTCGCAAGACCGTCGGACACGTCTACATCGATGCGAAAATCAAGGACTACATCGTCCAGATCGTCAGCGCGACCCGCCACCCTGTACGCTTCGGCCTGGGCGATCTGACGGACATGATTGCCCACGGCGCCTCCCCGCGCGCATCGATCGCCCTCAACATGGCGGCTCGAGCACACGCGTTCATGCGCCATCGGGGATACGTGACCCCCGAAGACATCAAGGCCATTGGACCCGACGTGCTCCGTCACCGGATCATTCGTTCCTACGAAGCAGAGGCCGAGGAAATCACGAGCGATCAAATCGTGCGCCGAATTTTCGAGACCGTGGAAGTTCCGTGACCCGGGGGCCAGCGTGATCTCTCGCGAGCTCGTCAAGAAACTCAAGAAGATTGAGATCTTCACCTCGAGGCTGGCAAACGATCAACTCGCAGGAAGCTACCACTCCGTTTTCAAAGGTCGGGGAATGGCGTTCAGCGAGGTGCGTCAATACCAACCGGGTGACGACGTGCGCTTCATCGACTGGAACGTCAGCGCCCGCATGAACGACACCTACGTGAAGATCTTCACCGAAGAGCGCGAGATGACCGTCATGCTTCTGATCGATCTGTCCTCGAGCGAGCGATTTGGCTCGGTGGACAAGCCCAAGATCGAAATGGTCGCGGAGGTCGCGGCACTACTGGCGTTTAGCGCCATCAAGAACAACGATCGGGTCGGCTTGATTCTTTTCACCGATCGAGTCGAGCGTTTCGTGCCGCCCAAGAAGGGCCGCTCGCACGTGATGCGGGTCGTGACCGAGATCCTCAATGCGAAGCCCGAGGGCGAAGGAACGAATCTGGGCGTGGCCCTGGATCTTCTGGGCGGAATTGGAAAGCGTCGCACCGTCGCGTTCTTGATCAGCGACTTCATCGCACAAGGCTACGAAAGAGCCCTTCGTGTCGTGTCTGCCAAACACGACTTGATCCCCATCCAAATCGTGGACCCTCGAGAGGAAGAGCTGCCAGACGTGGGGCTCGCCCTCGTGGAGGACCTGGAAACCGGCGAGCTCGTCGAGATCGATACTTCGAACCTCGACATCCGCGCCCAGTACGCCCGCGAGGCACAACGCGAGCGAGCGAGCCGAGAGCATCTATTTCGCAGACTACAACTCGACCACGTCACGGTCCACACCGACCGTGACTTCGTCAAGCCGCTGACGGAGCTCTTCCGACTTCGGCAGAAGCGGCTCACGGGTTATCGGTGAGAGGCTGCTTCCAGTTCTGGCTCGCGTGCTCGTTGATCGCTCCCGCGTTCGCGTATGCGCAGGACCGTGTGGTCGGGCTCGAGGCGCCCCTGCAAACCACCCTGGGCGATCCGATCGACGTGTCGTTGACGGTTTCGGCGGAGCCTTCCGACGAAGCCGCGGTTCCGGAGCAGTCCTTCGCGCCTTTCGAGGTGGTCGCGAAGCACACGAGCGGGCAAACCGCAGCCGACGGGAAATCCAAGACGATTACCTTCGAGCTGCAGCTCTTGTGCTTCGAGCCGGGCACACATCAGCTCGGTCCGATTCATGTGCGCATCACGAGCAAGGCGGGCCAGATCATCGACCTCGAATCGGAATCGAAGCAGATCGAGGTGCAGTCGGTTTTGGCAAACGAGCCCGATCCGCAGCTCAAGCCGCCGACTCCACCGGTGACCGTGGAACAGGACGACTACCGGTTGGCGATTGCCCTGGGAGCTCTCGGTGCCTTGCTCCTGGGCGCCTTTCTGACCTGGCTAGCCATGCGCTGGTGGCGGGGACGTCGTCGTCCAGAGCCGTTGCCCCCGCCCGCACCGCCGCCCTGGGAAACCGCGCTCGCGGAGCTTGCCGCCTTGAGCGAAAGGCGCGCGAACGACGTGGCCGAGGGCCGCACGGAGCCGTGGGTCGATGCGGTCAGCGATTCGGTCCGCAAATACCTAGGACAGCGGTTCGGCTTCCCCGGTCTCGAAAGCACCACGGATGAAATCGCAAGGGAGCTCAGCGCGACGCAGGCGCTTGCGATCACCCCGGAGGAAGCTGTGTCGTTCCTCGCCCAGTGCGATCTGGTCAAGTTCGCCAGGGCCTCGTTGGCCGACGAGGCATCGCGGGCGTTGATCGCCGATGCCCAGACCCTAGTCGAGAAGACTCGCCCCGCCACGATTCCGGCGGAGGGAGGAGGCCCATGAGCAGTAGGCAAAGACGCGCCTGGGCTGTCGGGTGGCTGTGCGCTGCGCTGTTCGTGGGCGCCGTCGCCAGCATGCTGTATCTCGAGTCCCGGTATCAGCTCCTGATCACGGACGAGCAGCTTCGTTTCGAGCGTCCCTGGGCCGCCCTTCTGCTGCTGGCGGTCCCGCTGGTCTGGCTGAGCCGGGTGTGGGTGCAACGCGCATCGCGCCCGAGGCTCCTGTTCAGCCGTGCCGGAGCACTTCGAAATGGCACGAGCGGCTGGCGCAATCGCATCGTGGACCTACCGAGTGCGTTGCGTGGCGCCGCGCTTGCACTCGTCGTGGTGGGTCTCGCAGGGCCTCAAAGCATTCACGCGAGGGATACGGCTGAGGTGAGCGGGATCGAGATCATGCTTGCCCTCGACATGTCGCGCTCCATGGAGGCGGCCGACATCCGACCGACTCGCTTTCGCGCCACCAAGGCCGTGGTGAGAGACTTCATCGACCGGCGGCCGAACGACCGAATCGGAGCGGTCGTTTTCGGCCGTGATGCCTACACGTTGCTGCCGCTCACCACGGATCGCGAAGCACTGCGCACGGCCCTGAGGGGGTTGCAGCTCGACCAGATCGACGGTCGGGGAACTGCGATCGGCAATGCAATAGGCGTCAGCCTCAATCGTCTCAAAAGATCGCGCGCCAAGAGCAAGGTGATCATCTTGCTTACGGACGGAGAATCGAACGCTGGCAACGTATCTCCGTCTCAGGCGGCCGACCTGGCCCATGCCATGGGCGTGAAGATCTTCCCCATCTTGATGGGCGTTTCAGATACCGCTCCAGTTCAGCAGGGAACGGGTCTTTTCGGGCACGCCCTCTTTGGTACCGCGAGCTACCCAGTCAATCCGGAGCTTCTCGACGAGATGGCCAAGAAGACCGGAGGCGAGTTTTTCTTGGTGAGTGATCGCGAAGCGCTCGAGCAAAGCTTTCATCAGATTCTCGACAGGCTGGAAAAAACCGAAATCGAGGACGCAGGCCGAATTTACACGGAATTGTATCCCGCATTCGTCGGTCCCGCGCTCGTTCTGATGCTGGCCGAGCTCGTCATCTTGCTGTGGTTGAGGAGGTGGCCGTGACTTGGGCTCACCCTCAGGCTTTGTGGCTCTTGGCGCTGGTTCCGGCGGCGGCGGCTGCCCTCTGGTGGAACGCTGCCAGACGCCATAGAGCAACTCAGATGTTCGGCCGCAGCGCGACCGTCGATCCTCTGATCTCCGGAGGAGCGCAGTGGTGGCGAGCGGTTCGAGCCGCCTTGCTGATGCTCGGCATGGCGCTCCTGATCATCGCCTTTGCTGGGCCTCAATACGGAAGTCGCACGCGCGTGTTGCGCAAGCGCGGTATCGACATCGTCATCGCGCTCGACTTTTCGAAGAGTATGCTGGCCCAAGACGTTCATCCCAGCCGAATCAAGCGCGCGAAAGCGGAGATCGAACGGCTTTTAGGCGAGCTCGACGGAGATCGAGTGGGATTGGTGGCGTTTGCCGGAGATGCCATGGCTTTTCCGATGACAGTCGACTATTCGGCGGTACGCCTGTTCTTGCGAGACCTCGGTCCGATGGACATGCCGGTCGGCGGGACGGCCATTGGCAAAGCACTGATCGCCGCCAAAAGGCTCATCGAAAGCTCTCATCCGCGCGGTGGCGATGAATCCGAGCCCGATCCGCGATCGAAGGTCGTCATCTTGATGACAGACGGCGAAGATCACGAAGGCGATCCGATCGCTGCCGCCGAGGAGCTCGCGGCAGCCGGCATCGAGGTCTACGCCGTGGGCATCGGCTCGGGCACGGGCGAGCCCATCCCGACCTATGCGGCTGACGGCACCCTCACCGGGCACATGAAAGACGCAAACGGTCACCTGGTGATGACGTCGCTGACCCCGCAAAACGAGGCCATGCTAGAAAAGATCGCCTCCATCACCGGGGGCCGATACGTGCGAGCGCAGGAGGGAACGGTAGGCATGAGCCAGATTCGCGCCGAGTTGGCCAAGCTTCAGGCATCGGAGCGAAAAGCGCGGCGCATCACCGTCCATGAAAATCGGTACGCATTGATTTTGTTGCTCGCCTTTCTTCTGGTCGTTCTCGAAAGCATCCTTCCCGAAGCTTGGATCGGAGCGGGTCTGAGGAGGCAGACGTGAGGCACGCGATCTACTGGCTGTGCGCGCTGGGTGCTTTGGGATTGCCTGCAAGCGCATCGGCATGGAGCCCCTTCCGCACGCAGAGCCCGGAGGTAAAACAGGGCAACGAGCTCATGGCCAAGGAGAAATACGAAGCCGCGCTGCAAGCCTACGATGAAGCCGCTCGAAAGCTGCCCAAGGCCCCCGGCATTCAGCTCGATCGAGGGCTGGCGCTGCTGGCTCAGGACCTCACGGAGCAGTCGAAAGAGGCATTCTTGGCCGCCGCCGACCCATCGGCGTCCGCGGCCATTCGGGCCGATGCGTATTACGACCTGGGTGTGGCTTTCGCACGGGAGGCAGAGGCGCTTTCCCAACAGGAGTCGAACGACCAAGCTTCAGCTCATTTTCGGGAGGCCGCCGATGCGTTCAAGCGTGCGCTTCGGCTCCGGCCGGGGGATCGGAACGCTGCGTGGAATTTCGAGTACGCAATGAAGCGGATCCGAGAAGAGGAAGAAAAACAGCAAGAGCAAGAGCAACAGCAGCAAGAGCAGCAGCAGCAAGAGCAACAGCAGCAAGAGCAACAGCAGCAAGAGCAGCAGCAGCAAGAGCAGCAGCAGCAAGAGCAGCAGCAGCAAGAGCAGCAAGAGCAGCAAGAGCAACAGCAGCAAGAGCAACAGCAGCAAAGCCAGGAGCAAAAACAAAAATCAGAGCAAGGGCAGGCGCCGGATGAGCAGCCGCGCGAGAAGCCCATCGCACCGGACGACGTGCAACGGTTTCTCGATGCACTGGAGCAAAACGAAGAAAATCTCCCTCTTCAACGAGCCCGCCGAAGAAATGCTGGGCGGCGCCCACCGGAGAAGGATTGGTGATACGACTTTTGACGCTCGCGCTGCTCGTATCGGTGAGCGCCCTGCCCTGGGCAGCCACGGCCCGTGGCGAGGCCGAAGTCACGGTCAGCCTGGAAGCGACACCGACCGAGGCACACGTGGGCGACATGATCCAACTGGAGGTTCGGGTCCGCGCTCGCGGAGGCCGCATTCAGGGACTGGAGCTCCACGATTTGCGAAGCTATCCGCAGCTCGAGGTCGTATCCCACCAAACCGTGAGACCCATGCAGTTCAGCTTCGGCTTCGGCTCCGGTGTGCAGATGGAGTCGAGTCTCGCCGAAGTTTACGTTTTGCGCCCCACCGCGCCGGGTACCTTCGAGTTCCCTCCCGCCGTGGCCAGAGTCGACGGCAAGACGTATCGAAGCCAGCCCCTGACACTCGTCGTCAAGCCCGGCATGGGCGACACACGCGACATGACCGGGGATGCAGGGCTGCCCCAATCGGTATCCGGCGCCGAGTTGTCGGGCGCACGTTTTGACCAAAATGCGTTTTTGCGAACGGTGGTCGAGCCGAAGGACGCCTACATCGGCCAGCAGGTCGACGTCACCGTGTACCTGTACACCCGACTTCGCTTCGCGCCGCAATCGGTCAGTCCGGTGAGGCCTTCGATGGATGGCTTTTGGGTTCACGATGACCCGATCACCAGCCTGCAAGGCCAAACCGTGGAGGTAGGCGGCACGCCTTATCGAGTCTACGTCCTGCAACGCTCGGCCGCGTTTCCTCAGCGCGCGGGGAACCTGACCATCGGACCGCCTGAGGTGACGTTCGATGTCGGAGGGATGAGCCTGTTCGATGTGCCGGAGCGTATCGAGCGCCAGGGTGTGCCCGTGACCGTGAAGGTGAAGCCACTGCCACAGCCCAAGCCCACGAACGCCGTGGTTGGTCGGTACGACGTGAAGGCGTGGATCGATCGCGAGACGGTTCGCACCGGCGATGCGGTCACGCTGCGGATCGATGCGTCCGGCACGGGAAACGTCCAAGATCTCCGAATCGACCTGCCACCGATGGTAGGGGTCCGGGTACTGCAACCGGCGATCCGCGATCAGGAGCGGTTCGAGAAGGGCAGGCTTTCAGGCACCCGGTCCTGGGAATGGATTCTCATCGCGGAAACCCCTGGGGCACACACTATTCCCCCTCTGAAGCTCCACTACTTCGATCCTCAAACCGAAGCGTACGGGTCCGCAACCACCCAGCCGCTGACGTTCACCGCATCGGGCCCGATCCGACCTGCTCCCGCGGCCATGGAGCCACCCGGACCTCGGCCCTCACCAACGACGGCCGCCTTCGGTCCGATCCGACTGTACAGCGCGCTCAGCCGCGAGCGGACACCCGTGCGACAAAAGGCCTGGTTTTCGTGGCTCCTCGGCCTCCCTCCACTTTTGTTCGTGCTGGTGGTCCTCGGCTCGAGCGCAGTCCGCCACCGCGAGCGGCGAAGCACGACCGCCGGAGCCATTCAGCGCAGGCTCCTCCGTAGCGCCGAAGACGCCTTGAAGAGCAACGATCCGCGCTCCTTTTACGATCGTGTCGTCGACGCGATCCACCATGCGTTGGAATCACGGCTGGGCGAGAGCGTCGTGGGACTTCCCCATGCCGAGCTTCGAACCCGACTGATCGAAGCGGGTTTCGATGACGATCTGGTGCGACGTCTCATCAACGAGCTCGAAGGGGCTGATTTTGCGCGCTTTGCGGCATCGGGTGTGAGTGAAGAGGAAATGGAACGGTGCCTCGACCGCGCGGATGCGATCGTCTCGCGCGTTCAACGCTCCACACGGAGCTCGGCATGACGAACCGGCGCCTGACCCTCGTACTCGTCGTCTGCGTGCTTGCCTCGATCCTCGATGCGAACGGAGCCTGTGCGGACGCGTCTTTGACCGATGTCTTCGAAGCGGGGAACATCGCTGCGTCCAAGGGTGACTACGAGACTGCAATCAGAAGCTATCGGACGCTCGTCGAAGCCGGGGTCGCGGATCCGGACGTCTACTTCAATTTGGCCACCGCTTACGCCCAGTCGGGCGACTACCCGCGAGCCATCCTCAACTTCGAACGCGCCCTCGTTCTTGCGCCGCGTGACGACCAGACCGAACAAAACCTGCGCGCGGCGGAGCGCGCGCTCGAAGAGCGGCGGGCCGAGTCCGAGGGCGAAGCCACGATCCATCGAATTAGCTCGCCGGCAGACGCCGTGTATGGAGAGCTGTCCGAAGACTCGCTCGCCTACGTGTTGATCGCCTCCAACTTCACCCTGTTCGGATGCCTGGCCTGGGTGTGGGTCGCACATCGAAGAGGCCGTTGGCTCTATGCCCTTTTGATCGTCTCCAGCATCTGTTTTGTGTTTTCTGCCATCGGCCTCGGCCAGAAAGCCGGACTGTTCCGGGACGGCCCCCGAGCCGTCGCCCTCGAAGATCGCCTGCCGTTGCGAGAAGCGCCCTATCCTCAGGCCCAAATTCGAGGTGAAGCTCGAGGGGGCGACCGCGCGGTGGTGGTGGGTCGCGACGCTGATTTCTTGAAATTGCGGGTCGCCAACGGGCTGGAGGGCTGGGCACCGGCTTCGGGCGTCGGTCTCGTCGACCCCGATGAGCGTGTCCATTGACAAGAAAACTCATCGGAACGAGGATGCGGCCCCAGTTGGTGAATCTGGAGCCACGAATCCATGACGGCCGAATCGAAAACCAAAATTCTAGTTGCTGACGACGACTTGGAAATCCTGGCACTCGTCGCGCGGCACTTGAGCTCACTGCCAGCCGAAGTGGTCGAGGCGTCGGACGGCGAAGAAGCACTACGGCTCACCAAGCGCGAGAAACCGAGCCTCGTCGTCCTCGACGTGATGATGCCGGGAATGAGTGGCTGGGAAGTCTGCCGGGCGATACGAGAAGACGAGTCGCTGGCGAGTACGGGCGTGATCATGCTGACCGGCATCGGAGAGCGCCTCAACGAAATGACCTCCCCCCTCTACGGGGCAGATGGCTATCTCGATAAGCCGTTCGAGCTCGAAGAGCTGGCCGACAAGGTTCGGCAGGTGCTGGCCCGCCGAAAATCAGCGTAAGCTTGAACCCCGTTGCTACCGCCCCAGTATATGCTACCCGGCTCATGATGTCCTGGAAGATCGGACTGATTATCGCAATGGCCGTCGCCGCGACGGCTTGCTCCAAGAAAGCCCAAGAAGCTCCTGCACCCGAGCCGGAGTGGCCCAAGCACGGACTCACCGAGGCACAGGCAAACGAAGTGCTGGCCAAAGTTGGAGACCGAACCATCACGGTAGGCGAGTTCGCCGACCGGCTCGCCTCACAGTCTCCGTACCTGCGTGCCCGATTCGAAAGCCCGGAGCGCCGAAAGGAATTTCTCGACAACTTGGTTCGCTTCGAGCTCTTGGTCTACGAGGCGAAGCGTCGGGGCTACGCGGAAAGGCCCGAAGTGGTACGAGCTCGTCGCAACGCCATGATCCAACAGCTGATCAAGAAAGAGGTCGATGAGCCCCTGCAGACGGCCGAGGTCACCGATGAAGAGGTCAAGGCCATCTACGACGCCAATCCGACCGAATTCGATCGTCCGGCGCAGGTCCGGGCCAGCGACATTTTCATCAAGGACCGAGCTCACGCACAACAGGTTTTGGAGAAGGCGAAAAAGAGCGATCTCGCCGGTTTTCGGCGGTTGGCTCGCGAGGAATCGGAAGACGAGAACACCAAGAAGAGCGGTGGAGATCTGCAATTCTTTTCAGCAGATGCCGAAGGTCAACCTCCAGCGGCAGTCCGGGACGCTGCATTTTCGCTCGATCGGGTCGGGGCCGTATACCCAGATCTGATCGCGGCGGACGGCGGCTACCATATCGTCATGTTGACGGGCAAACGCGCCGCACTGAAGCGAACCTACGAGCAAGCCAAGCGTGCGATTCGGCACAAGCTGGTCCGGGAGCGCAAAGAGGCCGCGATGAAAGCGCTCACCGATCGCCTTCATCAGGAGGTTCCGGTCGAGATCGACTATGACGCACTCAAGGAAGTGCAGATCGAGGTCCCTCCGCTCCCGGAGGCCCGTTGAGACGCGGACTCGCTGCTGCTCTTTTCTTGTCTTCGGTCTGGCTGACCGGCTCGACCCGGGCCGACGTCATCGAGCGCGTCGTGGCGACCGTGAACGACGACGCGATCTTCTTGAGCGACTTGCGCAAACGTGCGGCTCCCTTTCTGCCCCAGGTTGCAGATGCTCCGACCGAAGCAGAACGCATGTCTCGTCTCAAAGAGCTCTACAATCAGCTATTGGACTTCTTGATCGATGAAAAGCTCGTTCGACAGATCGCGGCAAGTGGAGGAATTCGCGTCACCGATGCCGACGTCGATACCGCACTAGAGAATCTGCGATTGCAAAACAACATGACGGAGGAGCAATTCAAGCAGGCCCTGGCTTCACAGGGAATGAGCGAATCTCAGTACCGTCAGGATCTCAAAAGGCAACTGCTCAGACTCAAGGTCATGAACGAGCGTGTCCGCTCCCGTGTCAACATCACCGAGGAGGAAGTCCGCGCTCGTTACGAGCAACGCGCACGCGAGCAGGGTAGCGACGTGCGACTTCACGTCTCACACATGATGTTCCCCGTCGAAGAGGGCGCTTCGGCCACCCAGGTTGCTGCCGTGCGGAGCGAAGCCGAAGAGGTTCGGCGAGCGCTCAAGCCGGAGACGTTCAACGAGCTCGCCAAGGAGCTCGGCGGGGGAGACCTCGGCTGGATTTCGCAGGGAGATCTCCCGGAGGAGCTCGACAACGCGCTCAAGGTCCTCAAACCCGGGGAGATCAGTCAGCCGATACGCGCGGGGTCGGGCTTCCATATCTTTTTCGTCGAAGATCGCCAGGTGGGCACCGATTTTCCTTCGTACGATGAAATGAAGCAGGAGCTCTATCGTGAGATGCTCGATGCTGCGATGGTACGTCAGGAAAAGATTTACATCGACGAGCTCCGGCGCAAGGCCGTCATCAAACGAATGCTATGAGCGGCGAAGTCAGGATCGAGCGGGATGGGAGCATCGCATGGCTCCTGTTCGACCACGAGAAGCGCCGTAATGCGATCACGGTCGACATGTGGAAGGCGATTCCGGGAGCCGTGCGCGAAGCCGAAGAGGATGAGCGAGTTCGAGTCGTCGTGATGCGCGGCGTTGGTGAGGAAGCATTCGTGTCCGGAGCCGATATTTCGGAGTTTCAACGAACCCGTACCGGCAGCGCAGGCCCGGAATATGATGCAACGACGGCGCACGCGTTCGACGCATTGCGTGGTCTGGACAAGCCGCTCATCGCCCTCGTGCACGGCTTTTGCATCGGGGGTGGCGCGGCGATCGCGCTCACCGCGGATCTGCGATATGCAGCAATGGACGCCGTTTTCGCGGTGCCGCCGGCTCGCCTTGGATTGGGCTACCACACCGCGGGCATCGAAGCCCTGATCCGCACCGTCGGGTTCTCGGGTGCTGCGGACCTTCTTTTCACGGCGCGTCGCGTCGGTGCGGAAGAAGCGCGTCAGATGGGATTGGTCAACGACGTGCTGGACAAGGACGAGATCGACCAAAAGGTCGACCGTATCGCCCACACCATTGCCAAAAACGCCCCGCTCACCATTCGCAGTGCCAAGATCACCCTGCAGGAGCTGGCCAAGCCAGAAAGCTCGCGCGACCAGGAACGCGTCGAACGCTCGATTCGACGATGCTACCAAAGCGAGGACTTCGAGGAGGGCATCCGCGCCTTCCTAGAAAAGCGAAAGCCTCACTTCCAGGGCAAGTGACAACGCTGGGCAGACGCCGGCACTGGCTC
>JASFKY010000022.1:0-24238 GCA_050118395.1 Myxococcales bacterium | reverse complement strand
CAAAAGATAGCGAGAGGAACCATGAAGAGGTTTGAAGGCAAGAACGTGGTAATCACAGGCGCCGCCGCAGGGATCGGCCAGGCAACTGCGCAACGTATCGCAGAGGAGGGCGGAAACGTAGCCCTCGTCGACATCAATGCGGAAGGGCTGGCGGCTACGAAGAAGCTGTGCGAGGACGCAGGCGTCCAGGTTTGGACTTACGAATGTAACGTGACCGACGGTGCGCGTGTGAAAGAGGTGATCGACCAGGCTGCCTCCGACATGGGAGGGTTCGACACCTTGTGTCATTGTGCCGGTATTCTACGCACCTACCACACGCATGAAATGAACTTCGACCAGTGGCATCAGGTCATCGACGTGAATTTGAACGGCACCTTCTACGTCAATCACGCCGCTCTTCCGCACTTGTTGAAGAACCGTCACAGCGCCATCGTGAACTGTTCATCGACTTCCGCGCTGGGTAGTCATCCCTGGATGAGCGCCTATGCGGCTTCGAAAGGCGGCATCATCTCCTTCACCCGTTCCTTGTATCAGGAGTATGTGAAACAAGGCTTGCGTGCCAACTGCGTAGTGCCTGGAGGCATCGCTACCGCGCTCCACGGTGACTTCAAAGCGCCGGAGGGTGCGGACATGGATCTACTCAAAGGAGCGATGCCTTTCGTCGGCTTTGCCAAGCCCCGGCATGCCGCCAGCGTGATCGCTTTCTTGGCATCCGACGACGCCCGCTACGTCAACGGCACCGAAGTCCGCGCCGACGGCGGAGCCCTTTCCTAAGGGCACGCTCGCCGCCCAAAAAACGAACGATCTAAATAGGTTACAACTCAAGCTGCGCAAACCAGAGGCCCCGTTGGAACGTCTCCGGGTCCTTAGCGCTTTTCGCGCGCCAGCTCCTGCGCGCGGACCAAGATCGAAGGTCCCACCTTGTGCGGCGCTCCCGCGTCATGGGGAGGTTGGGGATCGTACTCGATCATGAGTTGGATCGCTTTGGCCGTAGTCGCGTCCGTCAACAGCTCCGCTAGCTGCAAGGCCATATCGATACCGCTCGAAACACCGGCCGCAGTGATCACTTTACCTTCCCGGACGACGCGCTCCTCAGAGGGAGCTGCGCCGTATTTCGATAGGAGGTGGCGAGCGGAGAAGTGGGTCGTCGCGGTAAGGCCGTCCAATAGACCTGCTGCCGCGAGAAGCAAGGAACCCGTGCACACCGAGGTCGTGAAGCGAGTGCTGGCGTGCGCTAGACGAATCCAACTCAAAATGGCGGCGTCATCCATCAACTTCCGGGTGCCTGCGCCTCCAGGGACGACGACGACGTCGGGCTTCGTGACTGCTTCGAAGGGATAGTCGACCGTCAGGCCGAGGAAGCCGTTGTCAGTTCGCAGCTCACCCTTTTTGTGACCAACAAAAAACACCTCCGATTCGGGGAGGCGTTGCAGCACCTCGTAGGGCCCGATCGCATCCAGCGCGGTGACCTGCTCGAAAAGTGCGATAGCGACCTTCATCTCAGCTCCTCCGGGACACGCAAGGCCCGCCATCCTCGGTTGCGAATGCCCCTAGTCGAGGTGGCCGCGGACGAAGGGAAGGTAGGTGGGACGCCAGAACCGGTCGCGGACGAAGGCTTCGACGTCATCTGGAATGTTTTGCCGGCGCGCCACACCATCCTTGATGGCCTGCTGGACGACCCGCGTTGCCACGCGAACGGACGTTTCTTGAAGGTCGCTGACCGGGGGATAGATCAAGCCTCCGGCGACGTACTTCTCGATCGTGTAGTCGGCGAGAGCCTGGGAAGCTTCGAGCACCATGCCGTCGGTGATCGACTTCGCGTCGCTCAGGATGGCGCCAAAGCCCAGGCCGGGGAAGATGAAGGCGTTGTTCCCTTGACCGATGGGGTGGGTCACACCTCTCATCATCACGGGCTCGAACGGGCTTCCCGTAGCCACGATTGCTTGTCCGTCGGTCCAACGAAAGATATCGACCGGCTTGGCTTCTGCCGAGCTCGTCGGATTGGACAGAGGAAAAATGATCGGCCATTTGTGGTTCTCGGCCAGAGCGCGCACCACTTGTTCGTCGAAGGCCCCTGGCCGGCCCGAAAGCCCCAGCAGCACGGTGGCTTTTGCGTTTTTGATGGTTTCCACGAGGTCCGGCGCGTCGCCAGCGAACTCCCAACCGCGAACCACTTCCCGCTCGTGGGCAAACTCCCGCTTGTATGGTTCGATGTCCCGGTCGGTGAGCAATAACCCTTGCGAGTCGAGCACGAAGACCCGGGCCTTGGCTTGCTCCAAGCTGAGACCTGCCCGCACGAGTCCCTCCCGAATCGCCCATGCCACGCCTACGCCTCCGGCTCCTGCGCCATGAATGACGAAGACTTCGTCTCGCAAGCTTTCCTCCCGCAAGTGGCACGCGGCTAGAATTCCGGCGAGCGCGACTGCGCCCGTTCCCTGGATGTCGTCGTTGAATGACGGGCCACGATCTCGGTATCGATCGAGCACGTTGAAGGCTGCCGTCTTCGACAGATCTTCCCACTGAATCACGGCGTCGGGCCAGCGCGACCACACTGCATCGACGAAACGATCCAAGAACTTATAGTAGTCGTCGCCGCGCAGCCGCTTCTGACGAACCCCCAAGTAGTTGTTGTCGTTGATGAGATCCATACGATCGGTGCCCACGTCGAGCGCGACGGGCATAGTGTGAAACGGGCTGACGCCACCCGCGACCGTGTAGAGCGCCATCTTGCCGATGGGGATGGCGAGGCCGCCATAGCCCTGATCTCCGATGCCCAGAATGGCCGAAGAATCGGTGGCAACGATCATCCGGACGTCTTCCATCGGATAACAGTCCAGCGTCTGCGAGGCTCGGTCGATGTTGAGCGGCGAGATGGAGAGGCCGCGCGGGTTCTGGTAAAGGGCGCTGAACTGTTGCACCGCAGCTCCCACCGTCGGCGTGTAGACGATGGGCAGCATCTCGTCGAGATGCTTTTCGAGCAACGCGTAAAACAGGATCTCCTGTCGCTCCTGGACCGCTCTCAAGTACTGGTATTTGTCGATGTCGGTTGGAGCTTGAGCGAAGCCTTCGTACACTCGCTCGATTTGCTGCTCGAGGGTGTTGAACTGAGGCGGAAGCAGTCCGTCCAAGCGCAGCGCGACGCGTTCCTCGTAGCTGAAAGCCGTTCCCTTGTTGGTCAGCACCAGCCGCAGCAAGGCGATGCCGTCTAGGTAGACCTCCATGTATTTGCGTCCACGCTCGTCTTCTTTGAGATCAAACAGCCTACTGACGCGTTTCCGAGGCATCGCGTCTCCTTTCGTCAAGCGCCTTCGATGGCGGCAATGACCGCGTGCGCCATTTCGGTGGTCCCGAGCGATCGCTGGCCACCGCTCAAATCCGCCGTGCGCAGACCGTTGTCGAGCACCTTTTGCACGGCATCCTCGATGGTTCGGGCGTCTTCTTCGAGGTGTAGGCTGTGGCGAAGCAACATGGCCGCGCTCAGGATCGTGCCAAGGGGATTGGCGATGCCCTTGCCGGCGATGTCCGGCGCGGATCCATGAATGGGCTCGTAGAGACCGAGCTTTCCCTCGCCTAAAGAGGCGCTCGGAAGAAGTCCGAGGGACCCGGTCAAAACGGCGCCCTCGTCCGACAAGATGTCGCCGAACATGTTGCCGCTCACGATCACGTCGAACGAAGACGGCTGGGTCACGAGCCTCATGGCTGCCGAGTCCACCAGCTGATGCTCGAGCTTGATGTCCGGATTTTGCTTCGCCACCTCGGTGGCTACCTCCCGCCATACTTGCATGGTTGCCAACACGTTTGCCTTGTCGATCGAGGTGACGTGGCGGCGTCGTTTTCGTGCGACTTCGCACGCCAATTGGACGATACGACGTATCTCGCTTTCGTCGTAGATCATCGTATCGAAGCCAGTCCGTAAACCGTTTCGGACCTCTTTGCCTTTGGGCTGCCCGAAGTAAATGCCACCGGTGAGCTCGCGCACGAACACCAAATCCACGCCGCGCAGTCGCTCCGGCCTCAACGGCGAGGCGCCTTCCAGGCCACGGAAAAGCTTGACCGGGCGCACGTTTGCAAAAAGCTTGAGTGCCTTGCGCATTCCGAGGAGTCCCTGCTCGGGCCGAACCTGTGCTGTGGGATCATCCCATTTGGGACCACCCACCGCGCCGAGCAACACGGCATCGGAGCTTCGACAAGCGACGATGGTGTCGTCGGGCAAGGGCACTCCCGTTTCGTCGATGGCGATGCCACCGATCAGATGAGTCGAGAAAGTAAAAGAGTGATTCGACTTGCGCTCGATCGCTTCTAGGACTTGCCGAGTCGCATCGACTATCTCGGGACCAATACCGTCGCCGGGAAGCAGTGTGATCTTAGCTTTCATCTGTCATCACCTGTTGGGGGCGGGCCATGATGCATGGGCGAGGTCGGAAGGGCAATGGCTAAGTCCGAGCCGCCGGGGATTGCGAGATCTTTTCCTCTTTGGCGTGTTGCAGAGTCAGCCCGTATTCGACGCTATCGACGAGCGCCTGCAGGGATGCCTCGATGATGTTGCTCGACGCTCCAACCGTGCTCCAGCTGTCATGAGCCGATTGGCTGTCGATGAGCACTCGCGTGGTGGCCCCCGTACCACTGTGGCCGTCCAGAATGCGAACCTTGTAGTCGCTCAGATGAATGTCCGCTACCTCCGGAAACGACGGAGAAAGGGCTTTGCGAAGGGCCGAGTCCAGCGCGCTGACGGGGCCGTTTCCCTCTCCCGCAGTATGAACCACCTGTTCGCCAATCTGCACTTTGACGGTTGCTTCGGCGAACATCTCGCCGCCGCGGCGCCTTCCGACACCGGCCTGGAAGTCGAGCACCTCGAAGGGAGGCTTGTAGTCCGATTGCTGGCGCGCCATGAGCAGAGCAACGGACGCTTCGGCGGCTTCGTATGCAAACCCTTTGGCTTCGAGCTCTTTGATTTTTTCGAGAATACGGCTCCCGTGATCCGAGCTCACTTGGAGACCGAGCTCTTCGGCTTTGCTGAGCACGTTGCTGCGGCCGGAGAGCTCGCTCACCACGACGCGCGAGGCGTTCCCCACCAAAGCCGGTCTGACGTGCTCGTAGGACTCCGGATGCCGACGGATGGCGGACACGTGAACCCCGCCTTTGTGAGCGAATGCGCTCCGGCCGACGTAGGCGGCATGATCGTCAGGGTTGAGGTTGGCTATCTCAGCCACGAAGTGGGCGAGCTCGTAGAGCTGTTTCAGGCCACCCTCCGGAAGGCAGCGAAGGCCCATCTTCAGCTCGACATCCGGGATGATGGAGCAAAGGTTTGCATTGCCGCAGCGCTCCCCGTAGCCGTTGATGGTGCCTTGGACGTGCCGCGCTCCGGCGCGTACGGCAGCCAACGAGTTCGCGACGCCACACTCTCCGTCATTGTGCGCATGAATGCCCAGGCGGGCCTCGGGAAAACGCTCCTTGACGACTTGCACGATCGCCTCGACCTCCCACGGCATCGATCCGCCGTTGGTGTCGCAAAGGACCAGGGTTTCGGACCCCGCGCCTTCGGCCGCGCTCAGGGTCTGGAGCGCATACTCCGGGTTCGACTTATAACCGTCGAAAAAGTGTTCGGCGTCGTAAATCACCCTTCGGCCCGCGCCTCGCAAAAAGGTGACGCTTTCCTCGATCATACGGAGGTTTTCTTCCAAGGTAGTGCGCAGAATCTCGGTGACGTGCATGTTCCAAGACTTCCCGAAAATCGTGCATACCGGTGTGCATGCCTCGAGAAGGGTGCGCAGTTGCTTGTCATCCTCGGCGCGAAGCCGCGCTCTGCAGGTCGAGCCGAATGCCGCCAAGGCGACGTTCTTCCAAGGGAGCTCCTTGGCCCGTTCGAAAAACTCGGCGTCTTTCGGATTCGACCCCGGCCATCCGCCCTCGACGAACGCCATGCCCAAGCCATCGAGGTGCTCTGCAATCCGCAGCTTGTCGTCGCAGGAGAGGCTCAATCCCTCCATCTGAGTGCCGTCACGCAAGGTCGTGTCATAGACCTCGACGACGGGCCCCGAGCCGTTAAGTGCGTCTTTGTTCATAGCGGGTGATTTCGTCTTCGAAAGAAAGCAGATACCCGAGCTGATCGATCCCCTCGAGCAGGCAATGCTTCGAGAAGTCGTCGATGGGGAAGGACGCCTCGATACCTTCGGGAGCGCTCACGGTCTGGCTTGGCAGGTCGATGGTGATCTGGGTCGTTCGGTCGCGTCGCACCAAGTCCATGAGTTGCTTGTGGGTCTCTGCGCTCACTTCGACGGGTAGCAAGCCATTCTTGAGGGCGTTGCTCTTGAAGATGTCTGCAAAGCTGGTGGAGACGATGGCTCGAAAACCCCAGCCCACCAGGGCCCATGGCGCGTGCTCACGTGAAGATCCGCTTCCGAAATTGTCCCCTGCCAGCAGGATCTGGGCTCCTTGGGAGGCCGGCTCGTTGAGCACGAAATCCGGGTTGGGAGAGCCGTCTTTGAGATAGCGCCAGTCGCAAAAGAGATTGTCGCCCAGCCCGTTCTTGTCGGTGACTTTCAGAAACCGCGCGGGGATGATCTGGTCCGTGTCCACGTTGTCGACGGGAAGCGGGACTGCGTGGGAGGTCAGTGTGGTGAATTTCGCCATGACTCGGTCTTTCACGCCAGAAGTAGGGTTCGAGGATCGGTGACTTCGCCGGTCACTGCAGCTGCGGCGGCGGTGAGGGGCGACGCCAAGAACGTGCGGCCGCCTTTGCCCTGCCGGCCTTCGAAGTTTCGGTTCGAGGTGCTGACCGCGTACTGCCCTGGTTCCAGATTGTCACCGTTCATGGCGATACACATGGAGCATCCGGGCTCTCGCCATTCTGCGCCGGCCTCTTTGAAGATCCGATCGAGGCCCTCCGCCTCCGCCTGTTCCTTCACGTCGTGGGAGCCCGGAACGACCAGCGTGCGCACGCCGTCGGCGACTTTGCGCCCGCTGAACACGCCTGCCGCCATGCGCAAGTCACTGATCCGCGAATTCGTGCAAGAACCGATGAATACCACGTCGATCTTCTTGCCCAGCAACGGTTGCCCGGGCTCGAGGTCCATGTACTTCATGGCCTTTTCGAAGGCAGCGCGTTGGGAGGAATCTTCGAACGAGCTCGGCTTAGGCATGGTTTCGCTGATCTGCAAGCCCATCCCGGGGTTCGTTCCGTAGGTAATCATCGGCTCGAGCTTGTGAGCATCGATGACCACGGTCTTGTCGAAAGACGCGCCCTCATCGGTACGAAGCTGGCGCCACCGCTCGACTGCTGCATCCCAAGCGGCTCCCTTGGGCACCCGGTCGCGACCTTTCAGGTAGGCGAAGGTGGTGTCATCCGGGGCGATCATGCCCGCACGGGCTCCGGCCTCGATGCTCATGTTGCAGACGGTCATTCGTCCGTCCATGTCGAGACCGCGAATGGCAGAGCCGGTATATTCGATGACGTGTCCGGTGGCCCCGCCCGTTCCGATCTTGGCGCAAAGCGCGAGGATGATGTCTTTGGCCGTGACGCCGGGCATGAGTTGCCCATCGACTCGCACCTCGAAAGTCTTGGGCTCCCATTGTAGCAGGCACTGCGTTGCCAGGACGTGTTCGACCTCGCTCGTCCCTATGCCGAACGCCAAGGCGCCGAAAGCACCATGGGTCGACGTGTGACTGTCGCCGCATACGATGGTTTTGCCCGGCTGGGTAAAGCCTCGCTCCGGACCGATGACGTGCACGATTCCATTGCGCTTGTCGCCCAGCCGAAAGAGCTCGATTCCAAATTCCTCGCTGTTCCGCTCGAGTTGGGCGAGCTGAGCCTTCGCTTGATCGTCGATGACCCAAAGGGACTTGGGCAGCGTCGGGGTGGAATGATCCATCGTGGCGACCGTCTTGTCGGGACGCCGCACCTCCAACCCTCGTTCCCGCAGCCCGGTGAAGGCCTGCGGTGACGTCACCTCGTGGATGAGGTGCAGGTCGATGTAAAGGACGGCCGGCCGGCCCGGCTCCTGGACTACGACGTGGTCGTCCCAGACTTTTTGAAATAGCGTTTTGGGTTCCATGGTGCCCGTCATGCAGCGCTTCCCGCCGCCTTGTTCTCTCTCTGGGTCCCCTCCCTGAGGGCGAGGATGCGGTTGATGGCTGCGACATAGGCCTTCGCACTGGCGACGATGATGTCGGTGTGCGCGCCATGTCCGTGAAATACACGAACCCGAGATTGTTCGTGTTGTGGGTTGATTCGGTCGGGGGGCAGGTCGTGCTCGCCCGGCACCACGCGCACACTCACCTCACCGAGGGCATCGATGCCTTCGGTAACCGATTGCACGTTGTACTCGAGAAGCGTGCACGGGACCTTCACCAACGACTGAATCGCCTTGTACACCGCATCGACGGGGCCCGTGCCCACTTCGGCGGCGACGCTCGTCTGCCCATCCGGCCCGATGAGACGAACGGTGGCTGTGGGCATACCGGTGCCACACCCCACCTGAATCTTGTCGAGCTTCCAGTACTCCGTCGGTTGATACAGCTCGTCACTGATGAGCGCGACCAAATCTGCATCCGTGATGTGCTTCTTTTTGTCGGCGAGCTTCTTGAATCGCGCAAACGCCTTGTCGAGCCCATCACCCAATACCGGGTAGCCCAGCTCGGCTAGCCGGTTGGCAAACGCGTGCCGACCGGAGTGCTTGCCGAGCACCAGCTGAGTCTTGCCTGCACCCACCGTTTCTGGGCGCATGATCTCGTATGTTTGCTCGTGCTTGAGCATCCCGTCCTGATGAATGCCCGCTTCGTGCGCAAAGGCGTTGGCGCCGACGATGGCCTTGTTGGGTTGAACGGTCATCCCGGTTACCTTGCTCACGAGTCGGCTGGCGCGAGTGAGCTGCGTCGTGTCGACCTGGGTGCCGATGTCGTAGAGGTCACGACGAACATAGAGCGCCATCACGACCTCTTCGAGTGACGCATTACCGGCGCGCTCTCCAATGCCGTTGACGGCCACCTCGACTTGGCGTGCCCCGTTCTGGACGGCGGCCAGACTGTTGGCCACCGCCAAGCCCAAATCGTTGTGGCAATGGACGCTGATCACCGCGCGCTCGATTCCCGGAACGTTCTCGCGAATCATGGCGATGCGTTCTCCAAACTCGCCCGGGATGGTGTAGCCGACGGTGTCGGGGATGTTGAGCGTGGTGGCGCCCGCCTCGATGGCGGCCTGTAGAGCCTCGTAGAGGAACTCCATCTCGGTGCGGCCTGCATCCTCTGGGCTGAATTCCACGTCCTCACGAATGCTGCGAGCATAGGAAACCATCTCCGCGATCTTCGCGATCACCTGATCCTTGGTCATGCGGAGCTTGTGCTCGCGATGGATCGGAGAGGTCGCCAGAAACGTGTGAATTCGGCCGTGCTTGGCTGGTGCAATGGCCTCGGCCGCCTGATCGATGTCGGACTTGGTGGCCCGCGCCAAGCTGCAAATCGTGGGCGGCTCGGTCACGGGCCTGCCCTCGACCCCCATCACACCGACTGCTTCCGCGATGGTCTTCACGGCTCGCAAGTCATCGGGCGACGCAGCAGCGAAGCCGGCCTCGATGATGTCCACACCCAGCCTCGATAG
This sequence comes from Myxococcales bacterium, assembly GCA_050118395.1. Lineage (GTDB taxonomy): Bacteria > Myxococcota_A > Polyangia > Polyangiales > Houyiibacteriaceae > SG8-38. The sequence goes on along the minus strand of JASFKY010000022.1, from coordinate 14,646 downwards.
GGTCTTCGCAACTTCTAGCTTTTCCGACGAGGTCATCGTCGCGCCAGGTGATTGCTCTCCATCGCGGAGAGTCGTGTCGAAGATCCGTACGTGATCGGGTTGCATGATTCATTCTCCTGACGCCGTGCAAGACGGCGCCGACTCAGTCTCCCTGTTTGATTTCCACCGGGTCGACGAATGGCATCATCGACCGAAGCTTTGCGCCGACCTTTTCGATGGGTTGCTCCTGCTCGGCATGCCGTTTGGCCCTGAACTGAGGTCGACCGTTCTGGTTTTCCTCGATCCACCGCTTGGCGAACGTTCCGTCCTGTATCTCGGCGAGGATTTGCTTCATGGCGTTCTTGCTAGCGTCACCGACGACGCGGGGGCCGCTGACGTAGTCACCCCACTCGGCGGTGTCCGAAACCGAATAACGCATGTAGTTCAGGCCACCGCGGTACATGAGATCGACGATGAGCTTGAGCTCGTGCAGACACTCGAAATAGGCGAGCTCGGGTTGGTATCCGGCATCGACCAGCGTCTGAAAACCCGCCTTGACCAGCTCGGAACAGCCGCCACACAACACTGCCTGCTCGCCGAAGAGATCGGTTTCGGTTTCTTCTTTGAAGGTGGTGGTGAGCACTCCGGCCCGGGCGCATCCAATCCCTGCAGCATAAGCCATGGCCAACGCATCGGCGTTTCCGGTGGCGTCCTGATGAACCGCGAGCAGCGCCGGCACGCCGCCACCCTCCTGGTAGGTTTCGCGGACCCTGTGGCCCGGGCTCTTGGGCGCTACCATGGCAACGTCGACGTTTTTCGGCGGCTCGATCGTGCCATACCGGATGTTGAACCCGTGAGCGAACATGAGCATGTTGCCCGCCTGCAAGTTCGGTTCGATGTCCGCCTCGTAGATGGCGGGTTGGGCGGTGTCAGGGGCGAGAATCATGACGACGTCCGCTTCCTTCACCGCATCGCCGACTGACCTGACCGAGAGACCCGCGGCTTCGGCCTTGGCCTTGCTCTTGCTGCCTTCCTTCAAACCCACGCGAACGTCTACGCCGCTTTCCTTCAGGTTGAGCGCATGAGCGTGGCCCTGGCTTCCATAGCCGATGATCGCCACCTTCTTTGCTCGAATCAACGAGAGGTCGGCGTCCTTTTCATAGCGAATCTGGGTCATGTGTCTCTCTACTTCTCCAATTGGTGTTATGCTGCCGAGCTGCGCGAAGCAGGCACGGTTGGGTGGGCCAGATCGTGCTTTTCCACGCCACGTGTCATTGCGACGGCGCCGGTCTGAACCAGCTCCAAAATTCCGAATGGGCGGAGCACCGACACCAGGCCCTCGACCTTGTCCTGTGGGCCCGTGATTTCGATGGTGAGCCTATCCGGCGACATGTCGACGGCGCGGGCGCGAAACACCTCGCAAATTCGCAAGATTTCATCGCGCTGCTCACGGTTACAGGCGACCTTGATCAACGCGAGCACGCGACTGATGGACTGCTTGTAGGTGATGTCATCGACCCACAAGACGTTCACCATCTTGTACAGGTTCGCTTCGATTCGCTTGGCCGTGTCATCGTCTGCTTCGCAGACGATGGTCATTCGCGACACACCGGGCTCGTGCGTGGCGCCCACGTTGAGCGAGTCGATGTTGAAGCTACGTCGTCGGAAGAGCGACGCTACACGGTTGAGAACGCCGGGCTTGTCCTCGACGAAAACAGCAAAGGTACGTTTGACCGACTGAGACATCACTCATCCTCTCCGGTTTCGAAGATCGGGTTGTGGCTGGCCTCACCCGGCTTGGAAGGCCGTTCGATCATGTCGTGCAGGTTGGCCCCTGCAGGGACCATCGGGTACACGGAATCTTCCTGCTCTACGCGAAAGTCGATGACCACCGTTCCCTCGGTCGATTCGGCTTCGCGAACGGCCCGCTCCACGTCCGACCTCTTTTCGACGCGCAGGCCGGTCAAACCGTGTGCCTCTGCGATTTTCACGAAATCCGGGCTGAGCAATGGCGTGGCCACGTAACGGCCGCCAAAGAAGAACTCCTGCCACTGGCGCACCATCCCCAAATAGCCGTTGTTGATGATCGCCACGTTGACCTTGATGCCTTCCTGCGCGCAGGTGGAGAGCTCGGCCTGGGTCATCTGAAAGCCTCCGTCCCCGCAGATGACCCAAACGGAGTCGCTGGGCTGAGCGAACTTCGCCCCAATGGCCGCCGGAAGCGCAAAGCCCATGGTGCCCAAGCCTCCGGAGGTGATCAGCTTTCGAGGGTAGTCGTGCTTGTAGTATTGCGCTTCCCACATCTGATGTTGGCCCACGTCCGTCACGACGAGCGCCTTGCCTTCGGTGAACCGGTACAAGTCGTGAATCACGTGTGCAGCATAGAGCTTGCCCAGGTCAGGCAGGTTCTTGATGTCCCTGACCGCAGAGTCGCCTTTGAGGTTGTCGATGTAGGCGAGCCAATCGGGACGATCCCGCCTGTCCACGTGCGGAAGCAACTGCTGTAGGACGGAGCGTGCATCGCCCACGATGGGGACATCCACGCGGACGTTCTTGTTGATCTCGGCTGGATCGAGCTCGATGTGAATCTTCTTGGCATTGGGCGCATAGGTCTTGAGGTTGCCGGTGACCCGGTCGTCGAATCGCATTCCGACCGCGATGACCAGGTCGGCATCTTGAATCGCCTTGTTGACCCAGGTTTCCCCGTGCATTCCCATCATTCCCAAATTGAGAGGGTGGGTGGCTGGGAACCCGCCCAGCCCCAATAGGGTGCAGGCCACTGGGATATCGGTCTTGTCGATGAACTGGCGCAACGTCTCGGTAGCCTGCGACTTGATGATGCCTTGCCCGCAAAAGACGATGGGTCGCTTCGCGTTCTTGATCAGGTCCACGGCCTCTTCGAGTTGTTCGGGAAGTGGCGTGTAATCCGGCCGATATCCCGGAAGTACGATCTCCTCGTCACTCCACTCGAATACACAATCCTGCTGCTGCGCATCCTTGGTGATGTCGACCACCACGGGACCGGGTCGCCCCGAGCGCGCGATGTAGAAGGCTTCGCGGATGGTCGGCGCAATTTGTTCCGGCTTGGTGACCAGATAGTTGTGCTTGGTCACGGGAATGGTGCAGCCGGTGATGTCGGTTTCTTGAAACGCGTCGCTGCCAATCAGTTGCGATGGGACTTGCCCCGTGATGCAGACCATCGGGATCGAATCCAGCATGGCCGTGGCGATGCCCGTCACCAGGTTGGTGGCTCCTGGGCCAGACGTGGCGATGCAAACACCGACCTGTCCCGAAGCACGAGCGTAGCCGTCGGCCATGTGAGAGGCTCCTTGCTCGTGACGCGTCAACACGTGGTGGATCGGATACTGAATCATCGCATCGTAGGCGGGCATGATGGCGCCGCCCGGATAGCCGAAGCAGACTTCGACTCCTTCACGTACGAGCGACTCCCAGATGATCTGTGCTCCGGAGAGCGATTCGCCGATCCGATTCTTGAGCTTGGGATTGGGAGGTGTCACGCCTGTCTCCTTCGATGCTGGCTGGCTCCGCCTAGTGGATTTGAGGCGGCATTCAAGCACCATGCGCCCAACAAAAAAGGCGCCGGGTCGAGCCACGACCGGGCACCTTCGATCCGGGCAAGGCGATGCGTGCCCCGGCTCGAGTCGGTCCATGGATTTTTATGCTGCGGTTGTTTGTTCATGGGGTCTTTGGCAAGAAAAAAGGCCCCCGCACGCTCGATGCGGGGGCCAGAAACTGAGTGGGTTGGTTCGTGGGTGGTCCTGGTCCCCGCCTATGCCTGAGTAACTAGCAGGAGGCTAATAATGAGGCCGACTACGAGTACAACACCGCCCAACACGCCTGTCTGCCAAGCGTTCGGTTGCGCTGCCGTAACCGTCGGGTACTGAACCATCGATATCCGATGATGCGGCCAAGCCCCCTCACGGTCAAGGGGTTGCTGTCAAAGGGGCCGTCCAAATGGCCAAATCCTTCGTATCTGGCCTCTACCGGAGCTCCCAACGGGTGTAGTCGTCGGAGCCCAGCGTATTCCCAGGGACCTCGAGGACCATCGCGGTATGGGCGTGGCAGAAGGGGCCTGGGGCATCGGGCTGGATTTGACGCTCGGTGGCGGTCACCAGGCCGGCTTCGGACAGATAGATCACGTCGATGGGGAAGGGGACCCCTGCGTTGGTGATGCAGACGGTGCTTTCCGTCGGAAAGACGAGCAGCAGGCCTTCATCGTGGGCCAAGGGGCCATGCAGCCGAAGACCTTCTTGGCGGGTGTATTCCGTGTCCGCGATCGAGACCGTCAGCTCGAGCCCCATGAGGCCATCGGCGCCCACCAGGCGGCCCCGCAAGGCGGGCTCTGAACCGCTGCAGCCGCCGATGAGGCAGGCGAGCAGGGCTACGCTGCTCCACCGGTTCAAAGCGACCTCAAAAAGGCAAGAAGTGCTTCCTTCTCCGAAGCGCTCAATGCCGTGAACCGAGAACGGGCCGCAGCGGCCTCGCCCTCGTGCGCTTCGATGGCCTCTTCGAGCGTAGCGGCGCGTCCATCGTGAAAGTAGGGCGCGGTTTGGCCGATGCCCCACAGAGGCGGCGTTCGGAAGTCGTGGATTCCGGCTTGGCCGTCTTCTATGCCGAGGCTGCTCTGCGAGGCGACGTCGTGCAGCAGCAGGTCGGTGTACGCCTCGACGTCGGCTCCATCGGCTGTTTGCAAGACCGGAACGTGGCACCCTTCGCAGCCGAGCGACGTGAAGATCTGCTCCCCTCGATCTTCGGTGGCTGGATCGGTCCGATTGCGTGGTGGGGGCGCCAACAAGGCGATGAAGGCGGTCAACGCGTCGATCGTGGACGTATCGCTCTCGGGGTCCGACACGCCGTCTTCGTCCTCTGCCACGCCAAACGAAAGGCCCGGTTCGCTTGGAACGGTCATGCCGAGCTCGGTGCTCAAAGCGTCTCGCACGAACTCACGAATCGAGGGTATCGAGGCCTTCCAACCAAATCGGCCCAGACGACCATCGTCGAGGACGTGGGTACGACCGGCAATACCGTCTGCATTCTCGTCGTTGGGGTCGGCCAACGCTTCGATCGTTGCGCGGGGGATTTGCTCTAGGAGGCCCAAACCGAGCGTGGTAGGCGTCTGCCGTGGCTCGAAGAAGCTTGCTTCGGGGTCGGGCTCCGGCCGTTCCGCGGCGGTGGCCTGGCGCGGCAAGGCAGTCCCCGAGCTCGGCTCGACGAAGGTCGAACCGGAGAAGGCTCCCTGGCGAATTACGTCGACCCCGGTGGGCCCGGCCCCGCCGATGACCGGGTCGAAGTGGCAAGACCGGCAGGCATCGCCATTGAACCGCGGGCCGACGCCATTGGAAAACGCAAAGTCGCGGTCGAACGACGCTCGCCCTTGCTCGAACAGGCTCCGCTGCGCGGGGTCGAGACCCGCAAGCGGTGCGCCGTACCGTCCGAACGCGGGCACTTCGGCTCCGGGCGGCAACAAGCCTGGGCTCCGCTGCCCTTTGCCCCCAAGCGATTCGATGAACGCGATCAAATCGTCGCGCGCGCCGTCATCCAGAGCGACGTAGGCATCGCGAACCGAGCTTGCTTCCCCTCCATGCCATCGAATGGCTTCGTCCAGGGTCGAAGCACGCCCATCATGGAGGTAGGGACTCGCCGCCGCTACGCCCCACAAGGGATGGGTACGAAATTCCCGTCCAGTGGCCCGCCCCATCGGAAACCCATCTGCCAGATCCGCGCCCATGTCGTGCAGGAGCAGATCCGTGTATGCAGGGATGGCTCCACGCGGGCCGCGAAGCACCGGGCGGTGGCATTTGCCGCAGCCCACCTCCTCGAACGTCTCCTTGCCGCGCTCCGTCTTCGGGGTGGGCGGGTCAGGCTCCGGAGCCGCGAGGAGCATCGCAAAGCTCACCAGATCGAACAGGTCCGCTTCCGAGATTTCCGGATCGGGAACGTCGTCGAGGTCGACGGTGGGCTCGTCGGGGATGACGGCCTGAGCCGCTACGATGGCGCCGGTTCGCCCCTTTGCAGGCATCGTGGTGAAGACATTGGGTCCCTCGAATCCGGGCAGCTCCGCTCTGCGCTCCGCGGACAAAGGATCGGATGTGACGCCCATGTGATTGAACATGGGGCCACGGATGAACAGCTCGATCCGAGCGGTCTGGGCTTTGCGACCAAACCGGCCCACCAAGGACCCGTCGAAGTTCGGTCGGCCGCTGATGCCGTCGCCGTCCGCGTCGTCGGGATCTGCCAGCTGAAGGATCTCGGTGCTGGGAATTTCAGCGAGAAGACCGGCGCCGAAGAAAGGAATCGGATTACGGGTGGCGCGAACGTCGGTCAGGGGGTCGGACGGTGCTCGTCCCGATTGGAGGGAGAACTGCCGCTGCACGCCGTTTTGTCCCCGCATGATGATCGTATCCGCAGTCGCTTGTTCGCCGACGAGCAAGAAGTCGCGATAGTGACTCGCGCTGCCGCCTGGCACGGGTCTTTCGTGGCAGCTCACACAGAAGGTTACGTTGAGCTCGGGTCCCAGGCCCATAGCAGGCGTGAATCGCCGCAGGGCGACGCGCCGACCGCGTTCAAACGCGGCCATCTGCGCGTCCGTGGCGGATGGGAGGGGTTCCCCCAAATCGGCAAAAATCCCGTCGGCAACTTCTACGGCGGACTCCGACGCGCAGCCGAGCTGCGCGAAGCCGGAGACGCAGAGGATCCACAGGGCACTTGCAACCGTCCGATGGTACATCGAATCAAGCGAGGTCAACCTGTCGAATATAGCCTGCGATCATCGCTGGACAATGTAAGCTTTTCAGCTTCGAGCCCATGGAGATACTTTCCAGCCGTTTCATGTTGCATCCGAGCAGCTTCGACCGAAGCGTGAGATTTTATCGCGACATCCTCGGTTTGCATCCGATGCGCGAATTCGGTCGAGGCGACACCCGAGGGGTCGTCTTCTTTTTGGGAGGTGGCTACCTGGAGCTCACCAGCGGACCGGTCGAGCCTCCTGCTTCTTCGACGGAGCTTTGGCTTCAGGTGCGTGACGTCGAACAAACCGAACGTAACCTCCGCGACGCAGGGGTCCCCATCGTCGAAAGCGCGATCAAAAAGCCCTGGGGTCTGGTCGAGCTTCGAGCATCCGATCCCGACGGCCTGGCCCTCATCTTCGTCGAGGTTCCCCCGGACCACCCCTTGCGCCTGGATCATCGGTCGAGCTAGTCAGCGATTGTCGAGGTCCATGGCCACGGTCCGATCCGTCACCTGAGGCGAGAGCGGCTGCTTGGATTTTTCGATCTCGGGCCCGAAAATGTCCCACCAGGCTTCGGCGTCTGCCCGGGTCCAGCGACCGACGTCGAGTTGGTCCAGTGCATCGGCCACCTCTTGTCCCGAGGCCGGCCGGTCCGCCTGCGACTTTTCAAGACAAGAAAAAATCAGCGTTTCGAGACCCGGTGGCAATTCCTCCATGCAGAGATCGGACAGCCGAGGCGGATCGGTGTGGAGATGATGCATACACACCTCGATGATCGTCTTGCCGTCGAATAGGTGTCGTCCTGCCAGCAAGTAGTAGGCGACAGCACCGAGAGAGTACAGGTCGCTGCGGGAGTCGATCCCTTGTGGATCTTGAATGGCCTCGGGACTCAGATAGTGCGGCGTTCCTTTGATGGACATCGTGTTGGTCTTCTCCAGATCGTCCACGTTGCTGAGGTTCTTGACCAGGCCGAAGTCGAGTACTTTGGTCACGTCAGGCATGCCGCCCTGACGCGCGAGCATGACGTTGCTCGGCTTGATGTCCCTGTGAATTAGCCCGATTTCGTGCGCTTCGTTCAGCGCGAGCGCCGCGTCCCTCAAGATGCGGACCACCCGTTCCACGGGTTGCGGGCCGCTGGCGTCCACGATCTGCGTCAGCGTGGCGCCTTCCAGCAGCTCCATGGCGTAGTAAAAGAGCCCGTCGGGCGTGCGCCCGTAGTCGTAGATGGTCACGGTGTTGGGGTGGGTGAGCTTGGCGGTCAACTGCACCTCGCGGCGAAACCGATCCAACGCTTCTCGGTCGGACAACTCCGGACGCAGTAACTTGATGGCGGTGGGGCGCTTGAGCATTCCGTGTTTGGCTTCGTAGACGACACCCATGGCGCCTTCGCCGAGCTTGCGCTCCAGGTTGTACTGCCCGAGCCGCTGGATGTCGCTCACCTCCTTTCGCAGCTTGTGAATCACGCGCGAGGCCAGTGCGGCAAGACCGACGGTCAGCGTCCACCACATGAGGGTGATGATGGCTTGCGAAGTGGCGACTCGGTGCTCCGAGGTTCCCTCGTAGCCAAACTGCCGCCAGATTCCGAGATCCACCGAGAGGTAATGCCAGTACATCCCAGCGACGAGAGGAATGCCGATGACCACGCCTAGGATCGCCGTGCGTCGAGCCGTGCTCGGCACGAATACGCTTCGCGCGAACATCACCAGCGCCAAGATGAATGCGGTGATCGTGTCGGCGCCGACTTCGGGCCGAATCCCCATGCCCATGCCGATGTAGCCGAGACTGGTCAGAAAGATACCCGCGTTCTCGATTGCGTGAATTGCGTTGACCGACCACGCGCCTCGCCGGCAAAGCAACCAAACACCCAGCAAAGGCAGGACGGCTGCCGCATGAATTTGAAAGCTGGGATCGGCGATCTGCTCCTTCAAAAAACCGAACAGCACGCCCATGGTCAGGCGAAAAAACAGGGCGGTCGCGCCGAGAATTGACCCGATCAGCCCGAACAGGGCCACGCGTCGCTGAAAGAATGCGCGCGCTTCAGGATTGGAGAAGTACGTGCTGCTAGTCATGGCGACCCGCGCTCCCCGCTCGTACAACGATTCGGCACGCCTAGCAATGCCGAGTCAGCTTCTGAGGTTGTAACCTTGGCGCAACAGCAACGCCGCTACCCCTAGAAGAAACAAGAATGAAACGACGACGACAGCCGCGCTCGACATCGGCGATACGTCGGCAACGCCCAGAAAACCAAAACGCAGCCCATTGACCATGTAGAGCAGGGGGTTGAGCCGGCTGACGGTGTGCCACGGCTCCGGCAATAGATCGATCGAGTAGAACACGCCTCCCAAAAAAGCGAGCGGCAAGAGCACGAAGTTCGGGAATATGGCTAGATGGTCGAATTTCTCCGCCCATAGGGCGGCGATCATGCCCAACAGTGCCAAGCTGGCCGTCACGAACAAAGTGAAGAACAAAACCCAGCCCGGGTGCTGCAAAGGGAACCAGGTAAACCAAAGCGCGACCGCGTAAACGAGACTTCCCACGATGGTCGCTCGCAGCATGGCGGCTGCGACGTACGCCACGAGCATCTCGAACGCGCCGATCGGCGCGACCAGAATATCCGTGATGGTGCCGTTGATTTTCGATTGGAACAAGCTCGATGACGTATTGAGAAACGAATCGCGCACCATGGTCATCATGACCAGCCCGGGCACCACGAACTGAATGTAGGGCACGCCGGAGATCTCGCGCAGTCGAGACCCGAGCGCGACGCCGAAGACCAGAAAATATAGGCTCGTGGTGACGAGCGGGCTCAGAACGGTTTGCAGCCAAACCTTGCTGAACCTTCGAACCTCCTTGATGAACAAGGTCTTGAGCGCGATCGTGCTCACGCCACTTGTCTCCCGTCGGCTTTGCGAATGAGCTCCAAGTAGATCTCTTCGAGAGATCGCCCCGCGTGTCTCTCGAGCAGGCTTTCGCGGCTCTCCACGAGCAGCAACTCGCCTTTGTGCAGGATTCCGATTCGGTCGGCGAGGCGCTCTGCCTCTTCGATGTAGTGCGTGGTCAACACGATGGTGGTCCCCGTTTCGCGCAGCTCCGTGACCTCCTGCCAGAGCTCGCGGCGGAGCTCGACGTCCACGCCCGCGGTCGGCTCATCCAAGAACAAGAGCCGAGGCCCATGTACCAATGCCTTGGCCACGAGCAGTCGGCGTTTCATTCCCCCGGACAACGTCCGCGTGTAGGCATCTCGCTTTTCGTCGAGGGCGAATGTCTTGAGCAGCGCCTCCGCGCGTTGGCGGTTCGGCTGAACGCCCATCAGGCCCATTTGAATCATCAGGCTTTCGAGGGGAGTGAAGAACGGGTCGTAGTTGATCTCTTGAGGCACCAGGCCGACGAGCCGGCGAGTCGTGCGAAAGTCATGGACGGTATCGAAGCCCAGTACCTCGATGCTCCCCCCGGTTTGCTTGGAAAGACCGGTGATGCAGTGAATCAAGGTCGACTTCCCCGCACCGTTGGGGCCGAGCAAAGCAAAGATTTCGCCTTCGTACACTTCGAGAGAGAGGTCGTCGAGTGCCACGAAGTCCCCGTAGCGTTTCACCACGTGGCGGCAGCGGAGCACGGGGGGTTTCATGCCGCCCGACTATAGCGACCTGGTAGCCAATGGCCAGGTCATCCGGGAAAGTGTCGAAGGTGAAAAGACTTCGGTCGCGTGAGCTGCGCGTAGCCCAGCACGGACAAGCTGCACCCGCGCCCCGAGTCTTTGACGCCCACCCACGCAAGCTCTGGATCGAGATAGTCGCAACGATTCATGAAGCACGTGCCCGTATCGATGCGCTCGCCGATCTGGCGGGCACGCTCCAGATCACGAGTCCAGACCGATGCCGTCAGGCCGTAACGACTGTCATTCATCAGGGCGATGGCCTCCTCATCGTCGCGCACCGGCATGATGCCGACGACGGGCCCGAACGTCTCCTCTGTCATGATCTCCATCGAGTGATCCACCTGTACGAGCGCTTGTGGCGGCATGTAAGGGAGACCCCGCTCGCCCTCTTCGAAGTGCTTGGGGTCGAGCAGCGGCTTGGCTCCGGCTCCGAGCGCCGCATCGATTTGTGCCTGAATCGCCTGGGCGTTGCGAAGACGCACCACGGGCCCGAGCGTCGTCCTGGAGTCTCGGGGGTCGCCGAGTACGAGCTTGTTTGCTTCCGCGACGAACGCCTCCAAGAAAGGCTCGTAGACTTGCCGATGGACATAGATGCGCTCGACGCCGCAGCATGATTGACCGGCATTGTAGAACGAGCCGTCCACCAAGTTGATGGCGGTTCGCTCCAGCTCGGCATCTCGGCAGACGTAGGCCGGATCTTTCCCACCCAACTCCAGCGCAGCTCCAATGAACCGCTTCGAGGCTGCGCGCTGGATGGCGTGCCCTCCCTCGACCGAGCCGGTGAACGCTATGAAGTCAATTCGAGGGTCCCCGATCAAGTCCGCAACGCGTTGGTGATCGAGATGGAGCACCTGGAGGACTCCTTCGGGAAGACCTGCTTCGGCTGCTGCATGGGCGATGCGCTCCGCGACGAGCGGCGTCTGCTCGGAGTGCTTGAGCACGACCGTGTTCCCTGCCAGCAGTGCGGGGACGAGGGAGTTGACCGCCGTCAGCCACGGGTAGTTCCAAGGGGCGATGATCAACACGACGCCGAGAGGCTCACGTCGAATGAAGCGCGTGAACCCGTCACGCGGGTCGAGCTGAACGTCGGCGAGTCCATCTGGTGCCAGGTCGATCATCGTCCGCCCACGCAGGAGCCAACCGCCCACCTCGCCAGCGCCATCCCTCATCGGGCGACCCATCTGCATGGTGAGATCCCTTGCCACGGACTCGGTGTCCTTCACTGCGAGCTCCAGGAAATCTCGGACCAGTGTCTGCCGCTCGGTCAGCGGTAGCGCTCGCCAAGAGTCGAACGCTCGCTGGGCTCGAGTCAGCGTGCGTTCGATTGCAGCGGGGCCATCGAACCCACGCTCGAATACGATGCTGCCGTCTACCGGAGAGATGGTCTGAAAGCTGTCCGCCATGCACGGTAGCCTTTCCCAGAGGGTTCTTTGGGTCAATCCGGGCTTGCGCTTCGGTCTGGGGCAGGCCAGGACCATCGCGATGGACATGCCGACGCTGGGAGGAAAGGTGTTGATCACTGGTGCCAGCGGCTTCATTGGAAGGCGCTTGCGAGACGCGTTGTTCGCGTCGGGATGCGAGATCGTCTCGGTCCATCGAGCCGGGTCAGCTCCATCGAAGGTGGGACGTTGCGTCGAGGTCGACTACAGCCAAGTCGCCGAGCTCGAGCGAATCGTAGACGCCGAGAAGCCTGATTACGTGGTGCATCTGGCCGGTGTCACCAAGGGAAGCTCCTATGAAGACTTCCGGCGTGGCAACGTCATGCCGACCCGGAATCTGTTGACGGCGGTCCGGCGGGAGCATCCCATGATCAAGCGCTTCGTGTTGATCTCGTCGCTTGCCGCATATGGGCCTTCCGCAACCGTGGCGCCGCATCGAGAAAGCGACCCGCCGCGACCCATCGAGCACTACGGCGAGAGCAAGCTCGAAGCCGAGCAGGTGGTCCAACAGGAAGCGGCCGGAGTTCGGTGGACCATCGTTCGCCCGGCTGGGGTCTATGGACCAGGAGACGTCGACTACTTCAATCTCTTTCAACTTGCCGCTCTCGGCTGGAACGTCTACTTCGGCAACCGCGCTCGTTGCATGTCCGTGATTTACGTCGACGATTGCGTTCGAGGAATCGTCGAAGCGGCTCGGCACGAGCAAACCGTGAGAAGGGGCTATTTCCTGGCAAACGAGGAACGAGTCACGTGGGAGCGGTTTCAGTCGGAAATCGTCCACGCCGTCGGCAAGCCCGTGAGAACGCTCGATCTTCCGCAACAAACGATGACGGCTGCGGCCGTCTTCGGTGAGATCGCCACCCGGATCGACCGTCAGCCCCGACTTCTGAACCTGCAAAAGGCGAGGATGGGAGCGCAGCAAGCCTGGACCTGCTCCGCGGACGAAGCGCGCCGAGATTTTGGCTTTGCACCCGAGGTCGACTTGCCCGAAGGCATTCGCCGGACCCACGAATGGTACGCCGAAAACGACTGGTATCTCAGCTCGAACCCCAGGGAGCTTTTGTCACCGAGCTCACTCCGCGGCTTGCTCCGCCGCTTCCGAAGAAGCCGGGGCTAGCTTTCGCAACAGGCGCTGCCCCGTCGTGGTGATCGCGTCATGGAGATACCGGGCTTTGGGCTCCACCCGTTCGAGGTGTCGTTCCAGCAACTCCGCGCGTTCCGGATGCTTTGCCGCTTGATCCAAGAGTAGCTCCGCGATGGCCGTATGTCCGAGAAGCTGAATAAGCCTCTCCGCGTGAAGCATGGCATAGGCGAAGTCGCGTTTGGGGTCCCAGTTCGTCGTGAGCTCTGCCGACCATTCCTGGATGGGCTTGCCACGCAGGCCCTTCACTTTGTCGCCTGCAGTCTTGAGGACCAGATGCTGCTGCGCCCCGAAGGACAGCGTTTGCAGTTGGGCGACCCGCCTTTCCAGGGAATCGCGACTCGACAATGACCGCCAGCGTGCTTGCGCCATGCCCCGCACGAAAGCTTGCGGATTCTTGATGATTCGGCCCAGCGTGTCTTTCATGGCCATGAGAGCCTGGATCTGGCTCGTGCCTTCATAGATGGGCATCACCAAGGCATCGCGGAGGAGCTTCTCGGGAAGATATTCGGTGATGTACCCGTTGCCGCCGTGGATTTGCAGAGCGGCCCGGGCGTGCGCGACGGCATTTTCGGCCCCGAAGTATTTGAGAAGCGGAGTGAGCCGCCGCGCCTTCTTTTGATGACGCTTGAGCTGTCGCTCCAGCCGGGTGCGCTGCTGGTCGTCGAGGTCGCCATGGCGAACGCTCAAGCCGAGCTTCTGCGCCATTTCTTCGTGGTAAGCGGCTGCCATGGCCATGGCACGCACACCCTGAATCTCCGTCCTCATCGTCTCGAGGTACTCGGCGATCATCTCGTGGTGATCGATGGTCTTGCCCATGGATACTCGCTGCCCGGCATACTCCGCCGCGACTCTGTAGGCCGCCTCGCTCAAACCGATGCACTCGAAGCCAACCCCGACGCGGGCATTGTTCATGAGGGTCAGCATGTACTTGAAGCCTTCGCCACGCTTACCAACCAACTGGGCAGGCGCCTTGTCGAATACGAGCCCACAAGTCGCCGAGCCGTGATGACCGAGCTTGTGCTCCACTCGACTCAGCGTGACGATGCGCTTGCGGTTCCCTGCTTCATCCTCTTCGTAGGTAGGAACGAGGAACATGGACAGACCATCCAGGCCACTCATTGGATCGTCCGGGTCTACTTCTTCGGTTCGCGCAATCACGAAGTGATACTTGCCGTGGCCCGACGTGATGAAGATCTTCTCACCGGTGACGTACCAGTTGCCCTCTTCGTCTTGCTCGCCGATGGCGCGAAGCGCACCCATGTCCGAGCCGGCGTCGGGCTCGGTGATATCCATGCATCCCCAGGCCTCCCCCGTTGCAATCTCCCGGATCTCCTTTTCCCAACGCGTCTTCAGGATGCGTCCGGTCTTCGGGTCGATTTCCGAGCTCCCTTCGAGCGCAGAAAAAACCAACATGGCCATCGCCATGCCCGCATGAAAGCCATGGTGCGCCATGGCTGACACATCCGCTCTGGCCATGAGCTCGCTGTTCATGAAGTACAGCAATAGAGGCGCGTTCATTCCGCCCAGCTCGCGCGGCACGGGAAGGCCGTGGAGGTCTAGGTCTTTGATCTTGTCGAAAATCGCGGAAAGACGGTCGGAGAAAACCACCTCGCCATCAACGAGAGTGACGCCTTTTTCGTCGATTTCTTTTTCATACGGCTTGATCTCTTCAGCCACGAAC
>JASFKY010000021.1:0-24606 GCA_050118395.1 Myxococcales bacterium | reverse complement strand
TTACTACCTGGTCGCCGACGGGATCATCCCAGCCAGCGATCCGGGCACCACCCCGGAAGGCGCCTTCAGCCTTTCCATCGTCCATGATGGCGACCCAGCCAATCCCAATTGGATGACGACCGATGCGCCGGTGGCATGGCAAGACGTGGAAACCGCCCTGCTCGCCAACGACATCCGCGTGGCCAGCGTGGTGACGCTGCGCGATGCGATGACGATGCCGAGCGACGGCAACACGGACGCACGTCTCATCGCAGCCGCCACCGATGCGCTCACCAAGCTCGGCGACGAATGGGTGACCGAGCTTGCCGCGACCAATGGAGAGGGGCTCGACTCGGCGATCAGCAATACGATCGGCCTCGCCAAGACCGAGTCGGTCTACAACGTAAGGCTCACGGCGGTGGACGACGACAGCACACTCCTGGACGAACGCGACTTCGTCGCAGCCATTCGTCAACACGATTGCGCCGACGGTGAAACCCTCGAATGTGCATTCGGGTTCGGGAACACCTGCGCCGGATGTGACGTTGGGGCGATCTTGGATTACGAGGTCCTCCTTTCCAACATGTCGGTTGCTCCCGGCACTAGCTCTCAGATTTTCGATTTCGAGCTGTTGGCGCGGGCCGATGATGCCGTGGAGGTCGATCGGATTCCCGTTCGGGTCATGGTCCCGGACGCGGCGTCTCATCAGTTCGACGAGCTCCCCGGCTCGAGCTTCTACCGCAACTCCTACGACAGCACGGCGCGTTGCATCACGCCGCCGGAGCGTCCCAAGTGGGGGGATCTAACCTGGGACGGGGACACGCCCGACGGAACCTCCATCGAGTTCCAGATCCGCACGGCGAATACGGCCGAGGAGCTGGCGACCTCGGTCCCGGCGATCGTGACGGTTCCCGACGACACGACCAGCCAGACCTTCAACTTGAGCAACGAGCTCATCGACGACGGGTTGCCCTACGGCTTGCCCTACATTCAGATCACGGCGGTGCTCAATTCATCGAGCGATCCACCAGGAACGCCGGTGCTGGCAGGTTGGACGTTCGAGTTCGTCTGCGAAGCTGCAGAGTAACCCGACCCCTGCTAGCATCGAACCTGCGTGGCGAGGGCGGTGCGAAAACGGCGGGCCGCTCAGTGGCTGTGGGTGGTCGTGGCCGCCGTGGCGACATTCGAGCTTGCCGCGGGCCTCTGGATACGCACGACGGTGCCCGCCGAATCGTCTTGGAAGGCTGCCTCGGAGCTCGTACGTGCACGCTTTCGCTCTGCGGATCGAATCGTCGCGGCGCCCGGCTGGATCGACCCCATCGTTCGTTTCCACCTGGGCGACCTACTCACCCTGCACTCCGCCGCGCCGAGTGACCTCGCGGGTTTCGAGCGCATCTGGGAGTTGAGCATTCGAGGCGCCTCCACTCGAGACGCGCCGCCCGACTTCGAAGCCCGGTTCGGACGCGTGCAGGCGCGCATGTGGCGGATTTCTTCGGACGCAGTCGGCTATGATTTCGTCGAGCACGTCGATCAAGCGCAGGTCGAGTGGGTCTACGATCACGAGCCGAGGGCGTGCCCTTGGCGTGAGACGCCAGGCGGGCGGGGCGGCTTGGGTCGTGGGCCCATGGCTCCCAAACGGCGCTTCGTCTGCGACCCCGAGCGCCCCTGGCTATGGGTCGGGGCTACCGTCTTGGCCGATCGAACCCTGACTCCCAGGCGTTGCGTCTGGCAACATCCTGCCGGGCCGGACCCCGTTCGGGTCACGTTTTTCGAGGTGCCCTTGTCGGACCGCCTCGTGGTGCACGGTGGCATCGACTACGAGCACGAGCGCTGGGAACGGGGTAGCCCGGTGACGTTGCAGATCTGGATCTCCGATCGCCTCGCGGGTGAGCTCGTGCACCGAGACGGTGACGGTTGGTCGGAGCTCGAGATCGACACCAGTGATTTCGCTTCCGACCGAGCCACCGTGCGCTTCGAGACGACGACGCAAGATCCGGCCGCACGTGTCTTCTGTTGGTCCGCGTCGACCAGAGCCCGAGGGGTCAAGCGTGAATGACGCACGAGCACTGAAAGCGCGGGACCATCTGTGGGGCGCCCTGCTTTGCATCGCCTACGTCTCGGTGTTGGTCTGGACCGCGCCCGACCTCGCTTTGTCGCGGGACGAAAGCTTCTACGTGCATGCCGCCAAGAGCTATGCGGGCTGGCTCTCCGAAGCGTTTTCCGATCCAGCGTCGGCTCTCGGGCAGCAGCGCATCGAGCAGGCCTGGTCGTACAACTGGGAGCATCCGGCCTTGATGAAGCTCGCCTTTGCCGTGAGCTGGATCGCGCAGGAGCACTGGAGTCTTTTTTCGACGGATTCGCTTGCGTTTCGCTTCCCCGCGATGCTGACCGCCGGCCTGTTATTATGGTTGATTTACGCTTGGGGTGCTTCGGTGATGCCCCGGCGTGCGGCGCTCTTGTCCGCTTTGGGCTTCGCGCTGATGCCGCGAGTCTTTTATCATAGTCACCTCGCGTGTTTCGACGTTCCCATCACGTTCTTTTTCACGCTGACTGCCTACGCGTATTGGCGTTTTCTCGCCGATCGGAGGTGGCTCGCCGCAGTCGGCATCGCCTTTGGGCTTGCTCTTGCCACCAAGCACAACAGCTGGATGCTTCCCGCGATCTTCCTCGTCCACTTCGCCTGGGTTCGAATCGACGAAGCGCGCTCCGAGCAGCTCGACCGATCTTCGGTCGCCTGGCTTCCCTCCATGATCCTCATCGGCCCGCTGGTGTTGATTGGCACGTGGCCTTGGCTTTGGCACGACACCTGGAGGCGTCTGGCTGCGTATGCTGCTTTTCACCTCCACCACGTCCACTACACCTACGAATATCTCGGCGTCAGCTATTTCCAGCCTCCCTTCCCATGGGGCGTTCCCTTCGTGATGACGCTGTTCACGGTTCCACTGACCTTCATCGTTCTCGCCCTGCTAGGCCTCTATGGGGCGCGTGAGTCGCTTCGACTTCCCTGGACGACACATATCGGTGACGTGACTTCGCGCAGAGCTCAGGTCCTTTGGCTCGGATGCATGCTTGCGCCGCTGCTTGCCATCGCGCTGCCGAGCTCGCCGATATTCGGGGCGACCAAGCACTGGCTGCCCGCCTATCCATTCTTGGCGCTATTTGCTGGCCAGGGATTTGCAGAAGTGACCGAAATGGCCGAGCTGCACGCATGGCTTGGCCGTCGCTGGCCCTCTTCCGCGTTTCTGGCCCTCTGTTTGCTTCCAGGTGCCGTGCAGACGTCGCACAGCCACCCCTTTGCGCTTTCGTACTACACGCCGTTGGCCGGAGGCGTGCCCGGGGCCGCGGATTTGGGCATGAATCGGCAGTTCTGGGGATTCACCACTGGAAGCCTCGCTCCCTGGCTCCGAGCCGAGCTCCCCAACGGAGGATCGGTCTGGCTCTGTGACACCACGGTGGGCGCTTGGGCCATGCTGCAAGCCGACGGCATCGTGCCGACAAACATCCGCGCGACATCGATCATGTCCGACGCGGATTTCGTTTTGGTGCATCACGAGCCCCACTTCAACGAAGTCGAATACCAAGCTTGGGTTGCATTCGATACAGTCCGGCCCGTTCACCTGCTGCTTTACGACGGCGTGCCCATCATCTCGGTCTACGAGAATCCAAAGCATGCGGCGAAGGCGGACCGGAAGCCCAATCCGGTTCAAAGCGATCGCTGATCGGCCTTGTCGAATCCGTCGCGAGCCTTGTGCATCAAGGCGACCAGGCTCTCCAAGATCCCGATGATGACGTAAGCGGCCAGCAACCAGACGAGCGCCATCGATGGATGAACCTTCAGGGCGATCCACACAGTGACTCCGAGCGCCGTCGAGATCAACAGAACGGTCCGCCAGTTCAGCTGGAGATCCTTGAACGATCGGAAGGGCATCGAGCTCACCATGAACACCGAGAGCATGATGACCAGCCCCGAAATGATGAGGGGCGAA
Source organism: Myxococcales bacterium (assembly GCA_050118395.1). GTDB lineage: Bacteria > Myxococcota_A > Polyangia > Polyangiales > Houyiibacteriaceae > SG8-38. The sequence continues at coordinate 20,641 of JASFKY010000021.1, read as the reverse complement.
AAGGGCAGCTTGCCCGTCAACGTGTTGGCCACGACGATGGAAATCAAAATCCCCGCCGCGGCTGGGATGGGTAGGCCTTGGGTATATTTGCCTGGGTGGCGAGGCTGTCCGTCGTCCCCCGTAGAGCTGACGTTGAACCGAGCCAGGCGGATGGCGCCGCATGCCACGAACACGAAGCCGATCAGCATGCCCGCGGTTCCCAGCTCGACGAGAGACCAGTAGTAGACGAGTATGGCTGGCGCGACTCCGAATGAAATCACATCGGCCAGCGAGTCCAGCTGGACGCCAATTGCCGTTTGGGTCTTGGTGAGTCGCGCGACCCGACCGTCGATTCCATCGAAGAACAGCGCGAAAATGATCAACAGCGCGGCTCGATAGAAGTCGTCACCGGTCGACCTGTCGGACAGGATCAAAACGGCATAATACCCGCACAGCACACTCGAGAGTGTGAAGAGATTGGGCAGGATGAACAGACTCTTCCTGAGATCCACTTTCACGCCAGGCTCAACATCGAGTTTGCACCGAAGGCCGTAGGCTACGAGACTGCGATTTCACTGTCCACTCCGAGATGGGGTTCCGATGGAAGTGGCGGGAAAAAGCGCCGCATGCATCGCGCCGAGCGCTAGGTTGCGCAGGCGAAGCTGCCCAGTGGACACATAGAGACGCTCGAGCGATCTCCATGCGCGGTCGGCTCGGCCTCCGAGAAGATCCATCAACGCCGCGGCTTCTTGGGTCCCGACGCCTCCCGCACGTCCAAATGCCACGAGCGCATCTTCCCGCTCCGAGAGGGGTTTGCCCCATCCGTACAATGCCAGCCAGCCCCAATAAGCTTGAAGCTCGATCGGCGACATGCCCTCGACCAGGTCGCGCCGGTGAATCGAGTTCCATCGGGCTTTGTAAAGCGCGCGCACGCTCAGCTCGGGCGCGACGATCACGCCACGATAGATCAAGCCGTACCGTCGAAGAATCTCGGGAAACCCGCCAAGGACCCCAGCCTCGTAATCATCTGCGGGCGGGCGGGTGCCTTTTCCGAGGACCCGCACGAGGTCTTCGACTGCCGCAGCGCGCATCGCCTCCAAAGTCAACGGACCATGCTTGGCCAGCACGGCGCGAGTCGCTCCATAAATATCGGCTTGGCGCTGGTCGTACTCGATCCGGGTGTAGGGCGGGTCTGCTTCTGCGCGGCCGTGATCCAAAAAGAGCGACCGAAGTGCCCGCACTTCTTGCGAATCAGGCACCTCGCGAGCCAGCGCTCGGTCGAGCCCCGTCGCGTCGGAAACCGCCTCTCGGTCGAGCACGAGGCCTGGCATCTCCCAAGGGTCGACTGGCTGCGGCATTGCCAACATGCCACCGGCCACGCACGCCGCGACCACCCACCCGATCAACTTGATCCCCGATTCGGTCACGCCGCGCTCAGCATACCATGCAGCGGTCGGCTGCCTCTTTTTCCGCGCCTGCTACCCTGGATCCTCGTGAGGGTCGTTGTCTCTTACTATGCCGGCGCTCGGGATCTCGCCGGGTGCGAAAGCTCGACGTTCGAGTTCGAAGGAGAGCGAGTGGAACAGTCGGAGCTTCGCCGCGCCGTAGCCGCACGCTTTCCACGACTTGAGGACTTCCTTTCGCGAATGCGACTCGCCATCAACGACGAATTCGCGAGCGGATCGGAAGAGCTGCGAGACGGCGACAGGGTCGACGTTCTTCCACCGGTAGCAGGCGGCGCGGGCGTCACGTCCTGCCGTATCGTCGATGCAGAGATTTCCATCGACGAGACGCGCAGGGCGGTGGAGCACCCTGGGGCCGGGGGCATCTGTACGTTTTGCGGAGTCGTCCGAGATCATGCTGGAGGGAAAGACGTGGTCAGGCTCGACTACGAAGCGCACGAACGGATGGCTGAAAAAGAGATGCAGCGTGTGCTCGATTCGGTGGTCTCAGAACATGCCGGCGTGCGATTGGCTGCCGTTCATCGCGTGGGGAGCCTGCGGGTCGGAGATGTCGCGGTTTGCGTGGCCGCCAGCGCCCCGCATCGAAACGAAGCGTTCGTCGCATGTCGGAAGGCCATCGATCGAATCAAGGAATCGGTGCCGCTGTGGAAGAAAGAGTGGGGGCCCGATGGCGAAGCGTACTGGGTCAACCTCGAAGGTTAGTCCCCGATTAAACTCCGCACGTCGGCAAGCACGTGGTCGTCCAGCGCGCCTACGCAAGTCAGATACGCGTCTTTCGGGTCGAGGTAGCGGCAAGCCGCGCGTCGGATGTCTTCCGGAGTGACCCGCGACACTTGCTCCGCGATGACCTGGAGCCGTTCGGGCAAACCGAACAGCGCGCTGCTTCCAACGAAGTCCACCGTGTCTTCCGGATCGTCGCGTACCGTGCGAAGAGCCCACAGATACCGATCCTTTGCCTTGTCGACCTCCAGCGCGGAGGGGGGCTTGCTTCGAAGCTCGTCTACGAGCTCCAAAAACGCCTCGACCAGCGTCGGCGTTTTCTGGTGCTCCACCGAGGCCCCCAGATCGAACACCCCGCATTCCTCGAACGAATCGTTTCCAGCGAAAGCGTCGTACGCCAATCCGCGCTCTTCGCAAATTCGTTGATGAACTCGCGTGCTCAAGCCGTCGTCCATCACGCGCGAGAGCATCATCAGAACGGGCGCTTCCGGGCTCTTCAGACCCGGGACGTGAAAGGAGAGCCTCACATCGGTTTGGCTGCCGTGGTCGTACACGAATGCAAAACGACTCGGAGCTCGTTGCACGGGGGCGCGTTGCGGCTCTACGGCGCTGCCCGGCACGAGCGCATCGAAGCTCGAATGAATGGCCTCGGCGACTTCGCCGGCCTCGAACGCGCCAGCCAGACAGATCACCGAGTTGCGAGCGGTATAGTGCGTGGTGTGATGCTCCCGAAGATCGTTCGTCTCGAAGCGTCTCAAATTGTCCAAAGGGCCGGGAATCGAAAATCCTAGTGGGTGAGACGGGTACAGCAGCTCTCGAGATACGTTGTCGACGTCGATCTGCTCCCCGTCTTCGTTCAAGTCCTCGAGAATCTCCTCCCGAATGATCTGCTTTTCCGTTTTCAGGTCGACGAGCCGAGGCCTTCGCAGGACTTCGGCCAGCAAAACCACACCCTCGATCACGTTCTCGGGCGGAAGCGTCAGAGAATAGCTTGTGAAATCCACGTGGGTTGCCGCGTCGAGAGTCCCTCCGAGTCGTTCGATGGCCAGGGCCAGCTCGTGCGGCGTTCGATGGGTCTCCGTACCCCGATACAACATGTGCTCGAGAAAATGACTCAGCCCGTTGCTCGACGAAGTTTCGTATCTCGAGCCGACTTTCACGAAGAACGAAACGTTTACCGATTGCACATGCGATAGGGGAACGAGACGCACCCGAAGCCCGTTGCCCAGGGCGAGCGATTCGGCAGCCAGCTCCGGCAGATCCCTTGCGCTAGCTGCGTTCATTCTGCGAGGGAAGCGGCCTCACCCGAAGCGCATCTTCGGCGATGGCTTTCGCTCGAAGTTGCTGAATGTAGAGGTCCACGGTCTCCTTTTTCTTGAGGGTCTCGAGCACGTCACGGGTGGCTTCGCGAACCGCGGGGGTGAACGATTCCTCGTCGGGCCGCTGCCTGTCGAGCACCCGGAAAATCAGCCACTCGCGTCCGAGCTTGACCGGCGCATCGGGAAACTCTTGGCCCTCGGGCAACGCAAACACGGCTTCCAAGAGCCCGGCAGTGGACAATCCGGGCACCGGCGTGTCGGCGCGTCCGAACTCGCCTGTCTCCTCGAGCGTAGGCGTCAGGGCGGACTCCCCACGTCGTTCCGCGGCCTTTGCAAGTTGCTCCTCGATGGCGGCATCATCCTTGCTCGCCTTCCATGCATCGAGTGTCTGGGCTGCAGCTTCCCGAGCCCGCGCCTCGAGCCAATCCGCTCGATAGAGCTCTTCGGCCAGTTCGCGCTTTGCCTCTTCGACCGGAACGTCGCCCTCGCGGACGCCCAGAACCTCGATGACGTGATAGCCATACGGTGTTTCGACCACGTCGGAAATGTCTCCGACCTTCATCGAAAACAAGGCGTCGTCGAACGCTTCGGGCATCGTGCCTTTGGACAGAAAGCCGATATCGCCGCCATTTTTGGCCGTGATGACGTCGCCGCTGTACTTCCGAGCAAGGGCCGCGAAATCCTCGCCCGCTGCTGCACGTGCTCGAAGCTCCTCGGCCTGCTTCTTCGCTTCGGCCTTTTGTTCCGGGGTCGCGTAGCTGCCTGCCTTGATCAGGATGTGACGTGCATGAACCTGCTTTTCGAGGTTCGTGTACCGATGCTTGTTGCTTTCGTATTCGGCGGAAAGCCGTTGCTCGTTGTCCGTCATCCACGCGTCGAGAGCTTCTTCGGTAGTCGGAGGCTTCTCCTGCGTGTAATAGGCAGGCGCGAAGCGCACGTAGTCGATCTTCGCAGTATCGTGCTCTTGGACGTAGTCGTCCCAGACTTCGGCCTCGCTCACCGTCACCGAAGAAGCGACGAGCTCCCGCATCTGGGCAGCGAGGTACTCCTCGACTTGAGACTCGGCGAACTCGCCAACGCTTCTTCGTAACCCATTTTGGATGTAGCGTTCGGCGAGGTCTTTGTTGAACGCGCCGTCCTCGTCGGTGAACGAAACCGGTATTTCGCCTTGAGGAAGCATGGGAGGCGCGCCTACGCCCAACGAGAGCAAGATGACCCCGTCCTTGACGAATCTGGCCATGACTTCCTCGGTGCTGATGTCGAAGCCCACTTTGCGGGCCTCGCGCGCCAGCAAGGCACGGTCGATGAGGCCGTTGAGCACGAGCTCGGGCAACTGCAGCGATTGCTGGGTCTCCGCCGGAAGCCTTCCGAAGTTTCCGATTGCGTAGGCCGCCTCGAAGTCTCCCTTGCTCAAGCTTTGATTGTAGACGCGTGCCAGATACGACCCGCCGCCCGTCGCACATCCCTCGGCCTGCCCGCCTCCGAACTGGAGGGCGAACACCGCCGACAGCATGACTACCAACAAAACGAGAGCAAACCCTTTGAGCTTATTCAACATGACCAATAACGATTCGAAGAGGCCGAACCATAGAGGAGAGGCCGGCAGGCGGCAAACGGCATTCTCAAGATGGGGAGTTGGCGCGATCGACCCGGGAATCTATGATTGCAGGGTCGCCGCCTCGTGGGGCAATCAGGGGAGGGAACGTTGACCCAGGGCTCCAGCCTGCCACCCATCAAAAAAAACGACGGCAAGTACGTGCTCCTGGCCCTGCTCTTGCTACTCGCTGCCGGAGGCCTTTGGCTCTTCGTGAAATCAGAGGATTCCGAGCCCCCGGCCGAGGTTGCCACGCCTGCGCCCGAGCCGCCTCCGCGCGAGCAGTTCGCGCCGCAAATCGAAATCCCCGAAGAGCCGACCGAAGCAAAGCGAGCCGAGTCCAAGGACGAACCGGAGAGACAGCCGAGCGAGCCTACGTGGAAGCCTCCATCGGAGTGGGATTGCCGAGGTACACTCCAGGCTTCGCAGATCCGAGATGTCATCAACGGCCCCCCGCGCAAGCAAGTGCAAACCTGCTACGAACGCGGGCTCAAAGACAACAACCTGCTTCAGGGAACGATGAAGGTACTTCTGACCATCGGTAGCAGTGGTGAGGTGCGGGCGGTATCGATCAGTGGCTCGTTGGATGATCCGCAGGTGTACACGTGCGTCAAACGTGTGGCCAAGTCCTGGAAGTTCCCCAAGCCGCAAGGCGGTTGCGTCCGCACCGAAGTGCCGTTCCAGATGACGCCGAAGCTCTGATCCCCTAGCCGTTTGCAAAGCGCAAGGCATCGGCCACGTCCGCCGAGCTGCCCATGAAAACCGGCGTGCGCTGATGCAACTCTTGGGGCTGAATGGAAAGGATCCTGTCTTTTCCATCGGAGGCCATGCCTCCCGCTGCTTCCACCACGAATGCCATCGGGCACGCCTCGTAGAGAAGACGAAGCTTTCCCTTCTTGTTTTTGACGTCGGGTGGGTAGCAAAAAATGCCGCCGCGCAGGAGGGTTCGATGCAGATCCGCCACCATGGCGCCAATGTAGCGGAGCTTGTACGCCTTGCGCTCCGGTGTGGGCGCCTTGATCCAGTCGACCCATCTCTGGATGCGCTCGTCCCAGTTGTGATAGTTCCCCTCGTTGATCGAGTAGATGTTGCCGCGCTCGGGGATCCGAATCTTCGGGTGCGACAAGAAGAACTCGCCCACACCGGGGTCATAGGTGAAGCCATCGACCTGCTCGCCGGTCGAATAGACGAGCATGTTGGACGAGCCATAGACGACGTAACCCGCGGCCACGATGTCGCTGCCTGGTTGCAGTAAATCTTCGAGCGTGCCCGGCTGCCCATCTGGACTCAGACGACGATGAATGGAGAAGATCGTGCCAATCGACGCATTGATGTCGATGTTGCCCGAGCCGTCGAGCGGATCGAACTGCAGCACGTACTTGCCCTGCGGGTACTGCGGAGGAATCGCAATGGGCTTTTCCACTTCCTCGCTTCCCATGATGCAGACGTGCCCGCCGGCCTCGACGGTGCTCACGATCGTGCGGTTCGCAAACTCATCGAGCTTTTGAACCTGCTCTCCCTGCACGTTCGTGGTCCCGGTGCGACCCAGGATTCCCAACAGCCCCGCTTTGCTGACTCGGCTGCCAATGATTTTCGCTGCCAGGCTGATCTGTTGGAAGAGCCCGGTGAAATCCCCGGTGGCCTCCCGCATGGACCGTTGGCGATCGAGGAGGTGGCGTTCGAGCGTCGTGCCGATGGGGCTCTCCTTGACGGGGCCCACCGAATATGACCGGGTCATCGTTTGGGCGGCATACCAGAGGGCTTCGTGCCGCGCTAGCAGTCCCTAAACCAGGACATCGAATTCAATCAATATTATTGTAAACTTACAAATCGGGGGGAACTTTGACCAATTTCCGCGATTGGCTGGAAAGCGCCCAAAAGCACCGATCGGGGATTCCCCGCGTCCGCGGGGTCAAAGGCCTTCCAGGTGTGCTTGCGCGTGGTGAGCTCAGTGTCGTGTATCAGCCGATCGTCTCGCTCGATACGATGAAGCCTTTTGCTTACGAAGCCCTCGTGCGCAGCAACTCCCCTCATTGGGTGAGCCCACCCCAGCTTTTCGAAGAAGCGATCAAGTCACGTTGCGTCGGGCCGCTCGGCCGCGCGATTCGTGAGATCGCGACGAGTCATTGCACCGAGGTCCCGCTGTTTTTGAACGTGCATCCCAACGAGTTCGACGAGTCGTGGCTGGTGCAGCCCGATGATCCGATCTTCACGCACGATCAACCGATCTACCTCGAGGTCACCGAATCCGTTCCGCTGACCCACTTCGCATATTGCCACAGTGTGCTTCGGGAGATTCGCGGCAAGGGTGTGTCGCTTGCCGTCGATGACTTGGGCGCGGGCTATTCGAACCTCAAGTACATCGTCGATTTGAAGCCCGAGATCGTGAAGCTCGATCGCACCCTCATCGCAGACCTCGCAGACGACCATCGTGCTCAGGTGCTGGTTCGTCACATCGTCCGCCTCTGCCAGGAGCTCGGTGCACGCGTCGTTGCCGAGGGCATCGAGCAGGAAACCGAAATGAAAGTCGTGGTCGATTGTGGAGCGCACTACGGCCAGGGCTATTATTTTGCCCGGCCTGCTTACCCGGCGCCCGGCGTAAGCTCGACGCCTTGCATCGCCATCAAAAAGGGCGCCTGAGGATACGCTCAGAACGGCACCGACTCATAACTGACATCGCCGCCCTCGCTGCCTTTGATTTCGAGGATCGCCGTCACCCGTGGACCTTCCGCTCGGCGTTGCAAGCCGACCACCAAATCCACGGCTCCGCCAAGCAATTGGGCCACGCAGGCGCCGTCGACACCCCCGCACCGAGCGGCGAGCAGGATGCTTTCGATGGCATCCTTTCCGCTCCAGCAGTGAGCTCCGAGCAGATGCCCAGGCTCACGTGCCGCCACGGCGGCGAGCGCCGTGATGATGTCTGCGCCGCGCACGTCGTTGATCACCAGACGCTCCGCATGCAATCGAGTCCCGTGCTCGATGGCCTGGGCCAAGGACAGACCCGCCTCCATCGCGACCAGCGCGATCACCCGCTCGCGGTCGATGTCGAGATCGGGCGCCGCCTCGATGGCAACCGTGGTCTCGGTTTCGGGAAGCTCTCGCGTCAACGCCGAGATCACCTCCGCGATGCCGGAGCCCTGGGGCCCCGCCACGACGATGTTCCGACATTCCGCAACCGCCTTGGCCAAGTACGTCGCCGCGTCGTCGCTCATCCAGCCGTCCTCGGCGAGCTTGCTCAGGGATTTCGGGTGGCTGACGCACAGCTCGATGACCGGACCCGGCATGACGAGCGGCGGCTGCAAAATGGTGAGCTTGGGGCCGAAGGCCAAGCGGCCATGGACAACGGGTTGATCACCCAGGGCGTGCCCGCTTTGGGCCGCAAGTCGTCGCGCCACACGCCGAAGGGCCGCTTCCGAGGAGAATTGCAGAGCCGTCGAGGTGAGCCCCTCGCCTTTGTCGACGAACACGTGCTCGGGTCCACGAACCACCACGGTTCGAACCGACTCGTCGGACAGGACATCGTCGAGGGCACCGAGACCCATCGCTTCGTGCAAGGCGATGTGCGCGATCTGCCGCATGTCGATGTCCGCATGCACCGAGCCTTCCGTCTGCATCGTCAGGAACGTTTCCGCGATGGCGGCTCGCATCGCGGACCACCGTTCCTGATTCTTCATGGCCGACGGATCGGTGTTTTCGATGTCGATGCGTTCGGCCAGACGTTCGAGTAGTGCTCGAAGCGGATCAACGGCTGGAATCGACGTTTCGGTTTTGGCCTGCACGCGCGCTTCGGCAGTCGCCCGACGCTCGCCTCGTGGTGGCAGCGTGGCGTCCGGTGGTTCCGCGGCTTTGCGCCCTGCATCGAGTGAATGGGCCCTTCGGCCTTCGGGGCTCTGCCGTGGGGGTCGAGCGGTTTCGGCCGGCATCGACTCCTTGCGTGGAATGACCGGCGGCTCCGAAATCCGCGGAGCCGACCTCGCACGCTCGGCGACGTCACTTGCAGGCTCGACCGTGAGAATGAAGTCCGCGATGTAGATCTTGTCGCCGTGCTTGAGCGGATACGGAGCCGTGATTTTGCGTCCGTTGACCCAAGTGCCGTTCGTGCTGTTCAGATCGACGACGACGGCCTGGTCGTCCTTCCATAGCAGGCGGGCGTGCTGCTTGGACACGTTCCGTTTCGCCAAGACGATGTCGTTGCCCTGGACGCGACCCACCGTCAGCTCCTGCTTCATGAAGCGGAGCTTCCGTTGCGCGCCCCCCTGGTCGGTGATGACCACCGCGTACATACCGCTCGAACCATTCAACGGGGGCCGGAGCATCGCGTCAAGAGAACTGGGGGACTTCGCCCCATCGGCTGAGCAGGGCCAAGGGGGCCGAGAGTGCGACCGCCAAACCCAAGTAACCGAATTTACTTACTTTTCATGAGGGACTGCTCCGTTCCCGTCCGAATTCAGCCGAAGATCGGAGCCCCTGGAGCCAAATCCGTACCACCCAAGGGGTCAACTGAGGTAGCTTAGGCCGCATGCCGGGAGGGTTCCTGATCGTCGAGGACGAACCGACCTTGGCCCGAACGCTTGCTCGTACATTCGGGCGTCATGGTCCGGTCGAAGTGGTCCACAACATGGCGGCAGCGCGCGACAAGCTCGCCGCAGAGGCCGAGTGGTTGGGTGTCGTGCTCGACCTGATTTTGCCCGATGGATACGGGCTCGACTTGCTTGCCGAGATTCGAGAGCGGCATGGGGGCCTTCCCGTGCTGGTGCTGACGGGCGAGCTCAATCGCGACGTGGTCAACAAGGTCCAAACACTGCGCGGCGAGTACGTGTGCAAACCGGCGTCCGCAGACAACCTCAATCCTTTCATTCAGCGGGCGCTGGCCCAGGCGCGTGTCGACGACGCTGCGATCGGACAGCGCATCGAGCATCTGGCGCGTCAGCTCAGGCTCACGCGTCGCGAAACCGAGCTGCTCACGCTGTCGGTGGATGGATTGTCCCGCAAGGAGCTCGCTGATGCACTCGGCGTCGCCGAAAACACCGTGAAGGCACAGATCCGATCGCTTCTGAAGAAGAGCGGGGCACGCAGTCTTGCCACCCTGGCGCAAAAGGTCATCAAGGGAGCTACGCGGGATACGATCCCGCCCGGCGAGCCCGTCACCGCTGCCGACTGAGAGCCGCTTCGAGGACGGCTAGGTCGGTTTCGACTCGGGCCCTGCTTTGCGCCGGAACCCTCGCTGCTCGCCCGCCGACGAAGACCCGCACGCGCTCCGGGATCACACGCTCGATTGCGGCGATTTGTTTTTCGCACTCTGCGGGCTTCAGATTGGTGACCGAGAGCATCAGAAGGTCCGCTTCGGTGCTGGTGACGGCGTACGCGATTTCTTCAGAAGGAAGATCGGGACCGAGATAGAGAACGCTCCATCCGTGCATCGTCGCCAGCATGGCCACCATGAGCGCACCGAGCTCGTGGCCTTCATGTGCCGGTGTGGCCACCACGACCCGGCGCCTCGCGTCCGGCGCGGGATAAAGACGCGTGAGGGCAAAGAGGAGCCCTCGCATCACGCTCGAGCAGGCATGTTCGTGGGCGATTCGAAGCTCGCCCGTTTCCCAGCGATCGCCGACCTCGACCAAGATCGGACCAAGCACCTCTTCGAAAAACTCGGCGGGCTCCGTGCTCAAGGCGGCACGGGACAGAATGTGCTCTGCATCCTGAATCCGAAGCTCTTCGATCGCTTTCATGACCTGACTGCGAATGGCCGGCGCTTGCCGTAGCGCAGGCTCCGAAGACACCTTGGGGTAAGCAGTCGCCATCTGCCGGAGCTCGGCATCGGAGAGCTTGGCGATCCCACCGATTGAATGGCCGCTTTGCACGAGATCGTGCAACAGTCGCAGTCGCTCGACGTCGGCGTCGGTGTACAAGCGCCCGCCGGCTTCCGTCCGCTCGGGGATCACCGCCGCATATCGCTTCTCCCACATTCGGAGGGCGTGCGTGGAGAGTCCCGTCAGTTTCGAGACCATCCCGACGCGATATTTTGCTTCCTGTGTCATCTCGTTTCAGCCGGGCAAAGCTCTGTATAGAGCGTGTCTAAGACACGTCTATCCCTAGCGATTTCGCTGGGCAAGGCCAAACGAAACCATTTTCTCCCCAGTCGGCATTGACGACGAGGTCACTAGCCGTAGAAACCTGGACAAGACCTAGACATGACTTAGACAGGTCGGAGGAGAAGACAAATGATTCGTGAAAAAAGGTTTTGGTTCGGAATGCTGGCGGCGATGGCCCTGGCCGCCGTGGGATGCGGCGATGACAGCGGCTCGGCGGGCGGCACCGGCGGTACGGGCGGCACCGGCGGTACGGGAGGCACTGGCGGCGCGGGCGCGACCGGCGGCGCCGGCGGCACGGGCGGCACTGCCGCTGAGATGGCCATGGTGACGGCCGTCCACCTCGCACCCGAAGTGCCCACAGCGGAAAGCACCGAGGTCTCGATCTTCGTCAATGGAGCGGAAGCGGGTGTCACCCTTTCCTACGGGGAGACGACTGGCCGCATCCCGCTCGACGCGGGCACTTACGACATCGGCATCGGGCTGCCCGGCGGCGATGCTCCGTTATTGGAGCTTTCGGGCGTCGAACTCAGTGGTGGAGACGATCTGACGGTCGTCGCCTATCGCACCAACGACGCGCTTCCCGTGAACGTCTTCGTGTTCAGCAATGGAACGGATGGTCTTGCGATGGGCAGCGGCCGCGTCTTCGTTGGACATGGCGCAAACGACTCGGCGCTCGATCCCGTCAACATCTCGACCTCGAACGAAGACGGCACGGCTGATTGCAGCACGCTCATTTCAGAGTTTGCATTCGCCACGACCTTCCCCGCGGACGGGGTGGCGGATCTGCCTGCCGGCACTGTCAACGTCGGTTTCGATTTGACTCTGGACGACCAGGACGCTTGTCCTCAGGTCGGTCCCGTCCCCGCCCCGGTGACGGCTGACGTGGTGAGCATCCTGGTAGCGGTCGACGAGAACACCATCGACGGAGAGCTCGATCCCGAGCTCTGGGGCATCGTCGACGCCGACACTTTGGTCCGACTGATCAAGACGGATCTCAACCCTTAAGCCGGTCCTCTTCCAAACCGTTGCATGCGCGTGAGCGCAAGGGCCGCTAGCCTCTGGCTGGCGGCCCTTTTTTTGTTCGGTTGACGGCTCGATACAAGCCCGGTTACCACGCGACGAGTGAGCAACCGATCGAAATCGCGCTGCGTATGCTGGGGACTGGCTTTGGGCCTGCCTTGGTTGCTCGTGAGCAGCTGCAAGGACGACGATCCGGCAGCGGTGGAGCCGGACGTGCTGGTCGAGCCTGCAAAGGGCCTCGACCCATACGCGCATTCACCGTCTCGTTTTGGCGTGGTGCCGCTCTACGCCGGCTTCACCCCCGATCCCCGAGTCGTGGGCGGGATGAGCGCGGGTGAAGTCCCCGCATCGTCGATTCATCGGAAGTGCCGGGGCTGGATTTCCGCAGCACCCGATTATCTTCTCGGCGCCGAGACGGCGTTCATGGAGCTGTACGTCATTGCACGGTCTCGCGAGGACGTCCTTTTGGTGATTCGGAAACCGGACGGCACGGTTCTTTGCAACGACAATCGGCCAGGCACGCGTGACCCGATGGTCCGCGCCTCGTTTCCCATCGGAGCGTCCCAGGTATGGGTCGGGGTTCACGAGCAAGGGGCCACTGCGACTTACCGTCTCGGTTTTTCCGAGCTCAAGTCGCAGTCGACGTCGATCCCACTTCCAGATGACTAGGGCCCAGCGCGGCGACGCCAAAGCCCGAGCCGCTCTCGACCCTCGCGCCCGGGGTGCGTCTGCTGGGGCTCGCTCAGCTCGATCCGCTCGAAGGCATCTCCCAAAAGGCCGCCGACCATGGTGGCATTGACGGGCCAAGGCGGGCCTTCGCGATTGGAAAGCGGATCTTCGAATGGAAAAAGGAGCGTGGCCAAGAGCCTCGAAGGGCCCACCAAGCGTTTCATTCGCTTGCTCCATTCGGAGCGTTGGGAAGGATCGAGGGCGCAGAAGAACGTATAATCCCAGACGAAATCGAACCCGCCGGTCACCGGTTCGTACGAGAAGAAATCGGTGACTTCGTAGATGACCTCGCCGGGCAAATTGGGATGCGCAGCCAAGAACTTGGCGCGTGCTTCCTCGGAAAGATCCAGTCCGATGACCTCTCGATCGCTGCGCGCAAGCGTCGCCAAGTCATGACCCGCACCGCATCCGGGTACGAGCACGCGGCCCGCTGGAACGGCCTCCCGCTCGAGCAGCTCGATGAGCGCAGGGGCCGACGAACCCGCATCCCAAGGGGTTGTTCCCGCCTTCCAGGCTTCTTTCCAATCTTCGGGTGTCATGCTTTGCTAGGGAATCAAGCCTTTCGATCGTGCGGCGCGACGCACGATGGGCAAGACCGTATCGTAGGCTGCTTCGTTGCACGCGAGGATGCCAGCCCGGTTGCGCAAGTCCCTTCCGCCATACCGATAGGCGTTTCCCGCCAAGTCCGTGAAACGACCACCAGCGGCTTTGAGCACCGCCTCGGGGCCGCACGCGTCCCAAGCGCTCGAGCGGTCCGAGACGTGAACGTAGAGGTCGGCCTGCTGCTCGGCGATCAGGCCCGCCTTCAAACCTACCGAGCCCATGGCCGTTTCTCGGGTGATGCCGAGCTCGCGCACGACCTTGGCTACTGCGCGGTTTCTGTGTGAACGGGACACGACCAGCCGCAAACTGTGGGGATCGCGGACGTCGCTCACCTGCAGCCTTTGTCGCGCGCCTTGCTGTTCGAGGTAAGCGCCTCCGCCCACCACGCCGGCGTAGAGCTTGTCGGTCGTCGGCTGATAGACCACGCCGACGGTGGCCAGGCCGTCGATTGCGAGCCCCAGCATGACCGAAAACTCTCCGTTTCGAGCGACGAACTCCTTGGTGCCGTCGAGCGGATCCACATACCAGCAGCGGCCGGGCAAAAGGGCATCGCTCTTGTCGTGGGCCTCTTCGGCCACGATGCCGTCATCGGGAAACAGCCTGCGGAGCTCTTCTACGATGTATGCATTGGCACGGGTGTCCGCTTCAGTCACCGGATCCGACTTTCCCTTGTAGGCGACGTCGAAGTCGGTTGCGTAGATCTGCATCACGATGGCGCCCGCGTGTCGTGCGATTCGGGCGGCCTGTTCGATCTCACGATCCCGCATGGCGAGCCTCTATCATGGCACGATGACCGCGCCACCGCTCACTCGGTGCTTCGCTGCAACAATCCGGAAAGCACCGCCGCCACCTCGTCGATCCCATCCAGCAAGATCGCAGCCTCGGTCGGTGTCTCTCGCAGTTCGTCGGAGCCCACGAGGGCGCCGATGCCCTTGCTGGCCGCGAGCTCGATCGCGCCCATGTCCGTGAGATCGTCGCCCACGAAGAAAACGGAGCTTGCCCCGCTACGACGGAGGATCTCGCGGACTGCAGTGGCCTTGTCGTGATGGACGGCTTCGGCTTCACGCAACGCCTTGCCGCGCCGCACGTGAAGACCGAGGCTTCGAGCGAGCTCATCGGCTCTTTCGAGCAGCCTGTCCGCCCGCTCCGGGTCGCGCTCCACGATGGGCCTGACGTGCAACGCCACCGCTTGGGGCTTGTGCTCGACGAACGCGTCGGGGGCATGCTCGTCCGCCCACGCCTTGAAACGTGCCAACGCCTCTCGTTGGTCCGGCGTGAGCTTCCGCTCCTTGGGCTTCTGCCCGGGCGCCAGGATGACTGCGCCATGCTCGACTGCGCGCCAAATGCCCTCGAGTTGCTCCATGCGATGCAGCGACGCCCAGTCCCGCCCGGTGATCAAGGCCAGCTCCAACTCGGGCACGCGTGCCAAAGCTGCCAACGTAGATAGCGTTCGAGGTGGGATTACGGCGCTATCAGGATCTCGCACGATCGGTGCGAGCGTGCCATCGACGTCGAGAGCGACCAGCAGAGGCCGCTCGAGATCCATCAAACGGCCAAGCAGAGAGGCGACCGTGCTCATCCTTTCTCCAGCGCTGCGACGTAGGAGTCCGCCCATCGGTGCACGTCTAGACGCATCACCTCGGCGCGAAGTGCCCGCATGCGCTTTTTCTTTTCACTCGGCTTCATGGTCAACGCGCGATGGATGGCCGCAGTCGTCGAGTCGACGTCGTACGGATTCACCAATACCGCTCCCTTGAGGTACTTGGCTGCCCCAGCGAATTCGCTCAACACCAGCACACCGTTTTCATCGGCCCGCGCCGCTGCGTATTCGTGAGCAACGAGATTCATGCCATCGCGTAGCGGCGTGACCAGCATGACGTCCGCAGCTCGATAGTGCGCAAAGAGCTCGTGCCGGCTCAAATTACGGTACAGGTAGTGCACCGGTACACACCCCGTGTCCGCGTAACGGCCGTTGATGTCGCCCACCATTCGGTCGATCTCGCTTTTCAGGTCCGCGTAGGCCTTCACATCGGTGCGACTGGGCACCATGACCTGCACCAACGCGTAGCGGGTTCGCGCCGTCTTGTCTTTGCGCAGCAGCTTTTCGAACGCCGCCAGCCGTTCGGGAATGCCCTTGGTGTAGTCCAAGCGATCGACGCCTAGAATCAGCTGCCGATGGGCCGTCAGTTCTCGGATGTGCTCGGCTTTCCGTCCGATCTCCGGATCGACGGCGAGCTCCTGGAGCTCCTCCACTGGTATGCCGACCGGAGCGGCGATGGTTTTCACCACGCGGCCGCGATAGTGGACACCCTCGGATGCAACCTCGTATCCGGTGAAGCGCTCGACGCATTGGCGAAAGTGGGTGGCGTACTCCGGCAGGTGAAACCCGAGGACGTCCGCGCCGAGCAAGCCTTCGAGAAGGTCCTCCCGCCACGGGAGGATTCCAAACGTGTCCGGAGGCGGCCAAGGGATGTGGCAAAACCAGCCGATTCGAGCCTTCGGCCGTTGGGCTCGGACCATGCCTGGAACGAGCATCAGATGGTAGTCCTGGACCCAGATCAAGTCGTTCGAGCCGCTCGCGCTCAGCGCCAAAGCAGAAAATTGCTCGTTGGCGCTCACGTAACTGTCCCAGGACGCTTCGCCCACTTGGATGGTCGGCTCGAACCCATGCAGTAGAGGCCACAAGACCGCGTTGGAGACGCCCTCGTAGAATCCGTTTCGGTCGGAGCCTTTGAGCGCGACGTGAGCGAGCTCGTACGCCAGCTCCGGGGCCGCAATCGTGACCAGATCGAAGTCACGCGCCGGTTTGGAGCTGATCCATACCCCTCCGCGCTTTTGCAAGACCGGCTCCAATGCCGCGACCAAACCGCCTGCGGAACGAACCCAGCGTTTGCCGCCTTCCCGCCTGAACGGGCCTCGGTTCGACACGACGATCAGCTTTCGGCGCTTTGTCGCCATCGATGCGCAGTGTAGTCTGCGACAGGTCATGGACCCAGAGCAGTTTCTTCAAGGTCGCACTCGGGAGACTCGAATCCGCCGCGATGCCGGTGGCCGCTGGTTCAATGGAGAGGATCCCATCACCCATCCTCAGCTCACCCGTTCCTTCGACAGTTGGATCGACCGGGCCGAGGATGGACGGTTCTGTCTGAGCAATGCGATCAATTGGGCTTACGCCGCCATCGAAGGGCCCGCGTATTTCGTCAGGAATGTCGTGCCATCGGCGCAAGGGATGGAGCTTTTGCTTTCCGGGGACTTGCGAGAGAAGCTCGACCCCGACTCCCTGAGGCAAGGGCCCGAAGGCGCGCTCTGGTGCACGGTCCGTGAGGGCCGTTGCCCGGCTCGCTTCGACACCCATGCCGCGGTCAAGATGAGCGAATGGATTGGGGAAGACGAGGACGGAATCTACGTCCTGGTCGGCGGCCGGAAGGTGAGACCGCCCCACGAGCCCGATCCGCTTTCACTCGGGCAAAAAAAGCGCTAGAGGGCTCTGCGTGTCTAGGCGCGAGCTCATCGCAACCCTCATCGTGGCGGCGATCGCCTTTCCTCTGATCTTCGTGTTCACGGGGGCGATCGTCGACGCCCGTGCCCGGGCGCGTGAAGCGCCTTTCCGCGCCATCCTCGGCAACGTGCGTTTCGAAGAGCTCATGGAGGGCCAAGGAGGAGTGCCTCACTACCTGGGGGCATCGCTATTGGCGCCGGACTTCACACTGCCGACCGAGGATGGGGGCGAGTGGACGCTTTCGGAGCATCGCGGCAAGGTGATCGTGCTGAATTTCTGGACCGTCACCTGCCGGCCCTGCATCCAGGAGATGCCCACCCTGGAGCTCTTGGCGGAGATGACCGAGGATTGGGGAGACGTCGAGGTCGTCGCCGTTTCGACCGACCGAAGCTGGGACGAGGTCGAGACGATCATTCCCGCCCACTCGCGAATCACCAGTCTGCTCGATTCCGATCGCAGCGTGGTGAGCGGGATGTTCGGCACTCGGTTGTTCCCGGAGACCTGGATCATCGATGCCGACGGCGTGGTTCGCTTTCGATTCGACGGGGCGCTCGACTGGTCCGATCCACTCGCGCTCGACTTGATTCGCGCCTACTTGTGAGCTGCTCAGGTTTCGGCGAGCAAGTAACGGGAGATCCAGACGCCGAACCCGACGAAGAGCAGATCGAATGCGGTGAGAATGCGCAACCAACCGATGATCTCGGCCGGAGTCGCGCCTGCAAAGAGCTCCCGAGTCGCGACGGCAGCGGCGAGCAACGCAGGCGCCACCAACGGAAACACCAGCACGCTCAACATGAGGTCTCGCGCGCGGGTCCGAATGCCCACCGCCGAAAACAAAGCGGCCGTGGAAATGAAGCCGACGGAGCCCAAGAAGACCAATGCGATCAAGGGTAGGGTGATGCCGCTCGGCTCGATTTGAAAAAAGACGAGACACAACGGCACCAAGAGCAATTCGATGACGAACAACAACACCAAGGCACTCAAAGTCTTGCCCACGTAAATCGAAGACCGGGGGATCGGGGCGAGCAACAGGCCGAAAATGGCGTCGTTTTCACGCTCCAAGGACCAGCTCCGTCCGATCAGCAAAATCCCGCAGAACAAGATGGAGATCCAGAGCACGCCGGGTGCAACCCGGGGCGAGCTCACCGGATCCGTATAAAACGCGAGCGAGCCGAGGGTCACCACCAAGACCGCAAATAAGCCGGTGGAGGTGAGGATCTCCTTGGTCCGGAGCTCGAGTTGCAGATCCTTGAGGGCTACCAGCCATGCCGCCCTGAGCATGCTCATGCGCCACGCTCCACGATCCGGCCGCGGTCCATGTGCAAAATGCGATCCGCGACCCTCGCAGCAAACTCCTCTTCGTGGGTCACGATGATGACGATGCTGCCCTGTTGGCGCTCTTGCTCGATCAGCGTGACCAACGCGCTGGTGGATCGAGCATCGAGGCCGGTGGCGGGCTCGTCCATCAAGAGGAGCCGCGGCTCGTGCAGGAGCGCCCGAGCGATCGAGACGCGCTGAGCTTGTCCTCGGGAGTACGTTCTCAGAGGTCGGTTCCAGTAGTCGCTCAGTGCAAGCGCTTCTCCGAGATTGGAGGCCCGCTCGTCCGCCCGCCGAATCCCGTGGAGCTTCGCCGCTAGAACGAGGTTTTCGTGACCGCTGAGGCCAGGGTAGAGTTGCAACTGATGGGCGACGAAACCGATCCGGCCACGGAGCTGATCCGCATGCCCCGCCCCGTAACTCCCATAGCGGATCTCCCCTCGTGTCGGGTGGCCCAGCAACGCGAGTAGCCAAAGCAGCGTAGACTTACCGGAGCCGTTGGCGCCTTGGATCGCGGTGACCGTGCCTGCTCCGAAACGCAAATCGACGCCCGCGAGCGCCAGCGTCGGCCCATAGGACTTCGCCAAACCGGCGACCGAGACATCTTCGAAATCCAGCTGCACCGGTCCGCACTCTAGAACAAGTCTCGCACGATGCCGTCAAGTTTTAGCCAGTGCTCCGCGGGGACCCGCAACCGGCCACCCGCTCGTGTCAGGTGGCCTCGCTCGATCGCGCGCTCGATCGCTTCCTCCCGGCCTTCTTGCGGATCGCGGTCGGCTCGCTTTCGCGTCGCTTCGAGGTCCATTCCCTCCATGGTGCGAAGGCCGAGCATCCACGACTCGCGGATGATTTCCTCGGGACCGAGCATTTCGACCTCGGATTCGAGCGCGGGGTCCGACAAATACCGGCGAGGGCTCGGCTCGTTTCGCCAGCGCCTGGCGCGCCCGGGTTGCTCGTCGAGACATCCGACCGCCGCTGCTCCGAGCCCCACGTACTCGCCTCCGCGCCAGTAGTGGAGGTTGTGGCGTGATTGCTCGCCTTCGGCAGCGTAGTTCGAGACCTCGTAGTGGAGCCAACCGAGATCGGCGAAGCAAGTCTCCACTCCTTCGAAGAGCTCCGCATAGGCTTCGTCCGAGGCAACGCGCAGCTTACCGGCTCGGTGGAGCGAGCCGAACAGGGTCTTTTCTTCGACGGTGAGGGCGTACGCCGAGACGTGACGCACACCGAGGTCGGCGACCTGCAGGATGTCTTCGGCGAGCTGGCGGATCGACTGCCCGGGCATTCCGAACATCAGATCGGCGCTGACCCGAGGAATTTCCGCGGTGGCTTCACGTAGCGCCCCCAACGCTCGATCCCGGTCGTGCAAACGGCCGAGAAAACCCAGGTGCTCGTGGCGCAAGGACTGTACCCCGATCGACAGCCGATCGACTCCTCGCTCACGCAGCAGGGCAGCATTGCGTTGCGTCAGCGAGCTCGGGTTGCACTCGACGGTGACCTCCAAGCTTTGGTCGACCGCATCGAAGGCAGCGATGATGCCGGCGAGCGTCCGTCCCAATGTGTCGGGCTCCCAAAGTGACGGCGTGCCTCCCCCAAAGAATACCGAGCACAACGTGCGGCCCGGCAACGTGTGGGCACGCCCTTCGAGCTCTCGCAACACCGCGTCGGCGTAATCTTCGTGTGGCAGGGAGGCCGTGCGAATGGGCTCCGTGGCGAAGTCGCAGTACGGGCACTTGCGGGCACACCACGGAAAATGGACGTACACCGATGTTTGGGCAGCTTCACTTGACATGGATGGTGCGGGGCGGGAGGTATACTCCGTTTTCCACAAGCTGGTGTTCGATGACTCCGCCCGTGTTCCCCTCGCTCAAGATTTCGGCCGATGCCCTCACTCCGCAAGGCAGCTTTGCCGAAGCGCAAGCTGCCTTTCTGAGGCCCGATCCCGACTTGGTGGCCAAGCTCACCGGGCTCCTTCGTGAGAAAAACGCCGGCGTCGTCGCTCATTTCTACATGGATCCCGAGCTCCAAGGAGTCCTGTCGGCGTGCGATTGGCCCCACATCTACGTCTCGGATTCACTTGCCATGGCCGACCGGGCCATCGCGATGGCCGAGCAGGGAGCGCGCACGATCGCCGTCCTCGGAGTCGACTTCATGAGCGAAAACGTGCGGGCCATGCTCGACGCTTCGGGCTACGAGGACGTGACGGTCTATCGGGTTGCAACGGAGCCTATCGGATGCTCCCTGGCCGAGGCCGCCGAAGCTCCAGCCTACGGCGCCTATCTGCACGAGGCCGCCGAAACACCCCGTTC
>JASFKY010000020.1:0-25066 GCA_050118395.1 Myxococcales bacterium | reverse complement strand
TGCCGCGCATTGTGGCGAGCCCCTCCATACAGTGCCAGTGCCAGTGCCAGCGCCAGTGCCAGCGCCAGCGACGGCGCCAGTGACAGCGCCAGCGCCGGCGTCAGTGACAGCGTCGGCAACAGTGCCAGCGCCGGCGTCAGTGACAGCGCCCGTGACATGCATCGCCAACCACGCGGGCCCCGGGCTTCAACCTCAGCCCCCGATCCCACTCCCTACTCCTCTTTGGCATTCACCACTGCGGCTGCCACCGAGTCCGACCAGACATTGACCGTGGTGCGGCACATGTCGAGTATGCGGTCCACCGCGAGGATCAAGGCCACCGCGCTCGTCGGGAGGCCGACGGCATTGAGAACGACGACCATCATGACCATGCCCGCGTGAGGGATGCCGGCTGCGCCAATGCTGGCCAGGAGTGCAGTCACGGCCACGATGCCTTGTTGAACCAGAGAAAGGTCGATCCCGTACGCCTGGGCGATGAACAACACCGCGACCGCTTCGTACAGGGCCGTGCCGTCCATGTTGATCGTTGCTCCGAGCGGCAGGACGAACGACGCCACTTGTGGCTTCACGCCTGCTTCTTCGACGTTCTGCATGGTCAGAGGCAGCGTGCCGTTGCTCGAAGCGGTGCTGAAGGCGGTGACGAGCGCGGTGACCAAGGAGCGAGCATATGCAACCGGGGAGCGACCGGAGGCAAACCTCAGAATTAGCGGCAACGTGATCACGGCGTGAATCAACAGCGCCAGGAACACGGTCAAGACGTACCACCCGAGAACCCGGAACGCTTCGGGTCCCTTGCCCGCGGCAGCGAAAAAAGTGAATCCGAAGACCCCAATCGGCGCGAACTTCACGACGAACAGCGTCATTTGCATCATGACGTCGAACAGCCCCGAAAAGAAGCGCCGAACGATGCTCGCATCCTTCGAGCCCTCGCGATGCTCGGTCATGCTGATGAAGACGCCAATCAGAAGGGAAAAGAAGATGACGGGCAGCATGTCGCCCTCGCTTGCCGATGCGAGCGGATTTTTAGGAACCAACCCTTTGATCTGCTCCCAGAGCACCGTTCCGACTCCGCCCGGAGCCGTGGCGATCAGCGCGCTCGTCGCGGTGGAATCCCCTTCGAGCACAGTGAGGTTGGCGCCGATCCCTGGCTTGATCAGATTGACCGTGGCGATGCCGGTGATGATGGCGATCATGCTGGTCGTCACGTAGAAGGCGATGGCCCTGCCGCCGATCGAGCCCAAGGTACGCAGATCACCCATTCCAGTGACCCCCGTGATCAGCGACGACACGATGAGAGGAACGACCAACATTTGGAGCAGCCGGAGGAAAAGGTCTCCGGCCTCCTTTCCAACCAGTGTCGCTGCGCCCACCGTGCTCGCGTCGACGATGCCCCGGTTACCGGCCCAGTTCAGCGCCAGCCCAAGGCCTGCGCCGAGCGCCATCGCGATCAGGATCCAATGGTGGAGTTGCAACCGCCTCACGGGCGCGCATTATGCGGAGCGCTCGGTTCGATGTAAAACCAACCCATGACCGACAAGAATCCAGACGCCGGCCCGCTCTTGGAGCTCCGCCGGGCGCTCGATACGCTCGATCACGAGCTGCTGGACCTTCTCGTCCGTCGGATGGAAGTCGTCGCGGAGATCGCAGCACGCAAGCGCGAGCATCGGGTGCGTATTCGTGACCTCGAGCGCGAACGCAGGGTCCTCGACGATCGGTGTGCTCGAGCACGGGTGCTGGGCCTTCCAACCGGGAGCGTCGAATCGGTATGGCGTCAATTGATGCTCATGAGTCGCGAGCGGCAAGCGGCGTTGCGGGCCGAGATGCCTCCCGACGTCGAGCCAAAGACCATCGCCATCATCGGCGGCGAGGGCGGCATGGGTCGCTCGCTCCAGACCTTGTTTTCGGATCTGGGCCACGACGTACGAAGCGCCGATCTGGAAACCAATCTACGCCCCGTGGATGCGGCCGCCATGGGTGACGTCGTCATCATCAGCGTGCCGATCCGGGAGACACGCGCTGTCATCGAGCAGCTCGGTCCATTGGTTCGCAAAGAGGCCCTACTGATGGACGTGACCTCGATCAAGGCCGATCCCATGCAAGCGATGTTGGCCTCCACGGAGGCAAGCGTTCTCGGAACGCACCCCATGTTCGGTCCCGGGGTCAACACCTACCAGGGGCAGCGTGTCGTGATCTGCCCGGGTAGGGGACACGACTGGCTCGATTGGGCACGTCAGATGTTTACCGCGCGTGGTTTGGTCATCACCGAGGCGACGCCCGAAGAACACGACTCCATGATGGCGATCGTGCAAGTCTTGCATCATTTCAAGACGCAGGTGCTAGGGCTCGCATTGAGTCGAGCGGGAACGCCCCTCGAGCAGACCCTTCGATTCACTTCGCCAGCCTACTTGTTGGAGGCCTATGTCACCGGTCGCCATTTTGCGCAGTCACCCGACCTCTATGGCCCGATCGAAATGCTCAATCCGGGTTCGCCGCATGTCATCGAGGCTTTTCGCAAAGCCGCGACCGATCTCGCCGAGATCCTCGCCGCCGGGGACCAGGATGCGTTCGCCCGGGTGTTCGACGAGGTGCGGGCGTTCTTCGGAAGCTTTTCTGAGGAGGCGCTCGAGCAAAGCGGATTCCTGATCGATCGGCTGGTCGAGTTGAGCGCCGGGCGCTCTGCCTCTTAGGAGCCCCGATTGACGCTTCGGGCCGCATCTGCGATGCCCTGCACATGTTGCAAGTCGCGATACACGGGGCTGCAGGTCGAATGGGTCGAAGCATTGCATCGGTCCTGCACGAGGATCTCGAAGCCAACCTCGTCGCTGCCATGGATCGGGAACAGAGCGATGTGCTGGGGCAGGACATGGGCGTGCTCGTCGGTCAAGAGCCTTCTGGAGTTCGCATCACTTCCGACATCGAGGAATTTCTGGCCAACGTCGAAGTGGTGATCGATTTCAGCGTGGCTCCAGCAACGGCCAAGCTGCTTCCGCTTTGCGCCGGGCAGCGCATCCCGATGGTGATCGGCACCACGGGGCTCGATCTCGAAACCCGCGCCAGCTTGGAGCGAGCGGCCGAAAGGGTGCCCATCGTCTTTGCACCCAACTACAGCCAGGGGGTCAATGCGCTTTATTTTCTGGCCGCAAGAGCCACCGAGCTCCTGGGGCCGGCGTTCGACGCGGAGATCGTCGAAATCCATCATCGACTCAAGGTCGACGCCCCGAGTGGCACGGCCGTGCGTCTGGCCGAGGTCGTAGGAGAGGCAAAGCGGCTGGATACGGCGCATGCCATCAATTCGGGCCGGAGCGGTCAAGTCGGAGCTCGCCCCCTGGAAGAGATCGGGGTCATGGCGCTCCGGGGCGGCGACGTCGTCGGCG
Organism: Myxococcales bacterium; assembly: GCA_050118395.1. Lineage (GTDB taxonomy): Bacteria > Myxococcota_A > Polyangia > Polyangiales > Houyiibacteriaceae > SG8-38. The sequence continues at coordinate 21,692 of JASFKY010000020.1, read as the reverse complement.
AGCACACCCTCTACCTGGTGGGAGAGGGCGAGCGTATCGAGCTCACACATCGAGCGACGGACCGCTCGATTTTCGCACGCGGGGCCGTACGTGCCGCCCACTGGGTGGTGACGCGGCCAGCCGGCCTCTACGACATGGCCGATGTGATGGGCATCCCGCGGTAGGCCCCCGGGCTGCAGAAATTCTGATACGGTACGGGCGCATCATGGATTGTCCCCAATGTGGAGCTCGAGTTCCGGCCGACGATGCGTTTTGCGGCAAGTGCGGCTATGCGATGCGTGATCAGGCGCCGGACCGATTGGACCAGTCTCGAATTCGGGTCCACGAGGAGCCCGAGCGGCCCCGCGAATCGCAGGAACGCGTGACGTCCCAGCAGCGCATTCGGAAGCACACCGTGCTCGGCATGCCCTCGGCGAAGCCCGCAGCCGAGCCCGCGGTATCGGCGCCCGCAGATCCGGCGCCCAGCGGTTCGGCGCGCGGGCCTTCGAGAGTCTCGCAAAAGACGATGCTCGGCATACCGCGCCCCGAAGTGTTTCAGCGTCCCGAAGAGCTCGACGCGGCCCGAACGGAAGATTCGCAAGCGGAGCCCCCGGCCGAGGAGGGTGCTTCGGTGGGATCGGGCACGAGCCCCAGCCATCGTCTGCGGGCCCGGGTCCGCTACGACAGCGCCGATGAGCCGTTTCCCGTCGTTCGGCGCCGGCGACGGGCACTTGGCGTGCTCGCCGTGCTCGTTCTCATGGCCGCAGCCTGGCTCGGATACCGTTTTTTCACGGTGCATGGGTGACGTCACCCAGGCGTAGTCACTCGAGCTCCCGTTTCCGAACGCCCCATGAGACTCTCCGATCTCGACTACGATCTTCCAGAGGAGCTGGTCGCTCAGCAGCCTCTGTCCCAGCGCGACGCCTCCCGACTGTTGCTGGTCGATGTCGGTACCGCCGGGATCGAGCATCATCGGTTCAGCGAGCTGCCGAAGCTTCTGCCCCCGAGCCTCTTCATCTTCAACGACACCCGGGTCTTTCCAGCGAGACTCACCGGCACGAAAGCAACCGGTGGCAGTGTGGAGCTACTTTTGCTCCACAAAAGTGGCGAAGCACGGGACCGCTGGATCGCTCTGGGTCGCTCTTCGAAGGGCCTTCGTCCCCAGATGCAGTTTTCGCTTGCCGGCGGTCTGCTTCACGCGCGCGTGCTGCGTGCGCTCGAAGCAGGACGCGTCGAGATTGAGTTGACTGGAGCGGGGCCCATCGACGCATTGATCGAGCAAGTGGGGGAAGTGCCTTTGCCACCGTATATCCGGCGAAAGGCGGTTCAGGCGGATCGTGACCGCTATCAGACCATCTACGCTCGCAAACCGGGTGCAGTGGCAGCGCCCACCGCGGGCCTGCATTTCACCGAGACAGTGCTCCAAGGTCTGCAAGAGGCCGGGCACGACCTGGCCTACGTGACATTGCACGTGGGCCCCGGCACCTTTCGCCCGGTGCAGGCCGCTACGCTCGATGAGCACGACATGCACGACGAAACGTATGAGGTTCCCATCGCGACGGCCGAAGCGATCGAAAGAGCGCGGGCGCAGGGCCGCCCGATCGTGGCGGTAGGGACGACCGTGGTACGAACGCTGGAAGCATCGTCCGACGAGCAAGGCCATGTCGCCGCCGGCGCTGGAACCACCAAGCTGTTCATTCGCCCGCCTCATCGGTTTCGGGTCATCGACCACCTGGTGACCAATTTTCATCTGCCGCGCTCGACCTTGTTGGCGCTGGTCATGGCCTTCGCCGGCATCGAGCTGACCAAGCAAGCCTATGGCGAGGCCATCGAGCGCCGATATCGCTTCTACAGCTACGGTGATGCCATGCTGATTCGGAGGGCCGTGCGATGAGCCTTCCGACTCCGGGCTTCGAGTTTCAGGTCCGAGCCACCGACGGAAACGCGCGTTGCGGGGAGCTTCGGACACCACGCGCCGTCGTCGAGACGCCCGCGTTCATGCCGGTCGGCACACAGGCCGCCGTCAAGGGGCTCACCCCGGACGAGGTGGCTTCGACGGGGGCTCGCATCATCCTCGCCAATACCTACCATCTCTGGCTCAGGCCGGGCGCCGCGTCGATCGCGTCTCTTGGCGGGGTGGTTCGCTTCATAAAGTGGCCCTACGCGCTCTTGACCGACAGCGGCGGGTACCAGGTTTTTTCTCTCGCACAGAATCGAACAATCGACGACGACGGCATTACGTTTCGTTCGCATCTCGATGGCACTCAACATCGGCTGACGCCGGAAGAAGCCATGCGCGTGCAAGCACTGCTCGGCTCGGACATCGCGATGGTGCTGGATGAATGTCCGCCTGGAGGCGCGCCTCGAGCGATCATCGAGCGGGCGATTGCACGCACGACGAGCTGGGCGGTGCGTTGTTTGCGCACGGAACCGGCGCAGGGTCAGGCCCGGTTTGGGATCGTTCAGGGAGGCACCGAGCTCGACCTTCGTCTGTCGCATCTCGAAACCATCGCCGCGCTGCCATTCGACGGAGTGGCGTTGGGCGGCTTTTCCGTGGGCGAGCCCTCCGAGCAGATGTACGCGCTCGTCGATCGAATTGCGCCTGCCATGCCTGCCGATCGACCCCGGTATCTGATGGGTGTGGGCACGCCGGCCGATCTGCTCAGAGCGCTTTCGAGTGGGATTGATTTGTTCGACTGCGTGCTTCCCACGCGCAATGCTCGCAATGGCCAAGCGCTCACATGGGGTGGTCGGGTCAACCTGCGCCAGGCAAGGCACCGCGAAGACGACAGTGCGCTCGATCCCGATTGCGATTGCTCGGTTTGCCACACGTACAGCCGCGCCTATCTACGCCACCTCTTCAAGGCCGACGAAATGCTCGGACCGCGACTGCTTTCGTTGCACAACCTCCATTTCTACGGCGCCCTCATGCGCAAAGCGCGGGAAATGATTCGAGTCGGCCGGCTCGACGTGTGGGCCGAGACCACGCTGCGCGAAATGAGAGATCGGGATGAAGTCGGCGGCGGCGAGCCGTGAGCGGAGCGCCGCTCGGAATCGATTGACGACATTCTGAGGGCGGGGTATGGGCGAACCTTCAGCGGTCGACCGAGCGGCCAGAAGGCAGGGGCATGACGAAGATCAGACGCGCATTGGTATCGGTCTCGGACAAGGCGGGCGTGGTGGAGTTCGCCAAAGGTCTTTCCGAGGCTGGTGTCGAAATACTCTCCACTGGAGGCACTGCGAAGGCGCTCCGAGAGGGTGGAGTGAAAGTGGTGGACGTTTCGCAATACACCGAATCGCCCGAGATCATGGACGGGCGCGTCAAGACGCTGCATCCCCGAGTTCACGGCGGGATTTTGATGCGCGACGACGACGCCGACCGCGACGCGCTCGCGGGAATCGGCGGTAAGCCGATCGACCTCGTTTGCGTCAATCTCTATCCGTTCGAGCAGACGGTAGCTCGTGGCGCATCTCATGCAGAAACGATCGAGAACATCGACATCGGCGGCCCTTCGATGGTTCGAAGCGCGGCCAAGAACCAAGCGCGGGTCACCGTCGTGACCGAGCCCGGCGACTACGACCAGGTGCTGGCCGCCGTGCGCAGCGGCGACGGGCCGAGCTCTTCCTTGCGCGCACGCCTCGCAGCCAAGGCATTTGCGCACACTGCAGCGTATGATGGCGCCATTGCCGCCTATTTGAGCTCTCGAGACGGCGACTCCAAGTTTCCCGGCGCCCTCACCTTGAGCTTCACCAAGGCCTACGACGTTCGCTATGGCGAGAATCCGCACCAACAGGGTGCGTTTTACGTCGAACGAAACGCGCCTCCGGGAAGCCTGGCACTGGCCGAGTCGCTCGGTGCTGGCGGCAAGGAGTTGTCATTCAACAATCTGGTCGACGTGGACGCCACGATCGAGGCGGTGCGCGAGTTCGAGGAGCCTGCGGCAGTGGTGGTCAAGCACACCAATCCGTGCGGCGTGGCTACGGCGTCTACTCTGGAGCAGGCCTATCGGTTGGCCCGCGAGGCGGATGCGCAGAGCGCCTTTGGAGGCATCGTCGCCCTGAACCGCGAAGTCGACGAAGTCACGGCCGAGGCGGTCGCCGAGACGTTCATCGAATGCATCATCGCTCCGGGCTTCGTGCCTGCGGCGCTCGAACGCCTTCGAAAGAAGAAAAACCTCCGCATTCTTGCAACCGGTGCTTGGCTTCCCGCTGACTATGCGGCGTTGCAGTTCAAGCGTGTCGGGGGCGGAATGGTCGTGCAGGACCGCGACGCCACAGGACCGAGCGAGGTGCGCGGAGGCCGCGTCGTCACCAAGCGGCAGCCCACCGATGACGAGATGAGAGCTCTCGATTTTGCATGGCGCGTCTGCAAGCACGTGAAGTCCAATGCCATCGTCTTTGCAAGGCCGGACCGCACGGTCGGCGTTGGGGCGGGACAAATGGCGCGTGTGACGTCGGTCGGAATCGCCTCTCAGAAAGCCGGTGAGCTTTCGAAGGGCGCAGTGATGGCCTCGGATGCTTTCTTCCCATTCCCAGACGGGATCGAAGCGGCTGCCAAAGTCGGGATCACTGCGGTCGTGCAGCCCGGTGGCTCGAAGGGAGATGACGCCGTGATCGCCGCTGCCGATGCCGCGGACATGGCCATGGTGTTCACCGGCGTTCGACACTTCCGGCACTGACCATGCGCGTATTGATCATCGGCGGTGGAGCGCGCGAGCATGCGCTCGGGTGGCGGCTTTCCCAGGACCCCGAGGTCGAAGTCATCGGAGCCCCTGGCAACGCGGGGATGGCGGCTCTCGGTCGAACGGTGTCGATCGACCCCACCGATGCCGACCGCGTGGTCGAGCTAGCCCGCCATGAATCGGCGGACTTGGTTCTGGTCGGTCCCGAGGCGCCGTTGGTCGCTGGCGTGGTCGACGCGCTTCGTAGCGACGGAATCGACGCCTTTGGACCCGATCGCGAAGCGGCGCAGCTCGAGGGATCCAAGATCTTCTCCAAGGAGTTCATGGCGCGCCATGGGATTCCCACGGCTGATTTTCGGGTCTTTGACGATCCGGACGCCGCCACGCACTACATCCGACGAGCCGATCGGCCACTGGTGGTCAAGGCCGACGGCCTCGCCGCGGGCAAGGGTGTCATCGTGGCCAGCGATTCCGAGCAAGCCATCGAAGGGGTCGACCGCATCATGCGCGCTCGTGCCTTCGGCGCGGCCGGTGCGCGCATCGTGGTCGAGGAATGCCTGGTGGGCCAAGAGGTGAGCTACCACGTCGTCTCGGACGGACGACGATTCGTTCCGCTCGCGCCAGCCCAAGATCACAAGCGGGCGCTCGACGGCGATCAGGGCCCCAATACCGGCGGAATGGGTGCCTATTCGCCGCCGCCGGTGGTGACGGCCGACGTGGAGCAAAAGATCCTGGAACGGGTGATCGAGCCGACTCTTCAGGGGATGGGCAGGGAAGGGCGGCCGTTTCGCGGCGCTTTGTTCGTGGGCCTGATGATCGTCGACGGAGAGCCGCTGGTATTGGAATACAACACTCGATTTGGCGATCCGGAGTGCCAGACGCTGATGACCCGCTGGAAAGGGTCGATCTTGCCCTTGATCCAGGGTTCGGCCCGCGGAGACTTTGGCGTGGTCACTCCGCAGTGGGAGGCCCCAGCGTCGCTTTGCGTGGTGCTTGCTTCAGGCGGTTATCCGGGAAGCTACGACAAGGGCAAGGTCATCACCGGCTTGCAAGCCGCATCGGAGGTTCCCCACGTCACCGTCTTTCACGCCGGCACGGCGCATGCGGGCGACCAGGTGGTCACGGCCGGAGGCCGAGTGCTGTCCGTCACCGCGACCGGTCAGAACATCGACGAGGCTGCGGACCGAGCCTATCGGGCGGCGGCGAAGATCCAGTTCGACGGAAAGCACTTCCGCCACGACATCGGCTGGCGGGCCCGTACTCGCTGATGGAGCCCCTCGAACCGCTCGTTCGGATCCTCGAGGCGGGAGGCATCATCGCCTGCCCCACCGAGACCTGGCTCGGCCTGCTGGCGGATGCGGCCCACGAACGAGCAGTGGAGCGGGTGGCGCTTCTCAAGGGAAGGCGCTCGGACATGCCCATTGCCCTCTTGCTGCCCGGTCGGGAGACGATCGGGGAGGTGGCCTTGGAGCCCCCGGAGCAGGCCCTGGCGCTGATGGACGCGCACTGGCCCGGACCGCTCACGATCCTGCTGCGCGCCAAGCCGCACCTGAGCTCACGGTTGGTTCGGGATGGGAAGGTCGGAGTTCGGGTTCCCGGCCCCAGCCCCGCCGCGGACCTCGTCCGGGCGTTCGGCCACGCCCTGACCGCAACCAGCGCGAACCGCACCGGCGAGCCGCCTCTGCGTAGCGCGAGCGAGCTTCCGTCCGACCTGGCTCGCGGCGTCGACGCCAAGGTGCCTGGCATCTCTCCGGGTGGTCCGGCATCCACGCTGATCGATGCCACCACCACCCCGATGAAGCTCCTTCGGTCGGGCGCCATCGAAATCGATCCCGCTGCTCTTTGACAGGAGCATGTCCGCTGCGTCACTCTTGGCTCTGGGAGGACTGATGGCCCTGATTGAAACCGAGGAAGCCGCACGTCGCTTGGCTCGCGCGATCTCCAGCGACCTTGCTCTCTACAACGAGGACAAGATCGCCGAAGGCATTCGAAACGACAATCTATTCGAGGTCATGGAAGAGGAAATTCAAGAAGGTCGTGACCTCTACGAAAGCCGAGTCGCGCCCCAGTTGATGGATCGGAACCTCTACGACCGAGCCATCGTCGACCTTCTGGTGCGATCCAAGGCGCACGTTCAGTCGCCCATGTGGTAGCTCCGCGTCGGTGATGAGTCTCGCGCCAAAGCGGGCCGTGCTGTTCGTTGCGCTCTTGGTCGTTTCGACCGGCTGCGGGAGCAGTGGCAGCGGTCAGGGAGGGACCGGCGGCTCGGGCGGCTCACAGGGCGAGGTGGCTCGCGTCATCCCCGGGCTGTGGGAGGGGTCGTCCAACGGCGTGGACGTTTGCTTCTTCGTCGGGGCCAATGGGTCGAGCCTCACCGGCGTGGGATCCGACTGCAACGTCACCGGCTCCTCCGGCGACGAAGCCCGTTCGTTCGACTTGCGGGTGCAAGGCGTGGGAACCGACCCGTCGGGAGACTCATGCAGCTTCGATCTCGCGACCATGCAAAACGTTCCCATCGATCCGCAGACCCTTTCCTTTCGCGTGAGCGGAATCCCGGGCGCCGACGGTCAGGCGACGGTGTCGTTTTCGGGCCAGATTTCGGGAGACCGGGCCTCGGGCATCGCTCGCTCCGAGGACGGTTCGTCGTCTTGTCAGATCGGTTGGTCGGCATCGAACGCAGCGCCGTGCGACCAGGCCGCGCTCGACACCTGCTTCGCGCTACAACAGTGCTGCCTCAGCATCCTGGTCAATCCTGTCTTCTTCGAGAGCTGCAACTCGGTCGTCCTGCAATGCGATCAGTTGGCCTGTCAGGCACTTCTCGATGGCTACCCTCGATGCACCGAGCGCCAGTGACCAACGAGCGATGGTCCCTCATCGCATGCGCAGCGAATCGAGCGCCTGCTTGAAATCCGCCGGGGGCTCGGTTTCGAATCGCATCGGCGTGGCGTCGACGGGATGTTTGAAGGCCAGTCGCGTCGCGTGGAGGGCTTGCCTGCCGAGCTCGGTCGAAACCTGTCGCATGCCCGGGTCGCCAATCGACTTGCCATACAGGGGATCCCCGAGAACCGGATGACCGTGATCTGCGAGGTGCACGCGAATCTGATGCGTACGTCCGGTCTCGAGAGTGCAGCGAACCAGAGCGCTTCCACGCAAAACCTCGATCGTTTCGAGGTGAGTGATCGCGCGGCGGCCCCGATCCCGCCGGGAGGTGAACTTTTTGCGATGCGTCGGGTGGCGTCCGTGGAGCGTGTCGTAGGTCGCGGACTGAGGCGGCCGGCCCACGACGATGGCCAGGTAGGCTCGCTCGAGCCGATGCTCTTGAAACATCTCGACCAGGCGTTCGTGGGCGAGGGGAGTCTTGGCGATGACCATGACGCCGCTGGTGTCCTTATCCAGCCGATGGACGATTCCCGGCCGTAGCGGATCGGCGCCGCCCCGAACCTTGGCGTGATGCAGCAGCGCATTGACGAGGGTTCCATCCGGGTGGCCCGGGGCAGGGTGAACCACCAGGCCTGCCGGCTTGTTCACCACGAGGAGGTGGTCATCCTCGAAGAGTACCTCGAGCGGTATGTCTTGCGGTTCCGCACTGAGCTCTTCGGGGGGAGCGGGATAGATCCAGACCTCGGCCCCCGCCTGCGCTTTGGTCTTGCGTGAGACGACCTCGCCGCCTTGCTCGACTCGACCCTGCTCGATCCATCTCTGCAGGGAGGTCCTCGAAAACTCGGGGCAGCGCCGTGCCAGAACGCGATCGATTCGTTCGCCGGCTTCCTGCTCCGACATGGTGATTACCGTCGGCGCCGTTTCCGACATGTTTTTATTTGAGCTTCTTGATGAGCTGATGGGCGTTGGTTTGCATGTCGATGTTGCGGAATACGCAGATGCCCAGCTCGGGATCGAGCCCGTTGCAATGGTCGGCAATCATCGCGATGGACGACTCATCGTAGCGCGACCGGTGCCCAGCCGGTCCGGGGAGACGGATGTAGACCATGGAAGCTTCAGGCGGCGGCTCGTCGGTGAGCGGATCGTAGGCCGCGATGGCGCTCCGGTCCCCGCAGGTCGAGGCGATGTCGGCTGGCTTCCAGGCGTCCAAATCGAACACGACCGGCGGCATGCCAGAAGGCAGGAAGCTCAGAAACGAGCGAAGAGCGGAACGGTTGGCTTTGCCGTGCTTGAAGGTTTCGTCGGCTGAGAACACGACCGCTTTGGCTTTGAGATCCTTTGCGAGCTTGGCCACGGCTTCGCACGTAGCCTTGTTTTCTTTGGTGCGGCGAAACTTGGACTCACTCACAGATTTGGGCGCTACAACCGTGAATAGAAAGTCCTCTGGAGACTCACGAATCCAACGCCGGACGGTGCCTGCCCCTGGAATCGCGATCTCCGTATCCGAGATTTCCACCGCATCGAACTCGCGCCAGTATCGGCTAACCGGCAAAGGGAAACCGGAGCACGCGACCACAAACATCGCGGCGAAGTATACCGATTTCCTACGGGAAAGCCCGGCCTTCCTCCAGCCACGACGGGAATTCCTAGATTGGGTGAGGCCTCTGATAGCATGCCGCTCGTGTCCGACTTCGGCTTCGACGGCTACGCGCTAGAGGGTGCAGACGCAGCTGGGGAGCTGCATCCATTGGAGATTGCACGTGATCTGATCGCGGCGGACAAGCCTCGGTCGGCGCTCGAAGTCCTGAGCCTCCATTACGAAAAGCACTTCGACGAGCCAGGATACCTGTTGCTTTGCGCCGAGGCATGGCGGGCCGCCGGTGATGCATTGCGCGCGCAGCAAGCCTTGCTTGGAGCTGCCCGACTCGCGCCCAGCGACCCGCGGCCGCTAGAAGCCTTGAGCGAGCTCCTCGTGGAGCGTGGAGAGCAAGACAAGGCCGAACGCGTGCTGCAAAAGGCTCGCGCTCTGGAGCGCTCGGCCCTCGAGGATACCGAACGGCTGAGCAGCTTCATCACGGAATCTGAAGAGGATCTCATCGCTGCGGCAGAGCGCCAGGAGCGAAACCATCAGGCCGCATTGAGCCCGCGTCAGATCTCGATGACCGTGCTCGCTCTGGGGGCGCTCCTAGCGCTGATCGGGGCCATCGCGCTTTTGTCGAAACCTCGAAGTGAGCCCAAGACCTCGGCGCAAGCCGCCGTGCAACCAGGCGAAACGCTTGCTCCCTCCGCGGAGCCAGACTCGACACCGCTGCCCGTCGTGCAGGCGAAGGCGCCCACGCCGCCCCAAGAGGAAATCGTCTCCGAAAGCGCTCCGGTCGTGGAGGTCGCGGAGCTCGAGCCGAGCCAGCCTGAGCCCGCTTTGCAGGCTCCGGCCCGCGCTGCTGCCCCTCCGGTCGAGGCTTTGGATTCGTCCGCGGCGCGGCGCGCCCGGTCCGTCGAACCCTCTGGGCCACGACGGTCCTCCGCGGCACCGAGCCGCAAGACGCCGTCGCCGCCTTCCACCGAGGACCCAGCTCCGGAGCCCGACCCTTCGATCGTGCGCGCCGAGCTCGGGTCCATGGGTCCCGAAGAGCTCACCCGTCGTGCCGATACCCTCTACGCGCAAGGAGCTTCCGCGCTGGCCGCCAGCTACTATCGACGCGCCCTCGAGATCGACCCCGACTATGCCCCCGCGCTGGTCGGGATCGGACGCGGAATCTTGCGTGCCGAGAGATACGAAGAGGCCATGAGCAATGCGACGCGCGCTTTGCAGTTGGCTCGCGGCGTGGACGCGCGACCGGGCCTCGAGGCCGAAGCGATTTATCAGATGGGCCGAGTCCACTTGGAGCGCGGCGAGCGTGAGGCCGCGCGCCAGTTGCTCCGGCAGGCCGTTTCGATGGACCGAGTCCCAGCGGAAGCCTGGTTTTACCTGGGCGAGGCGCTAGCCAGCGAAAACTCGCCCGCCGCCCGGCGTGCATACGAGCGATACCTGGAGCTCGTGCCCACCGGTTCGTTGGCAGACCGGGCCCATCGAGCAATTCAGTAGTATGCTCGATGAATGGCGAAGAAACCGGACGAGCAGCGCCAAGCTCGCAAAGAGCGAGCGAGGGCCGCAAAGGAAGCCAAGCGCGCCGCCGAGGAGCGCGCCCGACGTCGTCGGCAGCTGCAATTGCGTTTGTCACTTGCCGTTGCGGTGTTGACGCTTGCTTTGGCTGCCGTGTTCTATTGGGTCTTGGAGAACCGCCAGCTGATGGGTGCTACGCTTCTCATCGGTGGCGTTCTGTTCTTGGCCCTCGCGCTCGGCACCCTGGCTTCCAGCGTGCCACCTCGAGATCGTACGCGCGCGGGCTCGATCGACTACGGCAAGCGCAACTGACGAGGCGCTCATGGACGAGTTCCAATCCAAGCGATGGGAAGCCGCGGAGGAAGGCATCGAGCTCTTGCACGCAGGCGATGCGGACCGGGCGATCGACGAGCTTTTGCGCGTGGTTCGGGACGACCCCGAAAACGAGTATGCCTATCACTTTTTGGGTCATGCCTATTTCGAAAAAGAGGCATTCCCCGAAGCGCTCAAGAGTTATGTCGAAGCACTCAGGCTGGCCCCTGATTATGTCGGCGCCATGGTTGGAGCGGGGCAGACACTGCGCATGATGGGTGAATACGACCGCGCCATTCGAATGGGAAGGCGCGTTTTGGAGATACGTCAGGACGACCCCGATGCACTCTTCTTGGTGGGTGCCGCCCATTTCCAAAAAGGAGAGAATCAGCCTGCAAAGCAATACCTGGAGCGTTTCTTGGAGACGAACCCCGAGCTCGAGGTCGCTTTGGAAGTCGAGGGCATGTTGCAGGTGGTTCGGGGCGAGGTCTTGCCTTTCCCGGGCGCAGAGGACACGGTAGAAAACTGATAGGAGGTACCGGTGAGCGCGGATCCGGCCAAGAAGTTGGCGGCCGAAAGGCAGCCGGAGAACGACATGGCTCGCGTGCGGGACGAAGCGGCGCGCTGGCGAGAGGACCAGGTCGACAAGGCGGTCGCTCGCCATCCTCTTCGCAAGGATCGATTCGTCACTCACAGCGACTTGGAAGTCCCCGACCTTCTGACTCCGGCTGACGTCGACATCGACTACGAGCAGAAGCTCGGTTTCCCCGGGCAGTTTCCGTATACGCGAGGCGTTCAGCCGACGATGTACAGGGGGCGGCTGTGGACCATGCGCATGTTCGCGGGCTTTGGTACGCCTCGTCAAACCAACCAGCGGTTCCGCTATCTGCTGCAGCAGGGCCAGACGGGCCTGTCGACGGCATTCGATTTTCCCACGCTCATGGGATACGACAGCGACTCTCCGCGTTCGCTCGGCGAGGTGGGCATGGTGGGCGTGGCGGTGGACACGCTGCGGGACATGGAGATCCTCTTCGACCAGATTCCACTCGACCAGGTCACCACCTCGATGACGATCAATGGTCCTGCGGCAGTGCTGCTCGGCTTCTACATCGCGTTGGCCGATAAGCGAGGCATTCCTCGAGACCAAATCGGGGGCACCGTGCAAAACGACTGCCTCAAGGAATTCATCGCACAGCACGCATGGGTCGTGCCTCCGCGCCCGGCCATGCGAATCGTCACCGACACGATCGAATTCTGCGCCAAAGAGGTGCCCCGGTGGAACAGCGTCAGCATCAGCGGCTACCACATTCGAGAGGCGGGTGCGACGGCTGCGCAGGAGCTCGCTTTCACCATTGCGGACGGGCTGGAGTACGTGAAATGGGCGGTGGACCGAGGCCTCGACGTCGATCGCTTCGCTCCGCGACTTTCGTTCTTTTTCGACGTCCACAACGACTTCTTCGAAGAGATTGCCAAGTTCCGTGCCGCCCGACGGATGTGGGCGCGCCTCATGAAGGAGCGATTCGGCGCCCAGGACCCGCGCTCGTTGATGCTTCGGACGCACGCGCAAACTGCGGGCGTCTCTCTCACCGCCCAACAGCCCTACAACAACGTCACCCGGGTGGCTTTACAAGCGCTTGCCGCCGTGTTGGGTGGGACGCAGTCGTTGCACACCAACAGCCTCGACGAGACCTATGCACTTCCCACCGAGGAAGCCGCGACGATTGCGTTGCGCACGCAACAAATCATCGCCGAAGAGTCGGGCGTGACCAATACCATCGATCCCCTTGCGGGCAGCTATTTCGTCGAATGGATGACCGATCGCATCGAAGCCGACGCGCTCGGTTACATTCACAAGATCGACGAGGTGGGCGGGATGGTCGAGGCCGTCGAACGGGGATATCCGCAGAGAGAGATCGCCGCTTCGGCCTACAGGCTTCAGCAACAGATCGAGAGCGGTGAAAAGACCGTCGTCGGGCTCAACAAATACCAGCAAGACGAGCAACCCGACATTCCGATGTTGCGCATCGATGAATCGATTCAAAAGGAACAGCTCGACAACCTCGCTCGCATCAAGGCGGAGCGCGACGATGCTGCGGTTGCCAAAGCCCTTCACTCGATCGCGGAAGCCTGTCGCTCCGAGCGTAACGTCATGCCGTCGATCATCGAGGCTGCCAAGGCATACTGTACCGAGCAGGAGATCTGCGACGTCTTTCGAGAGGTTTTCGGTCAGCACCAGGACCGCCCGGAGTTCTGAGCTACAGTCTCAGGGCTGACGCATTTGCAGCCACATGGCCACCAACATGGCCATCACGAGGATCGCCAGCCCCACGATCCCGATGATGTCCTCAACGCGTTTGCGGCGGTGCCGATCGTCGAGCCAGCTGTGCGGTTTGGTGCCGTATCCGGCGCTTTGGGCAGGCAAGGGCGCTGGTGGCGGCATGGGTCTTTGGAGCAGGGGCTCGGGCAATGAGGGCGCTTGGTTGATCACTTCGCTCCAGTCTTCATGCCGCGTGCGCTCGCCTTGCACAACGTGTCCGCGCTGCCGAGCGCCGGGCTCCGGGGTGGAGGGCCCGACCCTGCTGGTGGTCAGGTCGCGCTTCTTCTTACGAAAATGGCTAGGGCGGCGTCGTGTCGTTCCGGGCGGGTCGGGCTTTTCATCGGGGTACGACACGGGGTATTTTTCCTCTGCCCCCCTTTGCTACTCTCGCCTTTCGAGTATACCGATCGATTGTTCAGTGTCACCAACAGCATGACTTTTCGGTAAGGCACCTACAATTCGGCCCATGGATTGGTCCCACGCAGTAGAACAGATCGAAGGTGAATCCGGGGGGCGGCTGGTCTTCACCTGCGAGCACGCGTCCTCGGAGTTGCCAGAGCCATGGACTTGGCCCGAGGACGATCGGTGGCTGGTCGAGACCCATTGGGCAAGCGACATCGGTGCAGCCGCTTTCACTCGAAGGTTGGCCGGAATGATGAATGCCCCGGCCGTTCTTTCGCGTTTCTCGCGGCTTCTGATCGATCCCAATCGCCCGCTCGATTCCGACACCTTGTTTCGCACGAATGCGGACGGTCGGACGATCCATCTCAACGAGTCGCTTCTGGATGCGGAGCGGCAGCGTCGTATTGACACTTTCTACGTGCCCTATCACCGCGCCGTTCGTGCGATGGTTTCGCGGAGCCGCGCGGACACGGTCTTTGCCATTCACTCGTTCACCGACGATTACGAGGGGGACCGGCGGGTGCTCGAGGTGGGCGTCCTATTCGACCACGACGAGGAGCCCGCACATCGTCTGGTGCGCCACCTGGAAGCTGCGGGATTTCACGTGTTGCCCAACGAGCCCTGGTCCGGCAAAGCGGGCCTCGCCTACGCGGCCGTGCTTCACGCGCGCGAATTCGGGCGCTGTGCTCTCGAAATCGAGGTGCGCCAAGACTTGATCGTCGACGAAGCTTTTGCGACCCGGCTCGCAGAGGCGCTCGCCGGCTTCTTCGCATAGGCTTGGACGGTGTCCTTCCTTCACTCGGAGCAAACGGGGATTGCGTACCTTTCGAGCGGAGCCGCGGAGCGGCCGGTCGTTCTTTGCCTTCATGGTTTTCCCGACATCCCGCGGACTTGGACGCTCCTCACCGACCGATTGTGCGAGGCCGGGTTTCGGGTCGTCAGCCCGTGGCTGCCCGGGTATGCGCCTTCCGATCTGGAAGGCCCGATGGACGTGCCTACGGTGACCGATCGAATTCTCACGCTTGCCGAGGAGCTTTCGCCCACCGAGCCGATTCGCGTCGTAGGCCACGATTGGGGCTCCGTGATCGCCCAATGCATGCTTGCACTCGAGCCCGCTCGCTTCCATGCGGCCGCGATCCTCGCCCTCCCGCATTTGCTTTCGTTCGAGTCCAACCTCCCCAAATACCCCCGACAGCTCCGCCGTAGCGCCTACATGGCGCTCTTTCAGCTTCCCGTCGTTTCCGATCGAATCGTCAGCCGAAACGATTACCGATTCGTCGAGCGCCTCTGGTCGGCATGGTCGCCCGGGTTCGATCCAGGCTCGGGCTATTTCGACGAATTGAAAAAGTGTCTGCGCGCCAGCATGCCTGCACCACTCGAGTACTATCGGGCCATCGCTTCGCCGAAAGTCATTCGCCGACTGCGCGCGACGCTAGCCGAGTCCATCGTCGTTCCTACGCTCTATTTGCATGGCGAACGCGATGGTTGCGTGGGGCCGGAAATGGCCGAAGGCCAGAACAAACATTTCAGCGCGCTCTTCGATTCCGTCCATTTGATCGACGCAGGACACGTCCTGCACCTCGAGCAACCGCAGGAAGTGAGCGAGGCAGTTCTCGCCTGGTTCGAGGCGCACTAGGCGTTCGCGTGGGAACGGCGGGCTTCCGGCACCCAGCGCGCCAGAGCCAGAGCCAGCGTCGGCGCCGGCGCCGGCGACCGCGATCAAGACCGGGGCACGGAACACACGCGACACGAGCTTGCGGGGGACGGAGCGGCTTGCCCACGGAATTGGAGTCAGCAGTCGCACTCTCGAACCCCGGGCCCCGGGCCTCAGACCTCGAGCCTCAGACCTCGCACCCCGGACCCCGATCCCCCGTCCCGACTACCACCCCCACCTACACCCCGACCAACGGTAACTGGCGTCGCGTCGTGCCGTTGTCCGTGATCGGGATGGGGTAGCGGCCGCTGAAGCAGGCGCTGCAGAAGCCCTCTTCGCCGCCGACGGCGCGTTTCAGTCCATCGAGCGACAGATAGCCCAAGCTGTCCGCCGTCACGTATTCGTTGACTTCTTCCACAGAATGATGCGCTGCGATCAGCTCTTCGCGGGTCGGCGTATCGATGCCGTAGAAGCAAGGCCAGATCGTCGGTGGGGAGCTGATGCGCAGGTGCACCTCCTTGGCGCCTGCGTCGCGAATCATCTTGACGATCTTGCGACTCGTGGTTCCACGGACGATCGAGTCGTCGATGACCACGACCCGCTTGCCTCGAAGCACCGTTTGGACCGGGTGGAGCTTGAGTCGGACCCCGAAGTGCCGAATCGACTGCGCAGGCTCGATGAAAGTGCGGCCGACGTAGTGGCTTCGGATCAGGCCGAGCTCGAACGGCAGCTTCGTGGCTTCGGCATACCCGAGTGCCGCGGCTACGCCACTGTCGGGGACCGGGACGACGATATCCGCTTCGACCGGCTGATCTTCGGCCAGCGCACGCCCCATGCGCTTTCGTGCCTCATAGACGCTAATCCCGTCGAACCAAGCATCCGGCCTTGCGAAATACACATACTCGAAAATGCACATGTAACGACGCTTGGGGTCCATGCGAAACGGACGCAGGCTCCTCAAACCCCCGCGGTTGATGACGACCATCTCGCCGGGCCCGATGTCACGGACGAATTGGGCGCCGATTAATTGAAAGGCGGGGGGCTCCGAAGCGATGACGTATGCCCCATCGAGCTTGCCCAGGCACAGAGGACGAAAACCGTAGGGATCACGGACGGCAACCAGCTCGTCGGGCGAAAGAAAAACCAGCGAGTAGGCGCCCTCGACCTGATGAAGCGCATCGGCGACCCGATCGACCATCGTTTCAGCCTTGGAGCGTGCGATGAGGTGGACCAATACTTCGGTGTCGCTGTCCGAAGCGAAGATCGACCCGTCTTTTTCGAGTTGCTGGCGAAGTGCGACCCCGTTGGTCAGATTGCCGTTGTGTGCGACCGCAATCGCTCCGTGACCACAATCGACGGCGATTGGCTGGGCGTTCTTGATGTGACTTCCGCCGGAGGTGGTGTAGCGAACGTGGCCGATAGCGCTACTTCCGGGCAATTTCTCGAGCTGCGCCGCGGTGAAGACATCCTGGACTAGCCCCATTCCGCGGTGAACGAACAATTGCTCACCGTTGCTCGAGACGATGCCGGCGGCCTCCTGGCCCCGATGTTGGAGCGAATGCAGGCCGAGGTAGGCCAAGTTCGAAGCCTCCTCCGCCCCGAACACGCCGAATACTCCGCATTGATCACGAAAATGATCGTCTTCCATGCGCGCCTCGGCGCGTTCATAGCGCCCACCCACCACGACGTCCATCACCCGCCGCATGCTCCCATTGCCAGCTTGCGCTAGGAACTGGCCACAGCGATGCCGCGCATCCTCAAGCGAATCGAATCAGTGGTTCCTCGGAGGGCTTCCGGCTATGGAGGCAAGGCCCGGAACCTCGCCGCGCTCGCGCGCGCGGGCTTTCCGGTCCCGGTCGCGTACGCGATGCCGGGCTGGGTGGCCGACTCGTTCCTGTCCAGCGTGCTCGATATCGCGGACCGGCCGCGAGGATTGCTTCGCGACCCCTACGTATCGGATGCGCGTCTCGAGCGGATCGCCCAACGTGTCCGTGAAGCGACGCTTCCCCAAGACGTCGTGGCCAGCGTGCGCGACGCACTGCTCGCGATGACGGACGAAGGCGCGTCGGGCTTTGCCGTGCGCTCTTCGGGTACGCACGAGGATCAGGAAGGGGCTTCTTCAGCAGGGATGCACTCGACGCTGCTGAACTTGGTTCGGGAAGAAGATGTGTTCGAGGCCATCAAGGCGTGCTGGGCCAGCTTATTCCGCCCTCGCGTGCTCTCGTATCTTCGAACGCTGGGAGACGACGTGCCCGTTTCGGTCGGCGTTCTGATCCAGGCCATGGTGCCAGCCGAAATTTCGGGTGTGCTGTTCACGGCCAACCCACTGACGGGCGATGCGGGCGAGGTCGTCATCAACGCGGCCTACGGCCTCGGCTCGTCCGTCGTCGATGGGCGAGTGACGCCCGATACGTTCCGGGTTGACAAGGCGACGGGCCAGCTTCGGGACAGGATTCTCGGAGAAAAAGCCTTACGTGTGCTCCTCGACGACTCAGGAGGGGTCCGCGAGACCTTCGTCGAGCCGAGGGACAGGCAGCGGCCGTCTTTGAGTGAGCAACAGCTGCTGAATTTGACGGACCTGGCGAAGCGCGTCGAGAACCACTTCGGCGATGCGCGTGATGTCGAGTGGGCCATCGCTCGGAACGAGATCTACGTGCTGCAGGCGCGCTCCGTGGTCGTTCCCCACATCCGCAATCGGGGTGCGGAGCGAGAGCGGCCCTGGGATCGCCGCAAGATCGTTTGGAGCAATGCCAACGTGGGCGAGGCGCTTCCCGGCGTGGCCACGCCCTTCACGTGGTCCGTATTGAGCCAGTTCAGCGAGCTTGGGTTTCGCCGGGCATTTGGCGCCTTAGGATGCACCGTTCCCAAAGATGCGGAGTTGGTGGGCGACTTTCGTGGTCGCATCTACCTCAACTTGACCGAGTTCAGCGCGATCATTTCTCAGATCCCGTGGATCCACCCCTCGACCCTCGTGCGCCTGGGCGGCGGACAATACGCTTCGGAGCTCGACGAGGTCGTTGAGGACCGGGGTTCCACCGGGTTCGTCTTGCGCCTGCCACAAACCGTTGCGCGCTACGCTAGGGAAAATTTTCGTCTCAAGGCTCGCATCGAAGCCTTCGAAACCTATTTTGCAGACGAGCGGATGCGAATCGACTCGATCGACCCGCGCTTGCTGGAACCGAGCGGCCTGGATCGGATGTTGGGCGACGTCGAGCATCTGCTCGATGAAACCGGCTCCATCATGCTCACCGCCTACGCCAACCTCTTGACGGCGGTCCTGGTTCTGCTCGGCATCGTTCGTGTTTTTGCAGGGACACACGGTTCGGGTCTCTATCGCGATTTGCTCTCCGGCCTGCAAGACGTGTCGAGCGCGCGCCCTGGCTTCGTGCTCTGGCAAATCGCGCAACTCGCCAAGACCGAGCCCGAGGTCGCGGCACGGATCCGCACGAGTGACATCTCTCGGCTCAAGGTCGAAGAGCTGCCGCCTGGACGAACACGAGACGCGCTGCAGCGCTTTTTACAGGACTATGGTTACCGGGGCGTTCGGGAAGCAGAGATCGCGGCGCCGCGCTGGTCGGAGGATCCGACGCTGATGTTTGCCGCATTGCGCTCTCATTTGGAGAGCGACCTCGACCTCGCGCAGCGGGAGCAGGACTTGCAGAGCGCGCGCCAGGGCGCCGAGGACAAATTGCAAAAAAGCGTTCCGCTTCCTCTGCGGCCGGGCGTCAAGAAACTCCTCGATTTCGTGCGCCGCTTCACCCGGATGCGAGAGCACCTTCGAGGCCACGTGGTCGAGGTTCTAGGGATGTTTCGGCGAGTGGCTTTGGAGACTTCTCGGCGAATCGAGTCGCGAGAGCCCGAGGCGGGTCCCGACGCTGCCTTTTTTCTGACGCTTGCCGAGGTTCGTCGGGTGCTGTTCGACCAGAACGAGCGTGTTGCGATTCGGGTCCAACGCCGACGCTTGGAGTATGAGCGCAATCAAGCGCTTCCGGAGCCACCGTCGACATTCGTCGGATTTCCACCCGAGGAATCCGTTGTCGCAGGAACTTCCAAGCGGTTGCATGGTTTGGCCGCCAGCCGGGGAGTGGCAGAAGGGAAAGTTCGCATTCTCAAGGATCCTTCCAAAGCATCGGACTTCGAGCCGGGAGATGTCTTGGTGGTGGCCGCAGCAGACACGGGTTGGGCTCCCCTGTTTCTGGCAGCTGCGGCAGTGGTCACCGAGCTGGGAGGCCCACTCTCGCATGCAGCCATCATCTTGAGGGAGTACGCCGTGCCAGCCGTGGTCAACGTGACCGGCGCTACGCGTAGTCTGCGCGACGGGGACATCGTGCGAATCGACGGCGATGCGGGCACCGTCGAGGTGCTGGGTGCCTGAGCCCGTCGAGCCCCAGCCCCAAATCGTTTTCCGCGACGAGCATCTACTCGTCATCGACAAACCGCCCGGCTTGCCCACCACTGCGCCGCGGCCCAGTGATCCAAGCCTCACGGGTTGGGTTCGAAGCCGTTGGTCCGAGCTCCGCCCCCATCCCACCTCGCGCCTCGACGCCCAGGTCAGCGGTCTCGTGACCTTCGCGCTGAGCAGACTCGCCAACCGGCGCCTGCTGGAGGCGCGACGCGCGGGAGCGTACCAGCGGGTGTACCTCGGCATGACCCTGGCACAGCCGAGCGCCCCCGAGGGCGAGTGGACCTGGCCCATTTCACTCGATCCGCGCAATCCCATGCTCCGTGTCGCCGGAACCGGTCGAGGGCAGCGCGAGGCACGGACGCGATACGAGGTGGTCGCCTCCATCGCACACGCCACGTTGCTTCGGATGATGCCCCGCACCGGTCGTACCCATCAGCTACGTGTCCATGCGGCGGAGGCGGGGCTCCCTCTGTTTGGCGATCACGCGTACCGAGGCCCGCGTCGGCTGACACTCGAGGACGGCAGTGTCGTGACCGCGCGGCGCGTGATGCTTCATTGCGTGCGGGTGAGCTTTCCTTGGCGACCTGGAGAGCTACGAGTCTTCGAAGCGCCCGTGCGGCCGGACATGGAACGCGTCTGGCTCGCCTTGGGCGGCGCCCCATCGGCGTTCGACCCTAATGTTGGGACGTGAATTTGACGCCCGCAGGCGCCTCCGAGGGTCGGTTGAGGTGTGCATCGAGCTCCCGCTGAAGGATCTCCAACACGTTTTCCTGAATTTCGAGCGGGTGACGCACCAAGCGTTCGATGTTTCGCTGGTAAACGAACAGCCTTCTCCGTTCTTCGTCGCCGCTCTTGGTCGCCAGCTCGTCCAGCAAGAGCGGTGTTCGCGGATCCACGCCCTCGGCCACGACTTCCAAGCCGGGCAGGTCGGCGACCATGATCAGATTGCCTTCGAGCCGTTTGGCGAGCTCTTCAGGAAGTTCGCGCAACGCCCCCTGCACGATTTTTTCGAATCGTGCGTGAGAGGGCGCCCATGGGGGACGAGCGGCAAGCCCATCGAGGTGCCTGGTCTCGAGAAAGGCCAATGACGCATCACCCGGGCGCTCCTGACGCTCTCGGAGCAATCCGAGGTAGTACATCACGTCCGCGGACGCATCGGGACGCGCCGCCGCACGCTCGATGAGGAGCGTGGCCGGCTCGATTTGATCGAGCTCGAAGTGAGCGCGACCGACCAGAAAATCGAGTTGGTCGTTCTCGAACGGTCCTGCCGGAAGCCCGCGAAGCAGCTCGGCAGCCGCAGCACGGTCGCCTTGATGGAGCAAAGCATCGACCTTCAAGACCGAGGCATCGGCGATGTCGTCAGCCGTCTGGCAGCTCTCCAAGGCCTGATCGAGAATCCGGATGGCCTCGTCGAAGCTGCCCAAGGGGTGAATCAGCAGCTCGGCGGCGTTGAGCATCGCCTCGAGATAGTGCTCATCGAGCTCGATGGCTTGCCGATAGTGCTCCAGTGCCATGTCGAGATTGCCGTTGGCGGCATGGATGTAGCCGATGAGATTGTGGGCGTCGGGTGAGTCGCCATCGAGCTCCAACGTCTGCTCGGCCGATGCCATGGCACCGATCAGATCGCCTTGCGTGACCAGCTCCCAGCCGCGATCGAGGTGCGCGGTGAGCCGGTCCATGAACCCTTCGTTCTGCTCGGACATGGTCGATCGAGAAAGTTACGTCGCCGGTTTGGTACGTCAAGCGGAACCGTGCGCTATCATTCATCGAAATGGTTAGGCTTTTCACGTTGCTCGGAATCGCGGCCCTCGGCGCGTGCGTGACCGAGCCGTTGTCCACCGGACAGACGATCTCCATGGGCACCTCCGACGCGGGGTACCTCCACGATGCCGCAGCGCTGAGCGACCGAGGCGATGGCTATCGCCGGTTGCGACCGGAGGACGCGACCCGATACGGTA
>JASFKY010000019.1:0-25083 GCA_050118395.1 Myxococcales bacterium | reverse complement strand
GTCATCTGCACCGAGCCATTTGGCATAGTACAACCCTGGCGTCCTTGGTTCTGTGGCTTCGACCGAGTTTCTCATGAAGACGCATGCACTCCACCAGACCGTGAGCGCTCTGGCAGACATCGACACCCGCATCGTGGGCTTGCCCCGGGGACGATTGACTCTGGACCCACGGCGACTCTATGCGACCCCACTCACCGACCTGGTATCGCGATTGGCCGACGATTCCCAGGCACCGCACTTGGTCGCTGCCGCCTCGGCCGTTGCAGAGGCGCAACTCGCCGCCTTTCCCGACAACATCTTCTGGGATTTCGATTTCTATCTGGCCTCCATTCATCGGCACGCATCTGCTGCTGCCGATTATGCGGGTTACCTGCACCACGTCGCGCGTCTGACGGTCGGCCTCATGCAGCTCTACGGTCAGCAGTCGGCCATTCGTTTTCGTTACGTTCACGACTTCATGTACGGATTCGATTGGGCACGGTGGGTTCGTCGCCAGCCTTCGGAACGCCGGGGTATCGAACCTTTTGGTCCGGAGTTCCTTCGCCAGACCGAGGACCGAGGCCGAGACCTGCTCTCGCTGATCGAAGCCGATGACGAGTGGTATCCTCGGCTCGGCCAAGGGGTGTCGCGCAATCCGTTTCCTTTTCCCCGGGAGCCCCAGGACGAGCTGAAGCTCTACCGTACGCTGGCAGAGGCGGGGCACGTACCGGTCGAAGCGTGGCGACTGGACGCCGAACCCGACGCTGGACGGGACTACGACGCGCTCCGTGAGCAAACGGCCGAGTCCCTTGGGCTGCAGGGCTAGAGCCCAAACATCATGGCCAACATCCAAAGCGCGAGAAGCCCTTGCAGGGCAAGGCTCGACCAGCAGACCGCTGTATAGGCATCGTCGCTTTTGGCTCCCGCCAGCAGCGGAAGCAGGGGTGCGATGCAGACCGCGGCCCGTGCGGTCGTGCTCAACCCTGGTGTCCAAAAGAACACCGCAAAGGAGGCAAACGCGATTCCGGCCGAGGCAAAGCGTCGAGCCGATGCCGTGCCGTGTCTCACGGGCCACGTGCTCTTGCCGGCGCGCCGATCATCTTCCACGTCGGGCAGGGCCGTGAGCACGTGGCTGCAAACCCCCAATAGCGTCGCGGGCCCCATCACCCAGCCCGGCGCGAGGAGGATCTGGGTCTGCAGGTAGTACCCGAGTGACGGAAGGCCGATGCCCAGCCCAATGCCTTGGAGGAGCTCTCCACCACCCCGATAGCTCAGTCGGGCGGGCCCGAAGCTGTAGAGCCACATCAGCGCGATCGCCCCGAGCGCATACAGAGGCGTCCAGACCCGACCCCAAAACGCCAAGGCGCCCGAATACACCATGAGCGCAACCGCGGCCATCCGCGCCGCTCGTGCGAGCTGTGGAGCGCGGAGCTTTCCTTCTGGGATCACGCCCGAGCCTCCGGACACCAGAGTCCGCTTCCCGGTGTCTGCGTCTTTGTCGGCGAAGTCGTTGGTGAAGATCACGAACAGATGGTCGATGACGCCCCAAAGGAGGGCGGCGAAAAACCACCCCCAGTCAAAGCGCTCGGTGACGTGCCAGGCCGCCACCTGTCCGAGCGCGAGTGGAACCCCGATGTTGACGTGCGCCAGGGGACGCGCCGCTTGGATCCAGCTCTTCATGCCTTCGACTTCGCTCGATACCACGTTTCGATCCTGCTAGGGGTCCGACGTGAGTGTGCCTCCGTTAGAGCGGCGCGTGCAGTTCTTCACAGGCAAAGGCGGGGTGGGCAAGTCGACCGTCTTGAGCGCGCTCGCCAGCGCTTCCGCTCGGGCGGGAAAGCGACCGCTCATCGTAGAGCTCGGCGTTCACACGTCTTCGGCCCACCTGTTTGCCGGGCCGGAAGTCGGGTACGATCCATCCGAGGTCGCCCCCGGAGTGTACGCCACGAGGGTTCTGTTCGAACCTGCTTTGGTCGATTACGTCACCGCCCGCCTGAAATTGCGACCGATCGCGGTGCTGGTCGCTCGGAACAACTCGCTCCGTAGACTCTTCATGGCTGCACCTGGTGTCGATGAGATCGTCACGCTCCATCGGGTTGCCGAGCTGGCGGCAGACGAACGCTGGGATCCGATCTTGGTCGATCTGGAATCGACGGGGCATGCGCTCATGTTTTTCGATTTGCCCTCCGTGCTCGAGGTGTTTCTCAAAGACGGACCTCTTCGACGTGTGCTGGACAATGCAACCGAGCTCGTCCGCGACGACTCGCGTTGTGCGGTCCACGTGGTCACGGTGCCCGAGCCTTTGGCGGTGACGGAAACCGTGCAACTCTACGAGGGACTTCGCACGCGCGTGGAGCTGTCGCTCGGCTACTTGTTCATCAACCGGATTCCCCGGCGTTGGCTCGACGAGTCCGAGCAAGCCTTGGTGGAGCAGGAGTTGGAGCACGCTCGCGCCGGGGAGCCCTGGGCCGCCGATCTGGCTTTGGCGGACTATCTGATCCGACGCCGTCGAACGGCCGAAAAGTGTCTGCGCGGCCTTCGGCACGACATTGCGCTCCCCACCGTCACCTTCGATGAGCACGATGCAGAAAGCAGGCAAATCATCGAGACCCTGGCCACGGACATCGAACGGTCGGAAGCATGGTGATCGAGGTTCCAAAAGAATGTCGGCTCGTCTTTTGCGTCGGTGTCGGTGGCGTCGGCAAAACCACGTTTGCGGCGGCGCTAGGGCTCCGGGAAGCGCTACGAGGACGCTCCGTGCTGGTCTTGACCGCCGATCCCGCTCGACGCCTGGCCGATGCGCTCGGCGTGGACTCGCTGGTCGACGTGCCGTCCGACGTGTCCCTGCCACATCCCGTTCCCGGCGGTGAGCTTCACGCCGCCATGCTGGAGACCAAAGCCAGCGCCGACGAGATCATACGGCGCGCCGCAAAGGATGCTGAACGTGCCCGGCGCGTGCTCGAGAACCGCATCTACCAGGCGTTCTCCAACACGCTGGCGCGCTCCCATGCATACGCCGCGATGGAGCGTATGCACGAGACGATCCACGACTCCCGTTATGATCTGATCGTCGTGGACACTCCTCCTGCCCAAAGCTCGATCGAGATCCTCGACGCGCCCGCTCGCTTGGTCGCCTTTTTGGATCAGCGCGTGGTCCGCTGGTTTCTCCAAGCATCTGAAGACTCGCAGAGTCTCGGAACGATGACGATCGCACAGCGTTTGTTGAAGCTCGTGGCGGGAGAATCGCTCGTAGCCGCGCTGACCGAGTTTTTGGGCGAAATGGCGTTCCTTCGCGAGGGCTTTGCGGAACGTGCAACGGACGTCCGAGACCTGATGCGGAGTGCGGAAACGTCCTTTTGGCTCGTGTCCTCTCCAGACCATGCCGGGATCGAAGCGGCAAAGTCGGTCGCAGACGAAGTCGCCGACAGGGGCTTCCGGCTCGCGCATCTCGTGTTCAACCGGGCGTTCATTCCCGAAATACACATTTCCGCCGACACTTCAGGGGCGTATCCACCGGCTCTCGCGCCGCTCGGGGCCAAGTTGCGCCGGATGCGCCAGTGGCTGGCTGCCGAGCAGATCCAAAGAGATTCGATGATGGCCACTTTGCACGAAGAGCTCGGCGTGCCGACCTGGGCCATGCCCGAGGCCAGTCGGCCCCTTGGAAGTACCTCCGCGCTGGCTGCTTGGATGGGACAGGCCCGCGCCGTGACCGCGACTCGATAGCGCACACCCTGCTTTTCGTGTCATCCTCTCCCGACGAGAAGACCTCATGGAGCACGTCATCAAACACGATTTGAGCCCAGAACGCGCAAAGAAGGCTGCGGAGAAGGCCTCCGAGTACTACACGAAGAAGTGGGAAAAGTACGACGCGCAAACCACTTGGAAGAGCGATACCGAGGCCGAGATCTCGTTCCACGTCAAAGGAGTGAACGTGGTGGCAACCGTCGAGTTGCAGCCGGGGCAGGTGATCGTCGACATGAAGAAGGTGCCCCTCTTACTTCGCCCCTTCAAGAACATGGCGCTCGACGTCGTTCACAAGACGATGGACAAATGGATCGCCAAGGCCAAGGAGGGCGAGCTCGACGGCTGAGCGGCGCCCCTAGGCACTGACGAATTGCTTCAACGCGGCATCCCCATGCACGTTCCGAAGCTTGCGCAGCGCCAAGGCTTGAAGCTGGCGGATCCGCTCGCGACTCAGACCGAATTCGCGGCCGATCTCGGCCAGCGTATGGGATTCCTTCTCGCCGATGCCAAAGCGCAT
Source organism: Myxococcales bacterium (assembly GCA_050118395.1). Lineage (GTDB taxonomy): Bacteria > Myxococcota_A > Polyangia > Polyangiales > Houyiibacteriaceae > SG8-38. Next base: position 20,843 of record JASFKY010000019.1, on the reverse strand, counting down.
CCGGATGATCCGTTGCTCGCGCGGATTCAGGGACTCGAGCGCGCGGAGCACCGACTTGGAAAGGTCTTCGTCTATGACGGAGTCCATCGGCGTCGCCCCTTCGTCGTCGGCGACCAAGTCCCGAAGCTCGCTCGTCCCGTCGTTTCCGACCGGCATCTCCAACGAAACGGTGTCGCGCGAAATCATCAAGAGGTTGGCGACCTGTTCTGCCGGAAGCTTCATCCGCTTCGCAATCTCGGCCGGAGTCGGCTCTCGTCCGAGCTCGCCGGTCAGCTTGCGGGTCATGCTGGTCACTTTGGTGAGAAGCTCACAGGCGTGCACGGGGATTCGAATGGTCCGGGCCTGATCGGTGGTGGCTCGTGCCATGGACTGGCGGATCCACCATGAAGCGTAGGTCGAGAGCTTGTAGCCGCGACGATAGTCGAACTTGTCGATCGCACGCATCAAGCCCATGTTTCCCTCTTGAATCAGATCCATGAATGGAAGGCCGCGCTTCAGGTATTTCTTGGCGATGGCCACGACCAATCGAAGGTTGGCCTCCACCATCTCGCGCTTGGCCCGCTCGACGTCGGAGTGTGCGGTGGAAACGACTTCTTGCAGCGCGATCAGCTTGCTCGCGGACAGCCCTGATTCGGTCTCCGCCTTTTTTCGTTCCGCCGTTCCCTGCTCGCAAGCTTCGGCATAACAAGCAAGGGCGCACAGCACTTCCTCGAACACAGGCTCGATGACGGCCTCACGCACCGCCAGCTCGCCCGCACGAACCCGTTCGCAGACTTCGGCAATCTCGGCCGCGTGCAATCCATGTTCCACGATGGCGTCGAAGATGACCTGACGGCCCTTTTCGATCTGTCGGGCGAGCTCGACCTCTCCCTCGCGCGTCAACAAGCTGACCGCGCCCATCCAGTCCAGGTAACTCTGTACCGGTTCTGCGCTGAGCACGTTGGTCTTGTCGGTCGGGTTCGCCGAGCGGCGCCGTTCTCCTTTGCGGTTGCGACCCGGATGGACCGTGACCTCGACCCCTGCCGCTTCGAGGCGCCGCAGAAATCGACGCACGGTCGCCTGCGTGGCGCCGATCCTCGCGACGACCTCGGAGGCCTCGTTGTAGGTGATCCATCCACGGGCCCTCACCGACTCGAGGACCTCATTCATGATTGTGCTGCCGCTTGATTTTTGTGTTGGCATTGGTGGTTCTCCGGGCTTCGTAAGCGTGTGGTACCACTAGACTAAAAATTTAGCAACTGTGTGATCAAAAAAATCTAGTTACACTGTGAGCGTAACATCACCTCGAAGGCGCCGTCCAGGGGCCGGCCTGCCAAAACCCCATTGCTTTGGGGCCCTTGAGTGGGGTAGGCCTGCGCGATGTCAGGCTTTGCCGAGTACGATTCGTTCGATGCATTGGGCCTCGCGGAGCGGGTGCGCAGCGGGGAGGTGAGCAGCGCGCAACTGGTCGAGGAGTGCATTCGCCGCATCGAGCAGGTCAATCCACGCATCCACGGTGTGGTTTTCGAGCTGTTCGACCGGGCCCGAGCGCAGGCCCACGGCGCACCCGGCGAGGGTCCCTTCGCAGGCGTCCCGTTTCTGATCAAGGACTTGATCCAGCGCATACCCGGAGTGCCGACGCAGGAGGGGTCGCGCTTCTTCGAAGGCTGGATACCCACGGACGAGACGTATCTGTACAGACGGTGGATCGATGCCGGTGTAGTGCCCGTGGCCAAGACGGCGACCTCCGAGCTCGGGCTGCTGCCGGTCGTCGAAACCGATCTTCACGGCGCGACGCGCAATCCATGGAATCTCGATCGAACGGCGGGCGGATCGAGTGGCGGATCGGGCGCATGCGTCGCCGCGGGAGTTGCCCCCATGGCCTCGGGTGGTGACGGAGGTGGCTCGATTCGGATCCCGGCTTCGTGCTGCGGTCTATTTGGTCACAAGCCTTCCAGGGCTCGCAATCCCTCTGGACCCACGGCAAGCGAGCATTGGTCCGGATTCGTTTCGGAACACGTGCTGACGCGGAGCGTGCGAGACAGCGCGGCGATGCTCGACGCCACCCACGGCCCCGAGGACACCGCGCCTTACTACGCGGCGCCGGTGCAAGGAACGTTCCTGGGCGCCACGGAGCGCGATCCGCGAACCTTGCGGATCGCATTCCACGCCGAGCCGGCATTGCCGGCCACCGTGCATCCGGATTGCAAAGCAGCCGTGGAAGACGCGGCACGGCTTTGCGCAGAGCTCGGTCATCACGTCGAGGAAGTTGTGCCGGGCCACGACCCGCTCGCGCTTGCGCGCGCATTCCTCATCGTCGTGGGAGCGAACGTGGCGGCAGAGATCCGCGAAGGCGAGCTCATGAGAAACCGACGCGCGACCGCAAACGACTTTCAGCTCACGACCTGGATCACCAACATGTTGGGTCAGGCGGCAAGCGCTCGCGAGGTCTTGGTGTCGCTGCGGGTGCTGCAAGCGGAAGCGCGGCGCCTCGTCCAGGTGTACCAAAGCTACGACCTCGTGCTGACGCCGACCCTGGGCACGCCGCCGGTGCTGATCGGCGCGCTTCAGCCGCGGGGAATCGATCGCATCGCCCAGAAGCTGCTTTCCGCGTTGCACTGGAGCGGGCCCCTGACCCATCCAAAGCTCATCGACCAAGCTGCGGAAAAGACTTTCTCCTTCATCCCGTTCACGCCGGTGGCGAACTTCACCGGTCAGCCCTCGATGTCGGTGCCGCTCTACTGGAACGAAGCGGGGCTGCCCATCGGCGTGATGTTCACCGGACGTCCGGCGGAAGAGCCGCTCATGTTTTCCCTGGCGGCTCAGCTCGAGCGTGCCAGACCGTGGGCAGCGCGGCGGCCCCCGGTGTTTGCAACCAAGCAAAATTCTCCCTGATTTCGGGGTGATCGCAGTGATTGAATACTCATTCATTTTTGGCTTGCAGGCCTTCGGCCTGAGCCTCTAGGATTCCCCCGCATGCCCCAGGCACAGCCTTATCCAGTTCTGCGTACGAAGCTCGACACCCAGTCCGAGGCCTACGAAGCGAATCGCGAGGGCAATCTCGCCGTGCTCGGCGACGTCGACCAGGCGCTCGACAAGGCCAACCAAGGCGGAGGTGAGAAGTACACCAGTCGCCACGTGGCGCGAGGACGCATCCTGCCGCGTCAGCGCATCGAGATGCTGCTCGATCCCGACAGCTTCTTCTTGGAGATCGCGCCGCTTGCCGGTCACGGCGTCAAGGGCGAGCCGACCGGTTCTTCGGTCGTGGGGGGCGTCGGCCTCGTGAGCGGCGTCGAATGCTGCGTCGTCGCGAGTGAGGCGACCGTCAAGGGCGGTGCTGTCACCCCGATCAGCATGCTGAAGTCGGGTCGCCTCGCCGAGATCTGCGAGCAAAACCGGTTGCCCGGGATCAGCTTGATCGAGTCCGCCGGCGCCGACCTGCCCAATCAAGACAAGATCTTCGTTCCCGGTGGAGCCGGGTTTCGTCATCTCACGCGCCGCTCCGAGCAAAAAATTCCCACCATCTGCCTGGTATTCGGCAGCTCGACCGCGGGTGGGGCCTACCTGCCGGGCATGAGCGACTACGTGGTGATGGTCAAAGAGCAGGCGCAGGTCTATCTGGCGGGACCGCCCTTGGTGAAGATGGCCACCGGAGAGGAGACCGATCACGAAGAGCTCGGCGGTGCCGAGATGCATTCGAGCATCAGCGGCGTTTCCGATTACTTGGCCGAAGACGAAATGGACGCCATTCGACTCGGCCGGGAAATCGTGGCGCATCTGGAATGGGAAAAACAGGGAAAGCTCCGCCCCCGTCCCATCGAGCCGCCCCTCTACGACCCCGAGGAGCTTCTCGGTATCGCATCGTCGGACGTGCGTGTTCCCTTCGATCAGCGCGAAGTCATTGCCCGCATCGTCGACGGGTCTCGTTTCAGCGAGTTCAAGCCCCTGTACGGAAAGACCATGCTGTGCGGTTGGGCGCACATTCACGGTTTTCCCGTCGGCATCCTCGCCAACAATGGAACGATCTTCAGCGAAAGCGCGAACAAGGGCGCCCAGTTCATCCAACTGTGCAACAGCAGCAACGTCCCGCTCGTGTTTCTTCAGAACACGACGGGATTCATGGTGGGCAAGCAGTACGAGCAAGACGGCATCATCAAGAACGGCGCCAAAATGATCAACGCGGTGTCGAACAGCACCGTGCCCGCGATCACGATCATGACCGGCGCGAGCTACGGCGCGGGCAATTACGCGATGAGCGGCCGCTCGTACTGCCCGCGCTTTCTGTTCACTTGGCCCAATCACAAGATTGCGGTGATGGGTGGAAAGCAGCTCGCCGGAGTCCTCGACATCATTCAGCGAGACGCGGCTGCCAAGAAGGGCGTCGAGGTCGACGAGCAAAAGCTTCAGATCGCCAAGATGATGACGGAAAAACAGATCGAAGATCAGTCGACCGCCCTCTATGCGACCGCCCGACTTTGGGATGATGGCATCATCGATCCTCGACAAACCCGCACGGTGATCGCGATTTGCCTTTCCGCGGCCTACAACGCACCGGTCGAGGGCACGACGTCGTGGGGCGTTTTTCGACACTAGGGGAGCAGGCAAGTTGACCAAGACGATCCGGAAGATACTGATCGCGAACCGCGGCGAAATCGCGCGCCGAATCATGCGGACGTGTCGAAAGATGGGTATCGCCACGGTGGCCGTGTTCTCGGACGCGGACGAAGAGATGCCCTTCGTGGCCGAGGCGGACGAGGCCGTTCGCCTCGGGCCCGCGCCCAGCACGCAGAGTTACTTGCGTATCGACAAAATCGTCGCAGCGGCGGTGGCGACCCGAAGCGATGCGATCCATCCGGGATACGGGTTCTTGGCTGAGAACTCGGCATTTGCCGAAGCCTGCAAGGAGGCGGACCTCGTTTTCATCGGACCGACGCCGGAAGCCATCGTGGCCATGGGCTCGAAGCAACGAGCCAAGGCGCTGGTTCACGAAGCCGGCGTCCCGGTCATTCCCGGATACGACGGAGCGAATCAAGATCCCGCCGTTTTGGCAAACGAGGCGCTTCGAATCGGATTCCCCGTCCTTCTGAAAGCAAGCGCGGGCGGCGGCGGCAAAGGAATGAAGCTGGTTCGCAAGGAGTCCGAGCTCTCCGATGCAATTGCGTCGGCCGCGCGTGAGGGCTCGAGCGCCTTCGGCGATGGGACGCTTCTGGTCGAGAAATACATCGACAATCCGCGCCACGTGGAGATCCAGATTCTCGGCGATGCCCATGGAAAGCTCATCCACCTCAACGAGCGAGAATGCTCCATCCAGCGTAGGCATCAAAAGATCATCGAGGAAACTCCGTCCACGGCGCTGAACCCGGAGCTGCGCAGACAGATGGGTGAGGCCGCGGTGCGCTGTGGTGCTGCCATCGGGTACCAAAACGCCGGCACGGTCGAGTTCATCTTGGGGCCGGATCGAAGCTTTTACTTTTTGGAGGTGAATACCCGGCTTCAGGTGGAGCATCCGATTACCGAATGTGTCACCGGGCTCGATCTGGTCGAAGAGCAGATCCGGATCGCGCAGGGGGAGCCGCTGCGTATCTCTCAAGAACAGGTGCGTATGGAAGGCGCCGCGCTCGAGGTTCGGCTCTACGCGGAGGACCCGGCCGCTGGCTTTCTTCCCCAAAGCGGCAGGGTCGTCGACTGGCACCTGCCGCCAGCCGAAGGCTTGCGAGTCGATAGCGGAGTCGAGAGCGGGAGCGACGTGGGCATCCACTACGATCCCATGCTCGCGAAGATCATCACCTCGGGCGAGACTCGGATGTCCGCGCTACAGCGCATGCGCCGCGCCCTGCGCACGTTGAGCGTGCAGGGAGTCACGACGAATCGAGACTTTCTGCTTCGTGTCTTGGATCACCCCGCCTATGTGGCCGGCGCCATCGACACCCACTTCATCGAACGGCACCTCCAGGATGGTTTGCTGGAGGCACGGCCCGAGGACGTGGAAGAACGGACGGCTGTCATCGCGGCCCTCGCAGCGGAGCAGCAGCGAAGCCGCGACCGCGCGATTTTGCCCCGAATCCCATCGGGTTGGCGCAACAACTACCATACGCCGCAATGGGTCGAGTATTCCGCCGGTGATCGCGACTTCAAGATCGAATACCGACACCGAGGTGATAACCGGTTCCAGGTATGGTCCAAGGGCGAAGACCGCCACGTGCGAGTCGTCTCGTGGGAAGCGCCCCAGTTGGTGTGGGAAGAGGACGCGCACCGGAGAAGCGCTCGTGTCATCTTCGACGAAGACCGAGTCTACGTCCACACGTTCGACTTCAGCGTCGGACTCACACGCAAGCCGCGCTTTCCCGACAAGTCACAGGCGATTCCACCGGGTGGTTGCGTTGCTCCGATGCCCGGAAAGGTGATCGAGCTACGCGTGCAAGAGGGTGACACGGTGCAGATGGGTCAAGTCTTGCTGATCATGGAAGCGATGAAGATGGAGCACTCCGTGACCGCGCCCCAGGATGGGACCGTCGCCCAAGTCACCGTGGCTGCCGGCGACCAGGTCGATGCCGATGCTCTGCTGATCGTCGTTGCAGAGTCCTGAGATTCGCCTCAAGCGGCATCGAGCTCCGCGATCATCTGATCGCCACTCAACTGGTTGGCCGATTGGCCGTCGAAATATTTCATCAGGCCGGCGCGCTCGTAATGAGGCTTGATCCGATCGCTCAGCAGTCCGATTTCACGGAGGTTCGGGACCAAGCGCTTGAACATCACCTGGCGGAAGACCGCAAAGCCCGGTGAATTCGTCACGAACTCAGCCCACTCTTTGCGTGTGAGCTTGTGCTCGAACCACTCCTCGTAGACCTCGAAGGACAAGAATCGGTTGCGCATCAATAGGGCCACCTCGAAAGCCCAGTCTTCGCGCTCCCGGCGCTCTGCATCGCTGAGCTCTTGACGAAAGTGATCACGCAAAGCGAGCACGCCGTAATGCACGTGGCGCGCTTCGTCTTGGATCACCATCTTGAGGAGCTGCTTGAGAAGAGGCTCTTTGGTCATTTGATACAGCGTACCGAATGCGCCGAGCGCCAAACCTTCCACCATGATCTGCATGCCCAAAAACTTCACGTCCCAACGCGAATCCTGGATGAGCGCATCGATGATGACGAAGAGGTTGTCGTTGATTTGATAAAGCTTGTTGAGCTTGGTGTCGAGGTAGCGATGGAAAACCTCGACGTGACGGCCTTCGTCCACCACTTGGGTGGAGCCGTAGAGCTTGCCGTCGAAGAACTGGACCGCTTCGGTCACCTGGGCGGCAGCAAAGAGAGCGCCCTGCTCGCCATGAAGGAACTGGCTCAGCATCCAGGACGCCACGCTCGAGTTGAGGCGCCGCTCCTCCAGATCGGTCAAGCGGATTCCGCGAGCCCGCAAATCGTCGAACGCCATGAACTGCCTGGGCATGATCGGCTTTTCGGTGTTTTCCGGGTCTACGTCGATATCCCATGGCAGATCGTCACCGTTCCACTGCTGCTCTTTGGCGCGAACGTAGAGGTCATGCATGTCGGGATGGTCGTTTGGATAAGTCCAATCGAAGTAGACGCGGTGATGCGAAGGCATCGTCGTGGGAACGCCTTGCTTGCCCCGTTGCAAGATCAGACCCCGAATGCCCGATGGCGCCATCGAGCGCAGCACCTTGGCGTTGTTCGTTTGCGTCATGAGCGCGACCGCTTCGATGTACGGCTCGACGCGACGGCGAACTTCTTTGGGCAGGGTATCGAGGACTTTGTCACTGAGCATGGTCGGTTCCTTCCTTACAGCACGTTGGCGAAGAACTCGCGAATCTTGGTGGAGTGCAGGCGCATGATGTAGTGGTCGAGGACTGGAACGACCTCCTCGATCATCATAGCCACTTTCTCGGCCGACAGCTCCGAAAGCCGAGAGGACAGCAGGCGGACCTCGTCGTTGAGGAGCTTGGTGATGGCATCTTGATAGAGTGCCATGTCCTCGACGTCGAAGCCGAGGTCGGGAGTGAAGCCTGCGGCGCGGACCTTGCCGAACACCTCGAAGATCCACGCGTCGGCGGCAGCGATTCGCAGGGACCCATGGGCCCGAGCGCCTCCCACCAAACCGAGCTCGAATGCCCGCTCCACGTCTCGTGCATCGATCCCGGTCTTGTCGGCGATCTGTTCCGGGGTGAGGGTGGGTCTGCGGTCTTCACTGGTCTTGAGCGATTCGGCGAGCTCTTCCTTGACGCCGGCCAGAAAGGCGTGCTGGCGCGGCGAGAACACACCATCCTCTCCGTCGAAAAGCGCCTTGATGGCCTTCAACGGCAGAAACTGCTCGTGCTGAAGCTTCCTGATGAGCCGAAGCCGCTCGATGTGCTCGTCCGTGTACCAGGCCATGTTGCGGCCGGTTTTTCGGCCCGGTGGCAACAGACCTTGCTGGATGTAGAAATGGATCGCTTGGCGAGGCAAGCCCGTCGCCTCGCACAGATCCTTCATCCGGTAGCACCAGTCGTGCTCGTCGGGTCGCTCCTGGTCGACCGCTCGGGCAGTGGCCGTCATGCTTCTTCCACCACGATGCTGCTCTGCACGCGCGGGCGACTCACGCAGGTGAGAACGTAGCCCTGCTCGCGTTCCGCGCGGCTCAAGCAATTGGGTTCTTCCATTTGCACCTCGCCGCCGGTGAGACGGACACGGCACGCGCCGCAGCCGCCCATGGCGCAAGAAAACGGCATGTCGATTCCGGCCGCGAGGCCCGCCTCGAGAATCGTCTGACCCGGCTCGACCTGAATGCCTTGCTCATATCCTCCCTTGGAAACCATCACGAGCTCGGTTTGGGTGCTTCCCGTCGCACCTTCTCGCGCTTCGGGGCGGGTAAACTTCTCTTCGGCAATCCGGCTTGGACCGACGCCTCGACCCTGGAGTACCTCGTGCGCCGCGATCATCATCGGCGTGGGTCCGCAAAGGAAATAGCGGTGGAGCCCGTCATCATCGACCTCGAGAGCTCGAAGTCGGGCTTCGAGCACGTCTGGGCTCAGAAGACCCTGACCGCCCGACCACGGCTCGTTGGGCCGTTCCAGGACGTGGTCGACCACCAGCCGGTCTGCGAACTCTTCGCTCAGCGACGCCAGCCGGTCCCGGAAAATCACGTCCTCCCAGCCCCGATTGCCGTAGATCAGCGTCACTCGGCTGCGCTCCTCCAAACGGAGGACCGTCTCCAGAATGCTCATGATGGGTGTGATGCCGCTGCCTCCCGCGATCATGATCAAGTGCCGCTCGTTGACTGGACGTGGCTCGACGGTGAAGTTGCCCGAAGGACCGAGCACGGCCAGCTCGTCCCCTTCGCGGATGGTGTCGTTCAAGTAGTTGCTCACCCGACCATCCGCGATCCTCTTGACCGTGATGTGTCGCGGCGCTTCGGGAAGACATGCGCTCGCCAGCGAGTAAGCGCGCCTGCAACGCTGGCCGTCGATGATCACATCCACGCTGAGGAATTGACCCGGACGAAACTCGAGGGGCGATCCATCGGCTTCGGTCAAATAGATCGACACCGCGTCGTTGGTTTCGCGCACCACCTTCGTGACCTTCACCGGCCGTGACATGTGGGGCGCCTTGCGCGGAAGCGAGACCACGGCACCCGCAGCGGGACGAGGCCGCTCGATGAGAGGCGAAGGATTCTTTCCCAGAATCAAGCGCTCCGTCAGCATACGCACGTCGCGCTGTGCCGCTCGAAGCTTGTCTGCGACTCCCCGTGGCAGCATGCTCAGCGCGTCGACCTCGCTCAACGCTGGTGGTGCGGTGACGTCGCCGATCAACGGCGACGGAGCGCGCCCGCTGGTTCGCTCCATGATCATGCGCACATCGAGCCGCGCCTGGTCGATCATGGGCGTGAGGGCGCTTGGAAGCGCACGCGCGGCAAGCGCGGCGGCCACATCAAATCGACTCGCGCGGCGATGGCGCTTACCCTCCATCGTTGCGAGCATGACGATCGATGCAGAAAGTGTCAAGTGTGACTAGACACTTTACTCACATTGTAGGATAGCGTAGGGAGGCATTGCACCGATGCCGAGGCCTTTCATCAGCGCAAAGGACGCCGTTGCGCTTCACGATGCGGCGGTTTTCCTGGACTCCAGGGCCGAGCCCGAGGCGAGCCAAGTGTTTGCCAGCGGACATGTCCGCGGCGCCTTTCGCGTCGACTTGGAGGCCGATCTCTCGGAGCTAGGCCATCCGGCCAGAGGCGGGCGGCATCCGTTGCCTTCGATCGAGCGCTGGCTCGCACTGGTGGCCCGCTGGGCGATCGTCCCGAGCACGCCGGTCGTCATCTACGATGCAAGCGGCGGCGCGATGGCCGCGGCCAGGGCCTGGTGGATGCTTCGCGCCATCGGTCACGAGAGCACCTTCGTCGTCGACGGGGGTTGGCAGGCTCTTCGAGCGGCTGGGTGTTCCATCGAGCAGGGCGATGGCCGCGAGCCCGTGCAGAGCGCCGAGCCCTATCCGAGCACCGTCACCCATTGGCCCGTGGTCGATGCTTCCTTCGTGGAGCGTGTGCGACACGATCCAAGCTGGCGTTTGATCGATGCCCGCGCTCCCGAGCGCTACCGGGGCGACGTGGAGCCTCTCGATCCGGTGGCCGGTCACATTCCGGGAGCTCGTAACTTGTACTGGCAGTCGCAGGTCGATCCCGAAGGGATGGTGCAGCCACGCGCGAGCCTCGAAGCGCGCTTCGAGCCGATCCTCGAGGGCGTCTCTCCCGATCATGTGGTGTGTTACTGCGGCTCGGGCGTGACGGCCTGCCACCTGTTGCTGACGATGGAAGCGTGTGGGCTCGGGGGCGCAACGCTTTACGTCGGGTCGTGGAGTGAATGGTGTCGCCAAAACCGGCCTCGAGCCTGCGGTGGATGAGCTTGCCGTTCGCACCCGTGGACGAAAATGCTATGGCACCAGGGTGACGAACGCCGTCTCGGAGTTTCCGCTGTCGCTGCCGCGCAACGCATTCACGGCGCGGGAAGTGCCGCGAGCGGGGGACCTGTGGCGCCTTTGCCAGGATGTGGCGACGTTGGCGTCGATTCAGTCTGGCTGGCCGCCCTCTCGCTTTCGCGAGGAAAAGGTTGCGTTCATCGTATACAAGATGACGGTCCTGCACGGTGTGGAAACACCTTATGGTGCCGTGCTGGACACCAAGACCTGGGTCTCGCGGCTTCGCCGCCGAACGCTCTGTACGCGGGAGGTGCGGGTACAAAGCCGGGGTCGCCCCGTGGCCAGCGCGACGCAGGAGTGGGTGCACGTCGATTTCGACAGCCTCAAGCCCAAACAAGGATCGGTCGAGGCCGCGGCCGCGTTTCCGCCGATCGAGCTCGAACCTTCGGTGACGTTGCCCGACTTCGATTCGCTCGATGGAGCCGAGGACGAGATTTCGTTCGAGATGTGGCAGACGTGGTCCGACCCGCTGGCGCATGCCAACCATCCTGCCTATGTCGACTGGTGCGACGAAGCGACCAGCCGGCGCATGGTGGCCTCGGGTTTGGATCCGGTGTGCTTGCGTCCGATTGCAGAGCACGTGGTGTTTCGAAATGCCGTTCTCCCGGGGGAGAGCGTGACGGTGCGCACCCGGAGACTGGGCGTGATCGGAAAAGACGCGGTCGTGTTGGGGCATCACCTCTCGACCGAACGCGGGATAGCCGCCGAAGCGACGTGCATACGCGCCTTGGCAGAGGGCAGCAGCCAGCCTCTCATCGCGGCGTGGGACTGAGATGCGAAAGGGTGTGCCCAGCGGGACGTCGTTCTTGGTTTCTTTCGCGCGAGGCCTCGGCGTGGACGAGGAGCCGATCGACGCGGTGGCGCCCGAGTTGTTGCCGGCGTGGCTCGCCTGGATGGTTTCCGCGCCCGGCCGCATGGGCGGTGCGGCTGCGCTCTACAGACGCGCCTTTCGCGTGGGGACTCTGGGCCTGGTCGACCACGCGGTCCTGAGAACGCTTGCCATCGACTCGCACCTGGCCGCAGCCATCGGTGAGGGGGTCGAGCAGGTGGTCATTTTGGGAGCTGGCCTGGACGCCCGGGCTTGGCGGATGGCGGCCCTCGAACGAGCGACCGTCTTCGAGGTCGATCATCCATCGACCCAGCGCTACAAACGAAAGCGCGTCGCGAACAAGGTTCCGCCGACCGACCTTCGCTACGTCGCGGTCGATTTCGAGACCGATCGATTTTCTGAAGCGCTCGAGCACGCAGGCTTTCGTCGCGCCCTTCCCAGCATCTGGATCTGGGAAGGCGTCACCATGTATCTACCGCTCGGCGCCATTCACGACGCGATTTCTCAAATCAGGGGTCTGGCTTCGGAAGGAAGCAGCGTTGCGCTCACCTATCGGGCACCCGATCGGCTGCCTTGGGGTGTGGTGGGGCGCGCCGCCATTCCGATGCTGTTCGCGGCAGCCGGAGAACCGCTCAAAGCGACGCTCGATGCGGAGTCGCTCCGCTCGGCACTGGGAGCAGGCTGGGAGATCGTCTACGATGACGACGCCCGAGGATGGAAGAAGCTTTCCGGTTCGGTCGCACGGCCGTCCCAGACGTATTCGTCCGAACGGCTTGCCGTGGCCCGAAGGAGGCGCTGACTTCGATGTGCACGATCATCGTTCGCCACCAGCTCGATGACTGGTGCTCCACGCTCGTGGCGTCGAATCGGGACGAATTCTACGACCGGCCGGCCTCTGGACCCGTCGTCTTGCGGAACGCTCCGAGAATCGTAGGCGGCCTCGATGAGCGCGAAGGCGGCACCTGGTTCGGGGTCACGTTCGACGGCTTGTTCCTCGGCCTCACCAATCAGCGAAACTTCGGATTTCGGGATGGCTCGCTTCGATCGCGAGGACTGCTTGCTTTGGAAGCGCTCGAGACCAATTCGTTCGATGGGGTGAGAAGCTACCTCGATGACGTCGATCCTCAGGCCTACAACGAGTTCAACTTGATTTTTGGTGACGGCCGAGAGGTCGCCGTGGCCTACGGCCGACGCGACTTTCCAAAGGTCGAGATCGAGATGCTGGGGAAGGGGGTGCATGTCCTTTGCAACGATCGATTGGGCTCGCCCGACTTTCCCAAGGCCGACAAGGTGCGAGCCCGAGTGATCGAGATTCCTTCCGAGCCATGGCCGAAGATGAAGCAGGATCTGATCGAGGTACTTTCCGATGGTTCGCTGCCCGAGCCTTCGGAGGTTCCCCCGCTTCCTCCGGGGGCGCCTTTCGACCGAGAGATTGCACGCCGCCTGCAGGCAGTCTGTGTTCAAACACCCGTGTATGGCACGGTTTCCGCCGCCATCGCCGCAGTCGATCCGGGGCGGGTCGAGCGATATCTTTTTTCACCGAGGCCGCCCTGCGACGGCGCTTTCGAAGATGCCCTGCACCTCATCGGCGACGTCCAAGGAAAGCGATGATGGCTTCGGCCGCCTCGTCGAGGTTCCGCTCGTCCGTTCTGCCGCTCTTCTTCCGCGGCGCGAAGGAATGATCGCCGTCGGGCACCCACACCAGCTCGATCGCGGGGGACAACCCGTAGGAACGAACTTCGCCCGGTTTCCCAAACGGGTCCCGCGTCCCTTGGACGATGAGGGTCGGGGTTCGCAGCGATTGCAGGTGCGCGATGCGAAGCTTTTCTGGCTTTCCTGGCGGGTGAAAGGGGTAGCCAAGGCACACGACACCCGCCACGCCGCAGTGGTCGGCGATCATCGATGCGATGCGACCGCCCATCGATTTGCCTCCGATGACCACCCCTTCGGGCGGGCCGAGGCTCTGCAACGCCTCTTCGAAGCGCTCGATCAATTTTGGCGCTCGATCGGGTCCGCGCTTCGAGCCGTCTTCTCGGCGTCTCGCCATGTAGTCGAACTCGAAACGGGTCACCCGAATTCCTGCCGACGCGACCCGGTCTGCGATGGCGTTCATGAACGGCGAGTCCATCGGTGCCCCCGCCCCATGGGCCAGAAGCAACGGGGGACCGTGGGAGGGTCCATCGTTCAGCAGCCGCAGCATGGAGGCGTTGTAGCGTTGGGAGGATCGAGGATCGAGCATAGGAGGCTCGGGCTTGAGGCCCGGGGTTTAAAGGCCGGGACCCGAGGGCTGGGAGCCTTGTGCGGATTCTCTCGGGCCACGAGCCACGGGCCCCGAGCCTCACGCCTCACGCCTCCTACCTCGACCCCCCATCACCCCCCTTCATCCTACATTGACCAGTGGTTGCTTGCCTGATACGCGAACGGGATGCGCTTGACGATTTGGATTGTTGGCGCCTGGCTCCTCGCGGCGAGCCAGGTGCTGGGGTGCGGTGGAGGTGACAGTCCGGTCACCTGCGACGAAACGAGCTGCGAGTGCAAGGACCGCTCGAGCTGTGAGCTCGATTGCGACGGGATCGTCGGCTGTCAGCCGGAGTGTCTCGGGTTTGGCAGTCTCTGCAAGGCCGCTTGCATCGACGATTGTGAGTTCCGCTGCCGACAGGGCGACACTTGCGATGGCATTTGTGGGGACAACTGCTTTACCCAATGCGGCTCGGTCGAAACCTGCCGAGTGGAAGCCGGAGCGAATAGCGATTACCGCTGTCTCAACGCCACCAATTGCGCGGTCGACATCGGCCCCGATTCCGCGGTGGCCTGCACCAACGTCGCAAACTGCAGCGTGCGCTGTCTCGGAACCTGCACCGTCGCGTGCACGCTCATCAGTGGCTCGTGTAGCGTGGAATGCCAGCAGGGCGAGCGCCTGAGCTGCGGTCAGGGCTTCTACACCTGCGGCATGCCCTGCCCGTGACCACCACCTCGTGCCGGAAAGCGCCCAGCCCGCTCAGGGACAGGCGCCTTCCTCCTTGACCGAGACGCCGGTGGCGTGGGCAGAGCACGCATTGGCGTACGTCTTGCCATCACATCCGCAGACCGGATTGTAGTCGGCCGTGCAGGCCTGAGGGCGCGGCTGGCATGCGCCGGGTTTTCCTCCCGCGCCGCAAGGTGCATCGGAGGGATACTGACAGAAGAGCCCCGTGGTGCAGACGGGAAGGCCCGGGGCCCCGCAGGCCGTGCCGACACCGCCGCCGGCCTTCTGCGAAGAATCTTGGCAAAGTCCGCGATGCCGGATCGACACACCGTGCGAGTGCGCGACGCAATCGTTGCTGTAGTTGCGTCCGTCGCACCCGCACACGGGGGCCCATTCTTTGGTGCACACCGTGGGCTGCGGAGCGCACTGCCCCGGCCCCGAGACTTCGCCGCAGTACTGTGCCTCGTCGTAGCGGCAAAAGAACCCCTCCGCGCAGATCTCGACCGCGCCGCCACTGCCGCAGGTGCCGGTCGCCGCGGCGGCGGCATCGCCCGCGGACGGACATGGGCCCGAATGGCGGGGCGAAATACCATAGCTATGCGCAACGCAGATGTTGAGATAGGTGCGCCCGTCGCAGCCGCACACCGGGTTGTAGTCTTTCGTGCAAGCGGTTGGAATTGGGAAGCACGCGCCCTGAGCACCCGTCTCGCCACATTCGGCTCCCGGGCCGTAGTGACATACGAAGCCCTGCTGGCATTCCTGTCCGGGTTGTCGGCTGCATTGCCCGCTGGGCCGGTCCGGATAGCGCGCCTGCTCATTGTCCTTGGCGCACGAAGTGACGAAGAGGCACGACGTCAAAACACCGCAGCACCAGACCCAAGCCCATGATCGTCTCATAAAGACGTAAGTAGAACCGAAGCACGAGCGAAGCAAGGCGTCTCAGCCGACGGGTAGGGCGTCCACGATCTGCGGCACCCACTGGCTCGCCGTGCCTTCCAGGAATGCCCCCATGCCCACTCGCTGTACGATCGCGCTGAACGGGTTCGGCTCCGGGTTGACGACCAGTATGGGGACTCGTCGCTGCGCCGCGATCGTTGCGATGTGCATCGGAAGCGAGGTGGCCCCCGTGGTGCCCACCACGATGACCAGCGAAGCACGGCGAGCGGCCTCCACCGAGCTCTGAAACCGGAAATTCGGCTCGTCATAGCGCTCGTCGAACCAGAGCACGTGGGGCCGTGCCCAGGCTTTGCAAGAGGGACACCGCAGCAGGGCGCGTTCCTCCGCCGTGAGCAGCCGCCCCTTTCCCCAAGCAACGGGGAGCTCTTCGGGGATCGGCAACGGGCCAGGCAGGCACTCCCGTGAGCAGCGCAAAAGATCGATGTTCCCGTGGATCTGATACGTTCGCTCGGGTGTGTTGCCGGCGCGAAGATGCAAGCCATCGACGTTCTGAGTGATCAGAAGAAAACGGCGGCCCGCGCGACGTTCCGCTCGGACCAGAGCTCGATGTGCCGTGTTTGGCTGTGCTGCGCGACAAACTCCCCGACGGTAGAGATACCAAGACCACACTTCTTCGGGCATGCGTTGAAAGGCAGCCCAAGTGGCGAGCTCCTGGGGATGATAGTTCCGAGAGCCCACGCTCCAATAACCCTCCCTGCCTCGAAAGGTTGGAATGCCGCTTTCGGCCGAAACCCCGGCCCCGGTGAGCCAGAGGACCCGTGGGTGCGGTCGATCCAGGATATGGCGCACGGCATCGTCGAGCATGGAGGGAGAGAAGTAGTGGCAATGGGGTCCAGAGTCCACAGGCAGCGCCAGAGCCACCAACGCACCCAACGACAAAAGGCCAGCTCTTTCGAGCTGGCCTTTCGTACGTCGTGACTACGCTCGGCTCAGTTCCCGATGTGGGCAGTGAATCCGAGAATCGCCGAGTAGGCTTGTTTCTTGTTTGCCGTGTACCCGACGATGTCGCCGTTGGCGTCAGTCTCGGGTGGCGAAGTGCGCGAGTAGTAGATGGCTCGCGTGTTCCATTCGCCGCGTCCCTCGAGGCTCAGCACGAGATACTCCACCGGCTTGTACCGAAGCGTGATGGTACCAGTCGCGAGACCCGTTTCTGCTCCCACGGCTCGGTAGTTCTCATTGCCGCTCAAGTGCTCGCCGCGAAGGCCAAGCGACCAATGGTCGCTCATGTCGAAGATGAACGCCAAGCTATTGCCGTAGGCGAAAATCTTCCCGGTCAACGTGTCGTCACCGGATGTGCCCGTCGGACTGATCTGATAGTCGCCGTTCAGCAAGAGGGTAAACCAGTCGACGTTCACGCTGAGCACGAAGTCGAAGAACTGGTCCCAGTTCTTGTTGTCGTTGGGATTGCTCGCGCCGTGCTGCCCGCCGAAGTAAAACCCAACCGTGTCGTTGGCGAGAGAGAACTGCCAGCCGAGGGTGGGCGTCTGGTTGTCGTCGATGGGCGATCCGCCAAGAACCCCGCCGTTGGTCACCATGAGCGTGAGACCCGCGATGTCGGAAAGCTCGAACGCGGACCGAATGCCCATGTGGTTGAACGGCTGCCGCTTGAAGTAGAGCGCACCGCGCGTGTAGTTGGCGTTATTCCACTCGTCGACGACTTCAGCGCCGAAGATCGTATCGAAGAAGCCAAAGTCGATTTGGATCTTCTCGGTGGGCATGTAGCTGGCGTAGGCTTGCTTGATGGGCGCGAGCGGAGTCAATTTCAGCGCGGCCGAGCCCCATCGGAGATCGACGGTGACGCCGAATTTCTCACCCGTGTACTGAACGAGCCCCCCCGCGAAGTTGAGGCCAAAGCCGTTGTACGAGGTATAGGGATAGTCCAGCGTGTTGTACTCGCCGCTAGGTGCAGGGGGCGACGAGGTCACGCCCTGACCGGTGTAGCCGCTGAGACGGTAGAAGGCGCTCGCCATGACCTGCCAGGAGAGGCCGTCCAGGAACGGATGCTTGCCCTCTTCAGGCTCCTCCGGCTGATATTCCGCCTCCATCTCGTCCGCCTTCATCTTCGGCGGCTCGGGCATCTCCTCTTCGGCCGATACACCTGGCTCAGGAGTCCTGCTGTCGTACTCCCGTTCCATGTCATCGGCGGCCTCCTTCGGCGGCTCGGGCGGCGCAAGCTCCTCGGCAAACGCCACCGCGGGGAATGCCAAACTGCACGCTGCGGCCAGGGAAAGAAACTTTCTCATCACACTACCTCCACTCCAGCGTGGCGTTTCCACGCTCGAAACTCGTTTTTCCAAATCCGACATCCAAAAAAGGGAGAGAAGAGGGGCGAGGCAGACCGGGGAGCCACCCCACCCCTCCTCTCGAAGTGCTACTCCGCAGGCGCCGCCGACATGGCGGTCGCGGTGCCGGCGTGAACGCCGGTGAGTTCTTCGTTGTAGGCTTCGACGCCACACTCGGCGATGTCGAGGCCCTCGATCTCGTGTGCTTCGGAGACGCGGACGCCACCGGGCACGAGGAACTTCATGGCCAACCACAGGATGCCCCCGACCACGAAGGCAAAGGCGACTCCCGAAAACGTACCCAAGGCCTGGACACCCAGCTGGTGGACGCCGCCGCCGACGAAGAGCCCGAGCGGGCCCTCCAGGCTTCCGCCGTTTTCATAGCCGAAGAGACCGACCGCGATCGTGCCGAACATCCCGCAGATGCCGTGGACGGTGATCGCACCCACCGGGTCGTCGATCTTGAGCTTGTCGATCAGCAGAACGCCTTCCACGCAGAGCATGCCCGCGACGATCCCGACCACCAGCGACCAGCCACCTGGAATGGCGTAACAACCCGCGGTGATGCCCACCAGGCCGGCCAGCGCCCCGTTGAGGGCCATGGAGAGGTCGAGCAGCCCGCTCCGGAACTTGATCCAGGCCAGGGCTCCGACGAAGCCTGCCGATGCGGCGAGATTGGTCACGAGAACGATACGACCGACGTCGGCGTCGAAGGCGAGCTCGGAGCCTCCGTTGAACCCAAACCAGCCGAGCCAGAGGATGAGCACGCCGAGCGTGGCCAGCGGGAAGCTGTGGGCCGGCATGGGCTTGACCGAGCCATCGGGCTGATATTTTCCGATGCGCGGTCCGATGATCAGCGCTCCGGCCAGGGCCATGCCCCCGCCCACGCCGTGCACGACCGTGCTGCCGGCGAAGTCGACGAAGCCCATTTCAGAGAGCCAGCCGCCGCCCCAGACCCAGTGGCCGACCACCGGATAAATGATGATGGTGGCGATCGCCGTGAAGGCGAAGAAGGTGGGCAACCGGCCGCGCTCCGCGATGGCGCCCGACACGATGGTGCACGCGGTGGCCGCGAAGACCAGCTGGAAGAAGAGGAATACGTATGGCGGGAGATCCACGTACGCGCCCCCGTTGTCCGGGAAAAACTGGGAGAGTCCGAAGAAGGTGTTGCCCTCGCCAAACATCACACCGTATCCCACCAGGTAGAAGGCGATCGATGAAATCGCCACCACGCCGACGTTCTTCATCAACACCATCACTGCGTTCTTCTTCCGGCAGAATCCGCTCTCCACTAGGGCAAAGCCCGAGTGCATGAAGAAAACGAGTGCGGCGCTAACGAGAACCCACAAGGCGTTTGCAAACGTTGTCAGTTCCGAAAGTTGTTCTTCCATGATCTTGCACCTCTTAGTCATGGCCGCGGCGCACCCTCGGCAGCGGCACGGTGGGATCTATGGCTGCGCTTCATTTCCGGTGTGTTTCGTGCAGAGGTCAGTTTGGGAAAAACCGATCCGGTTATCCGCCAGTTGCGCTGGAGCGAGGGGGGTCACATGCTCAGAACGTGGGTAGTTTCCCGCATTTGGCGTACGGGACGCCCCGTAAGTTGCCCAAGCCCGAAAGCCTTCCGGGGCGGGTGGTCGTATTGGACGTGGCCTTTGCGGCCAATGCCGGAGGAGCGAGTTACGAAAAGACCACACTTCCCTTCATTCAGGGCCTGGGGTCGCGACTGGCCATGTGGATCGATCACCACGATCACTCGCGCCACGTCGACTACGCCGACGATCCTCGCTTCGTGCTTCGAACCAAGGCGCAGCACGGCGCCTGCCCGGAGCTGGTGACGCCCGAGCGGGTCGCGGCGGCCGGGCCGATCGACACGATTTGCTGCCACTTGGATTTCGACGGGCTTTGCTCTGCGGCCAAGTGGATTCGGGGCGGTATCGAGCCCTACCAAGGCGCCGACGACGACGCCCGCGCGATCGACACGAGGCTCGGAGAGCCGAGCGAGCGAGCGCGGGTGTTGGATCGGGCGCTCCGCGCTCGGCCGCGCGATGAAGCGCTGCGCGGGCTGGTAGTCCGCTACCTCGCGGACGGTGCGCGCGATTCGGGAATGTATCGGGAGTTTCAAAATGTGGCCGACGCCCTCGAAGCGATGGAGCGCGAGGCCAAGCGGCTGTCGACGCGTTACGAGGTTCGAGGCGGCTTGGCGATCTGTGACGCGAGGCGCCGAGGTGGTCCCTACGACAAGACCGAGCTTTTGCTGCTAGGCCAGCGCCTGGCGCCGATCTCGCTCGTTCACGACGAGACGACGGTCACGGTGGCGGCTCGTTTCGACAGCGGAATCGATCTGGTCAATGCCCTCGGGCTCAGCGGTGGAATGCCGACCCGGGTCAGTGTCGCCGCCAAGCACCTTGACGAAGTCATTGCGGTTTTGGGCCGCTTCGAAAGGACCGACTAAACGCGGTACAATGAAAACATGGAGCTGACGCTCTCCGACATCGAGCGGCTTCCAAAGACCGACCTCCACGTTCATTTGGACGGTTCTCTGCGCCTGTCCACGATGCTCGAGCTCGCCCAGGAGCAGGGCGTCTCGCTTCCTGCGGACGATCCCGAGGGCCTCGCCAAGGCGCTGCATTGCGGGGAGCACGCCGGATCGCTCGTCGAGTACCTCAAGGCTTTCGACACCACGCTCAAGGTGCTCCAAACGGAAGAGGCGCTTTACCGAGCTGCCTACGAGCTTTGCGAGGACGCCGCCGCAGAAAACGTGCGCTACATGGAGGTCCGCTATTCACCCATGCTCCACACTCGGGGCGGCTTGCGCCTGACCACCGTCGTCGAGGCGGTCCTTGCAGGCCTTTGGGAAGCACAAAAGGACCACG